>JACRMR010000003.1:0-300000 GCA_016214895.1 candidate division KSB1 bacterium
AGCCTGAACGCCGCCGTGATCACGGAGTACGCGCTCGCGCAGAACTTCCCGAATCCGTTCAATCCGTCCACGAGCATTGTGTTCGACATGGTGGACGCCGGGTTCGTGAGTCTGAAGGTTTACAACACGCTGGGCCAGGAAGTGGCGGCGGTGGTGAATGGCAGCATGGACGCTGGCCGTCACGTCGTGACGTTCGACGCGGCGAATCTGCCCAGCGGCATGTACCTCTACCGCCTCGAGACCAACGGCTTCAGCGCGCAGCACAAGATGTTGCTGATGAAGTAATTCAAGCGGGGTGGTAGGGGCCGAGTGCGTCGCCCCGCCGTTTCCCCGCCGGAACCTGAATAAACAACAGCGGGCGGCCCAATCGGGTCGCCCGCTTTCTTCGTGTCCCCTCCGTTCACGCGGAGCAGGAGGGGGATTCTGATCTCGGCAACTCAGTTCTGCGAAGCGTTCATCACGGCCATACGGTCTTGACAAGGTAGTGGTAGCGCAATGTCGCGTGCGCCAGCGCATTGCTGTCCACACACAGGGTGTCGGTCACCTCGGCGATCAGATCCACAAACGAGCCGTTCTCGGCCACGTCGCGATAGACCCGATACGCCGCCACGTTGCCCGCGGGACGCCGCCAACGCAGCGACATGTGGGGTCCGCTGGCCAAAGCAGTCAGTTGCAGCGGTGGCTGCACACTGATGCTGTCCGGTCCGTACCAGATGAAGACCTCTTCGTCCGACCACGGCGACCAATTCAGATTGGAGTCGCGGAAGCGAATTCGCCAGCCGTAATCCTGCCCGGCGTCCAGCAGACTGTCCACCGGGCCGAACCGATCCAGTTGAATCCCGGCATTGCGGTCGATCGGCGTGTAATTTGGCGCGCCGCTGTCGTAATAGTAGTTTTCGAAATCCCGCGTGAGGTTCATCAGCGGCGCGGCATAGCTGCCGGGAGTGGCCGTGAGCTGAAGCTGCGAACTCTGGACGGTGTCGGGGCCGCCCGGCGCGGTCGCGATCAGGGTAATCGAACCGAACACTTCCCCCGTGGGATAGACTCCCAACGGGGCTGCCGGAGCCGCCGCTCCGACACTGTGTTCCCAGTGATCGAACGGCACATCGGCCATCGGCATATTGCTGTTGCCCAGCGAATAGGCCGTCGCTGCATAGCGGTGATTGGCCAGATCGACTTCCACCAGCACATAGTGATTGTAGTCGAAGGCGCGATGAACCTCCGGGTAGTCCGTCTGGTTCGCGTACATCCGCCAGCGATCCAGCGATCCTCCCCCGCCCCCGCATACCAGCGTACGCAGATTGCCGTTAGCTCGCGCGCCGCGCTCGTAGTTGTGTGAATGCCCGAAACTGATCATCGCCGCTTTGGAATAGCCTTCCAGCATCGGCAGGATTGTGTTCAGCGTCCACGACGTGTTGCCGTCGGGCCAGACCTCGCTGTGTCCGGGATGGTGTGTGGAGACGAAGATCATGTCAATCGTCGTATCGCTCTGCGCCTGCGCGAGCCTCGTATTCAGCCAATTGGCCTGCGTCGTGCCTTGCGTATTACTATTCAAAGCAATAAACAGCACGCGTCCCAGCGCGAAAGAATAGTAGCGCTCGCCTTCCGGTCCGGCGAAATCGTCGTACTTCATGTAGTCGTAGAAGTAGGACGACTCGCCTTCGTGATTGCCGATCGACACCATGAACGGAATGCTCTGATTGAGCTGGCGGAAGGGCAGGAAATACTCAGTCTGGTACGTCGCCAGACTCAGGCCGTTGCCGAGGATGTCACCGCAGTGCATCACGAACTGAATGGAGTCGGCATAGGACGCGCCAAAGCGATTGAGCAGCGTCTGCTGCATCGCATTGGCGACCTCAGTACTCCGGGAAATGTTCGTCTGGGAGTCGCTGATGAGCATGAACCGCAGCGTGCCGGATCGAGTCCCTTGGGCCGGAGGCGTGTGGAAGCGGGTCACCGGTGTACTGGCCGTGTCCGAGCGACAGCGGTAGAAGTAGGTGGTATTCGGTTGTAAATTCGTTAATGATACCGTGTGCCACACGGCCGTTCCGCCGATGGTTTGCGCACTTCCGGTGGCAGTCAACCCCAGGCCCTCGGTCAGGCCGTAATCGACAACCGTCTGCGTCGAGGGTTGGTAATGCCAACTGATCATGATGGATGTCGGAGCGGGCGACTGCAAATATGGCGTCATCACATCGGCCGGATTGCTGATCACGTGTCCGTATCCGCCCAGTGCGGCAGCTTGTGCGCCGGAGAGCGATACGTCGTAGATGGCCACCTGTGCGATGTCAATGGGGTTATCTTCGCCGTTCTCATCGGCGAAGAACAGCACTTGATTGCCGTTGTTGGCCGGGTTGAGCGCGAACCGGCCATTCAAAACCTGCGCCCCGCCGTCTTGCAGCAACGCGCCGTCCAGATAGTAGCGGTAGCTGCTGCCCAAGTCGGCGGAGATGACGAGCCGGTACCATTCGTTGGGCACCGTCGCATACGCCGAATAGCCGGTCACGCCCACGCCGATATTGCCACCGCTGTTGATGAAAGCGTCACCGTCGTTGGCATTCGTGATGCTGGTCTGGTAGAACGTGTACCAGCGTCCTAACTGCGCGACCCGGAAGTCGATCACGATCGAGAACTCGTTGACCCAACTCGCGCTGCCGCCATTGGCCGGCATATCGTGATAGCAGCGGTAGTAGCTGCCGACGCCGATGTTAATCGCACCGCTGCCGTTGGGTCCGGCGATTACACTGTGGGTGCCCTGCAGGACAAGATCGTTGCCGACCTGCGCGTAGGTCGGATGCGCCGCATCTTCAAATGTCCACCAGCCCACCGGGTTGACCGACGCGGTCATCGCGACCAGCTGAAAATCCACCGTGTTATTGCCCGGAGCCAGCGTCACGGTCTGACGTCGATTCAGGTAGTTCGCGCGGCGAACGACCGTTTCATAAGTGCCGGCGCCGACGGTGGACAGCGAGTACGCTCCACCGCCGTTGGTCTGAATCGAGTCGATGGAACCGAATCGTACCCAGGCTTGAGCGACGGGAAGTCCACTCGTGGAATCCGTCACGATTCCTGATACCGCGGCGAACGCCGCGTTGTGCCCGATCGCCGAAACCAAGACCGCGAGCGCCAGAAATCGCGCTGCTCCCAACAGGTGCGTGTTCATAGGTGTGTCTGTGAGTAGCAGAGGCGGCCCTGCGTGGCCGCCTCTTGCAGAGTAGTAGATCGCTTAATCCGGCGCGTTTCTCACGGAGTGGTCGAGCTTTGCACCGTGTAGAACTTCAGCCCCTGGCTGATCGCTCCGAGATCCAGAAAGACGGTGTCCGTGGCGCTGCCCTCAAATGTGCTATACAGGCCGCCTTGCGTGCTCGCGCTCCAGACGTGATAGTACGGTGCTTGCGTGGAGTTCCAGCGCAGCCGGATATCGGCGCCGACGCGAATCGCCGTCACGGTCGGCGGCAGGAGGGCGAAGCCCGTGGCGCGGATCATGCGGTTACCGGGGCTGCACTGCTCGATTCCCTCGTTCTCGTTGTGCCATTGCGTGTCGCACGGCACATAGACAAAGGACCGGTGCTGTCGCGCACTCGACGTGTCATGCAGGATGGACTCGTACGCCCCCGAGTTGGGGTTGGCCACGGCCACGCAGAACGCTCCATTCACTACCGGCGGCGCGCCGGTTTCATCGCGGAACAGTACTCGCGTGAAATTATCGGGATTGCCGGGAATCCCGCCAATCACATTGCCGATGCTGCCGACCGTTTCTTCGAGAATCAGGCTCCCCGGCATTCCGCCGCCATCGACATTCAGCAGTTGAACACGCAGCAGCTGATGCCGCGGATCCGGACTCGCCGCGGAGATTCCAATCAACGCGCCTTCGACGACGTAGGGAGTCTGAGGCGCATCGAACTTCACCGCCCATTGCAACCCGGTATCAAATCCCCACTGACTGGCCTCGGCCGTCCCATCGTCGTAGGCGATCATGCCGGCTCCTGCCGCGCCGACTTCGAACGCATATAGATCGGTGAGCGAGACGGCATTATGCGAATCCACCACGCGCACGAAGTACTCCCAGCGTCCCGCGCTCAAGCTGAGTGTCGCCGCAAATTCGTCCGGATTGCCCGTCGCGGCCATCGCGACGGAATCGAACACCGTCCCGGGCATGAGTCGGTAGAACAACCGTGTACTGAACCCCGGATAGTCATCGGCCACGATGGCCGTCAGGGTCACATTGCCGGGCAACTGATCGTGCAGCGCATCGTGCTCCAACAGCGGCGCGGAATTGGGTTGATCGAGAATGACAAAGACGTTATCCGAGGAGTCCACGATCCCGGCGAAATCAAGGCTGGAGACGATCAGCCGGGCAAACGGTGTGACCGGTCCGACCGGGGTCCAGAAGTGCGAGCCGTCATTGGCCGTCGCGGCTTCGAGGATTTCGGTGGGGCCGGTGTTGGCGCGCCGAAGTTCGATCTTGACGTTACCCGTAATGCCGTTCGAGGACCAGCGGATTTCATAAGGGATCTGCGTGTACCACAGCTCGCCGCCGTTGGCCGCCAGCACCTGGATATGACGCAGGCCAACTTCGAAGTCCGTTTCAGACGAATCACCGACGAGGGGGTGCGCGGTGCCGGTGACTCGGATGCGCGCTGTGGTGGTCGTCGGCCCGGTCACAGACCACGTGTACGCGCCGTCATTGGCCGTGTTGTCGGAGATGGACTCCCAACTGCCGGTGGGGAAAGCACGATTGATTTGAATCCGCACGTTTTCACTGAAACTGGCGCTGCTCCACAGGATGTCCTGCGTCTCGCCGTCGAAGTAGGCGCCGCCGCCGTTGGGCGTTCCCAGCGTGATCGAACCGCTCGTGGCAACGACATCCGCCCACTCGGTCTGTGCGATGTCCTGATTCGAGGCATTCTGCACAAACCCGATCACGGACAGGTTCTCCGGTCCCCAGGATGCGTCGCGGGCGATCACACCCTCGATTTCATAGGATTGTCCGGTCGTTATCGAAAACGGCTGTCCCGGCACAGCATTCGGCGCGGCATCGCGGAACGGCTCCGGGAACGAGGTCTCGCCATTCGGCGCGGAATAGCTGATGAGGTCCGAGACCAGCACCGCATACATGCGATAGCTGCCGCTGTTCATATTCTGGTCGGCCGTCGCCCGGATCAGGTAGTGTACGCCGGTCGCGCCGGACGGGGCGGCCCACAGCTGCATGCTGCACGGGCTGGAGATGGCGGCGCGGCTCCGGATGTCGCTTCGGATGGCGGTCGGGTCGTTCATGGCGGGATTCAGCACGCCGTCCATGTAAATATCCGGCACGCCTGTCACCCCGTAGTAGTTCACTCGCGCTGCGACTTCATTGGGGTTCAAGACATAAAAGGGATCGCCGGTGCCCGGCCACCAGACATGCCAGCTGATCTTGATGACCGTGTCGCGGGTCATGCTGTTCAGCACGGAATGCAGGCCGGGGTTGTAGGTGGCGCAAGGTCCGCAACTCGTGTTGGTGAAGTGCTCGGCGAGCACACACTGACGCGGGGCGGCCAGACCTGCGGCAGACAGAACCAACAGGAGGGCGACGGCATGCATCGCCTTGATTTGCGTAAACATATGCTCCTCGGGACGGGCTTCGGTTCGCAGGCACCACCGGTACATATCCGGTTCACTTTCAATATAGCCTGCCATGCCTCCGATGTCAAGGCGAGTTAAGAAATAGTTCACAATCTTGTGGGTCAATCACGCTATTTCACGGTCTTCCCGTCCGCTTACCGTCCCGTTGCCCGGTTCAGGGTCGGTTCGGCCTGACGCCCTCGCGCACTTATCCACCTCGACACCCCGCTTATCCACAGCAATTGGCTACAGCAACCCTAATCGAAGCTGTAGGGATTCTGCTCACTATACTTAATAATCCTTAGAGTAAGTATTTTCATAGAGAAGTGAGCAAGAAAGTGAGCCCGATTTCATTGCGCTCTCAAAGCAGCGAGCGTATATTGCCCCGCACTGACGAATAGATGATCATGCTGGTGTCACCTCTATTGACCCACAATGTTGGGAGAGAACGAGGATCTGATGAAATTTGTGTACTTCGCTTTGTGTCTCATGATCGGTGGCTTGACGGCGGCTTTTGCCAATGGCGGCGGCACGTGCGCGACGGCGACGGTGATCCCGGGCTGCCCGTTTACGGATGCCGGCACTTTTGACCTTGATGACGATTGCAACTCGCCGGTTGCCATGCCGTACAACGAGGTCTTCTACTCGTTCACGCCGTCGGCTACGGGCAATTATCAGTTCCTTGTGCGGGGCTACGGTCGGCAGGCCGCGATGCGAATCATGCAGGGCGGGTGCTGTGCGGACGGCGTCAGCAACGGTTCCGCCTCGACCCCGGTTTCGATCGATTGCGGCGAGCCTGCCAGCTCGACCACCTATTTCAGCGCGGACCTGACTGCTGGGGTTCTGTACTTCTTCCATATCGGCACTTCGACCTCGATGGTCAGTAATGCGGCTTTTGATTTTCAAATGACCTGTGTGCCCTGCCCGCGGAATGAGTCTGCCGTCAACCACGCGACTTGCCAGACCGCCGAGGTGATAGCGGAGAACGACTCGCTCTTGGCGGACAGCTCGAACGGCTCGACTCCGGACTGGTTCCGCTTCGCGCTCACGACTTCCCGCAGTGTGCGCATCTTCTGCGGTGGCCGCGAATTCGGTCATTGCATCTCGGGAGTCTATCCGCTGAATCCGCCCGATTCCCCAGTGGATGGCCGCTTCTCCGTGTTCGTCGGCACGAACTGCAACAATCTTGTGCGCCTCGGCGATTACGATGAAGAGGGCTGCTCCGCGGATGCGATCGGCGATCTCGGTTGCCTTGCGGCGGGCACTTACTGGATTCGAGTCAACTGCAATGGCAGCCAGCCCTACATACTGAAGGTCGCGTCGGGCGATCCGCCGGCCTGTCCGGCGGTTTCCGTCCCGGCTCAGCACTGTGCGGGTCCCTGCGTCGGACCGCTCCCCGACCAGGCCACGGTCAGCTACCCGATCGAAGTCGGAATCCCCTATCACATCACCGACCTCAACGTACGCTTGACGCTCACGCATTCGCACGACAGCAATCTGGATCTCTGGCTGGTCACCCCGTGGGCGGATACGATCATGCTGGCGAACAGCCGCGGCGGCGCGGGCGACAATTACACCGGCACGTTGTTCGATGACGGCGCGGCGACGCCCATTGGCTCTGGACTCGCCCCGTTCGCGGGCAGCTACCGCCCGGAAGAGCTATTGAGCGCGGTCGTTGAGCATGCCGCCAACGGCACCTGGCTGTTTGTAGCCCGCGATGACGCCACTCTGGAACAAGGATATTTGAACTGCGTCTGTCTGGAGTTCAGCTACGACCGCATTCTCGACGTGGAGTTGACGGGCTTTGACGCCGAGCGCGCCGACGGCCAGGTGACGCTGCGCTGGAGTACGGCTGCGGAAACGGAGAGTGAGGCGTTTGAAATCGAGCGCGACGGCAGTCTCGTCTCGCGCACGCCCGGTGCCGGTACGAGTACCTCGACCCGCAACTATCAGTGGACCGACAGCGATGTGTTCAACGGGACCACCTATCACTACACGCTGATCGCGGTCAGTCTCGGCGGCACGCGCCGCGTGTTGGGCGCGCTCTCCACGGCTCCGAGTTTCTCGAACGCCCCGGTGAGCGACTACGCGCTGCATCAGAACTACCCGAACCCGTTCAATCCGGAAACGAGTATTGCTTTCGACCTGCCGGTGGACGGTCTGGTCCGGCTGGCGGTATACAACCTGCTCGGACAGGAAGTCGCGCCGCTCGTGAATCGTACCTTGCAAGCAGGCCGGCACGTCGTCTCGTTTGACGGCAGCAATCTGCCGACCGGCATTTACGTCTGTCGCATGGAAGCCGCTGGCTTCAGCGATCAGAAAAAGATGATCTTGATGAAGTAAGTTCCGGAGCGTCGCATGGGTTTGTTGCCCAAACCAAAATCCGCCGAGCGGGGTGCCCTCACCCCGCCGGAATCGGAGCGAGTAGGGCCCCAGTCTTCATCGAATTTGTCAGTTTCTTCTCAGATTCCGGGCACCCCGGGACGGGTGCCTCGGCGAAATCATCTCGGCAACAAGCCCGCACGGCAGTGCGACCCGAGGCTTGGAATCGCCGCGGCAGGTCCCCTGGCCTGCCCCGAATTGTGCAACGACAGCGGGCGACCTGATTCAGGCCGCCCGTTGCCATTTCACCCCGGGCAAAGTCTCCCGAGCCCGCCGGAATTGGGGTCCGGCTCTCTCTCCCCCCAAATTTTGATATGGTGAGACAAAAGCGGGCCTTCATTCTGAGTTTCAGCTTGCAGGTCCTTCCCCCCCTCCCGCCAACTTGACTCTGCTGCTCCGCCTTGCTATATTCCTTCAAGAGCACTTGGGGGGCCCAACGGAAGTAGGTTTGACATGCCGACCATGAGTATCTTCCGGCCGAACATTCTCGCCGTTCCTGACGGACGGCCCACACCTCGACGAACCATCTTCGACACCTTGCTGCGCTCCGCGGCGAGGTGTGTTTTGTTGTGGGCGATTGCGACTTGTTCCGCCCAGCCTCCCGACACGCTGTGGACGCGGACATTTGGGGGAAGTCGCGACGATTTCGTAAACGCAGTCGGGGTAGACAGTTCGGGCGCGATTGTCATCGTGGGTTGGTCCCATAGTCCTGAAACACCAGGAGGTTTCTGTGCACGTTTGAATTCGCAAGGAGAATTGCTTTGGGCTCGCGGTTACGAGCCGGAGATCCTGAGCTGGATAATGGCCGTTCAGGCACTGAACGACGGTTCATCACTGCTCGCGGGCTGGTTGAACGCTCCATTCGGTGTACCCGTTCTGGCCAAAGTGAATAGCGATGGCGACACGCTATGGACTCGCCGGTATGAGGAAACAGAGAACGAGCGCATTCAGGCACTTTGCTTGGCGAGTCCTGACGGCTTCGCGCTCGCACTCGATGGGACCGGCGGTCCCGCCGGTCCTCAGATTACGGTCATCCGCACGGATGAGTTCGGGGCCGCTCTCTGGACGCACGACTACTGTCGCAGAGACGTGTATTATGTCAGCGGCATCTGCCAAACTCGTGATGGGGGATATGTCATCAGCGCGCGTGTACACGATCCCTTCGACTACTATGTGTTGAAGATCAGTAGCGACGGGGACTCCTTGTGGTCGGCTGTCATCGATGGTGGCGACTTCACAGCGTATTCAGAGGCGATCGTTGCCGACAGGGAGAATGGAGTGTTCGTGTGCGGATGGGTCGAAGTGGATAGTAGCTTCGACACGGAGATCTTCATCGCCCGTATAGCCGGCAATGGGGAAGCGCGCAGTTCCAGAACTTACGGAGGTATCGGCCAACAGGCGGCGTGGGGCGGCGCGCTCACCGAAGATGGCGGTCTGATGCTGGCGGGGTCGAACAACTCGGGGAACATCGCCAACCCGGATCTCTTTCTATTGCGACTCGATAGTCTTGGTGACAGCCTGTGGTCGCGCAACTATGGTACGGATGCCGTCGAACACGGATGGGGAGGTCTCGCGATCAACGCAACCGGGGAGATTGCGATGGCTGGTGGTGTACTTGGCACCGGTGGCAACTGGGATGTCTATGTCGTCAAGACTGCGAGTGAGGCCAGCGACAGTCCCCGCGAGCGCTCCCCCACACCCAGCTCGCTTCGAATTCTCAGCATCTATCCGAATCCGCTGAACGGCGTCGCCACAATCGAGTTTGAAACGAGTTCTGGTGACCTCCTGACATTCAAGCTCTTCAATGTTCTTGGTGAGCAGGTGGCTAACGTATTACAAACACGCTTTCAACCAGGCAGGCATCGGATATTCATTGATACTGCCCGTTTTGCGAGTGGGGCATACATTTGCAGGGCTGAGAGCGGCGCTTTCAGTCTCGCTCTCCCGTTGTACGTCGTTAGATGATACCGAGTGATTAGCTCACGGTCTCAGCATGACTCTGAAGCGGCGCCCACTCCCTGAAGCTGACCCATGAGTAGATCAGAGTGGAGTGTACCCAAAAAACTGGACGGTCAGGAGTGTTGAGGTCTTGCACGCGGCGGCGGCATGTGCGGCACGTGCCCCGCTCGGGAGGACGTGCAGCATAGCTAATGAAGCGTCGCGGACGGCGGGACTTGTTGTCCATTCACAGGCATGTAGAATCGAACAAAGCAACGCGGGCGACCTGATTCAGGCCGCCCGCTTGTCATTCAGTCACCCTATCGGTTCACGAGGGGTCTCTACGCTGAGGCGGGTTAGCGCACCGTTCCCGCTGGCATCTTAGCGCCGGACACGCGCGTTACCCGCCCGGAATCAGTGGCGGTCTTCCGCCGCTTAGCCCTTTGGCACCTTATTCTCCACGACGCGCGGCTCCGTCCGCGGCGGCAGGAATTGCGGTCCCGCTCCGGTCACGGTGTAGCGCAGGACTTCCACGGTCTGGTTGGGATCGATCGAGCTCGTTTCCGTCCGCGTATTGCCCTGCACCACGGTTCGCACTTGGAACGCCTGCGCGCCCAGTCCGTTGCCGCAGTCGCTGTACCAATCGACTTCGACGATATATTCACCGACCGGTGGATTCGTGGCCCAGAAGATATTTTCGGGACGGCCATTGATGTAGTTTCCGCACAGATTATCGCGATCCAGCGTGCCGCCCGTGGACGTCACATCGTGGCCGTAAAAGCAACGCTCGCCGCCCGGCTCCGTCACCCACAAATCCAGGTCGAGCGGGTGTTCATTGAACCACGTGAGCGTGACCTGCACGGCGCCGGTGCCCACCGGAATCGTCGGTGTCGGAATACAGACGCACATGCCGGTATCGGGCAGCGTCGTGCTGCCGCTGGTGTAGCTGACGCTGCAATTGGGGTGATCGAAATAGTGCCACGGCTGATTGATCGTCACGTCTGTGAACGTATGCGAGTAGTTGTAGGGCCAGAAGGAATCCCGGTGCTGAATACACAGGTGGTACGACCCCTGCGGCATGAACAGCTTGCCCTCGCTGGCCCAACCGATGGTTCCCGGCGGCGCCCAGAGTCCGCCCAGTCCGTATTGCGGCATCAGGCCGTTGTCAAATTCCGGGTAGGTCAGAGCGTAGGTCTCGACGCAGATCCGCAGCCAGGAGTTCGACAGGTTCGTGACTTGCAGGCACCCCGCCGCGGTGTTGCGCGCGGGCGCCCACGTGCCGAACCACGTCGATAGACTGGCCGTCTGCGCGATGATCGTATGCGTTTCGGCGTCATAGCGGCCGCCGTAGTATTCGAGACTGTCCGTCGTGGGGTTAATGCGGTAGATCGCTACGTTTCCCGGATCAGGATTGCCGTCCACCGGAATCGCGATTTCGACCGGCTCCGCGAACACGAAACCTTCCGGGCCGAAGCGATAGACCTGCGTGGCCTGTGTTTCTCCGGCCGGCACCGCCGCGGTGATTCCATTCGGTCGTTCGATGGAGAAGACGACGGTCGCGGGATTGCCGTCTTCAAGATGCGGTACCGCACCCACCGGCACACTGATCCGCGCTCCTGCCGGAGTCGTGATCACGCCGGACGAGTCGGATTCCACCGGCCCGCTGCCGTTGTCGGGGACGACCGCGGCCAGAATCGTGAAGTCGCCGTCGCTGACGTCAAACACCTCGGGATGATTGGTATCGCTGACCTTGATCCGGCAGGTCGGAGCCACGGCGCTCACCACGCCCCACGCGTACGAGTTCGCGTTCTCCTGATGGATAACAATATCGTTCCAGGTGGTGCCGCCGTCACTCGAATACTGCAGCGTCACGTGCGTCACGTCCGTCGAGATCCAGGTAATCGTCGTCGTCGTGCCGGCACTCAGCGTTTCACCGCCATTGGGCGCCGTGAGTGTGATCGAAGGCGTCGGATCCGGCTCCTTCTCATCTTCGTTCTTGGGACAGCCGATGAAAATCAGTGCCGCGACTGCGAGCACCAGACCTAACCAAAAGTATCGCGTGAGCATTGCCGCCTCCGGAAATTTTTCCCTGTCGAATCAGGTGGAATCCGTGCCTTGGAACACGGTGATAGTTGAAACTTCACGGATTGCAAAGCCCGTGCCCCGTGAATAGCTTCACAAGCCGCTCGGCAAAATCACGGCCCTGCAACGGGAAACGGCTTGGCTTGCGGCGGCGGGATGGCGACCCGGCAGTGTAGGGGGCAGTGGAGGGCCGTCGGAATCCGCAAATTACCCGCAAGGCTGCACATCATAGCCCTGAGGTCAATTATCACATACTATCACAAACATCACCGATATAGCTTCAGGGGAACCTCCTCCACGCTGCTCAGTTTATTGCATGTAGCACAAGGCAACCGGGACAATTCAGTGCTGCCGGTTTCGCGGTGGGTGGAACATTGGCCGCGATCTTGCACTCGAATTCAGTGTGATTCCAAGGAGTAAGTAACGATATGTCCGCAACGAAATCCCATCGCAATCGTAATTTAGTGGTCACCGGCGGAGTGTTGCTGGTCGGCATTCTGGCCGGAGTCTTACTGACCGCGAAGTTGAACTGGACGGAGTCCAGCACTGCGCAAGGCGTCGCCGGCCCTGTAAACGTCGGCTACAATGCGGTCTCTGCGCCGCTGGTGAACAACGACGGTGAAAGTCCGTTCGTCGCCGTGGCCGAACGCGTCTCGCCGACCGTCGTGAACATCACCTCGGACCGCAAGATCACGTTCGGTGGCGGAGACATGCCGGATCTCTTCCGGGACTCCCCGTTCTGGGAGTGGTTCCATCCGCGCGGTCAGGGTGAAGGGGATCAGGAGAACACTCCCCGCCCGCATTCCAAGAAGAAGGAATATCATTCACCGGCGACCGGCTCCGGAATTATCATCAGCCGCGACGGCTACATTCTGACGAATAATCATGTGGTCGAAGATGCCGACAAGTTGTCGGTCAAGGTACTGGACGGCAAGGAATATGTGGCCACGGTGGTGGGCGCCGACCCGGAGACCGACGTGGCGGTGATCAAGGTCGATCATATGTTCGATGCCACCGCGGTCGCGTTGATCGGGGATTCCGAGAAGCTGCGCATCGGCGATTGGGCCATTGCCATGGGCAATCCGCTCGGTCTCGACTGGACATTGACGGTCGGCGTGATTTCCGCTGAAGGTCGTTCCAATCTCGCGATTCAGGGTGGCGGTCCGGCCTATCAGAACTTCATTCAGACGGATGCCTCGATCAACTTCGGTAATTCGGGCGGTCCGCTCTGCAATATTCACGGTGAAGTCATTGGTGTGAACACGGCGATCAATCCGTCGGGTCAGGGCATCGGCTTCGCGATTCCGATCAACATGGCCATGAAGGTCGTCAAGCAGCTGCGCGAAAATGGCGCGGTTGCCCGCGGCTATCTTGGCATCCGTCCGGCTCCGCTGACCGATGACATTCGCTCGGCCATCGGTTTCCCCGAAAACGGCAAGGGCATTTGGGTGGACATGGTGGAGAAGGGCAAGCCCGCCGATGAAGGCGGCCTGCGGGACGGCGACGTGATTACCAAGTTCAACGGTAAAGACGTGGACGACGTGGACAAGTTCCGGATGCTCGTCGCGGATCACACCCCCGGTCAGAAAGTAAATTGCGACATCTGGCGCAGCGGTGACAACCGCAGCTTGACCTTCACGCTCGGCGACCGTGCCAAGTTGGCGACGTTCCTCGGCAAAGGCGGTGAGAAGCCGGAATCACAGAAGACCGATGAGAAGTGGCTGGGGATCACGGTCGAACCGGTGACCGAGCAGTTGGCTGAAGCACTGGAACTCGACGGCACCTTTGGCGTCGTCGTGACGGATGTTGATGCCGATGGCAAGGCCGCCGAGAAGTTGCAGGAGCGCGATGTGATTATCGAGATCGACCGCAAGACTGTCGATTCCGTCAGTGACTTCCGCGACATCGCATCGAGTTTGAAGGATGCCAACAAGGCCGTGCTCTTCCGCATCATTCGCGGCGGAGTCAAGACCTTCGTCGCCATCGACACGAAGTAAGAATCAGCACTCGAGTCCCGGGATAAGTCGAGGCGGCCCTGCGTGGCCGCCTCGACTTGTTTGCGGTGAAATGACGACGACATTATTCGATAACTGGAGTAAGCATATCGCAATATCTCAATCAAACGCTCGCGGACTGGAGCTTGCATCACGGATCATTTCTCCTTAACTTCGGTCAGATTGAGCAGAATCGGTTCGCGCCGCACGCAAGAGGCGATTCGTCACTGAAACGGAGGGTCATCATGAGTAGAGTCAGTCTGTCTTTACTGTTGCTGGTTGTGGTCACCGCTTCGCCCGGTTTCGGGCAAGTGAAGTGAGCGTCACCGAATCTCCCGGTCGGGAGGTTTCAAGCGGCTCGCGGTTTCAGTGTTGGAGAAGCGGAATTCGGAATTGACTACGAGTACGAGTATCTGAATCATGCCCGGCGCGGTGTCGAGATCACGGCCAATCCAAAGGAAGAGGCGACGGAGTTCTCGACCTTGACATTGTCGGGCAGTTACGCGCTGTCCTCGCGACTGCGGGTCGCCGCGCTCGTGCCCTATCGTCGAATCGTCTCGCCGAAGAAGGATCTGACGAGCGGAGATCGCTATTTCCGGCACTTCAGCGGGGTCGGTGATTTGATTGTCGCCGGAACCTACCTGCCGTTCACGTCGATGGGACGCGGGATGAATTTGGCGCTTACGGCCGGCGCGCGATTACCCACCGGCGATGCGAACCCGGATCACGACTGGGGGTACGGCATTTCCCGTGATCCCGTGCTGCAGACGGGGTACGGCACGGTCGATCCGGTCTGGGGCGTCTCCGGCGGAGCGTGGCATGGCCGGCTCTCGACCACGGCCACAGTGGCGGGGCGAGTCTCCGGCGGCGAAAACGTCTATGGTTATCGCTACTCCAACGAAGTGCAATCTCAACTCGGCTTGCGCTATCGATTCAGTGATCGCGTGTCGGCTGGCCTGTCCTCCGCATATCTGAAGTCCTGGCACGATGTGGACCAGCAGGTTATGGTCGGGAACACCGGCGGGGAGTGGCTCTACGGAATTCCGGAAGTGACGTTCTCCGCGGCGGGGGTTCAGTTGGATGTTTCCATGCAGTTCCCGCTGTACTATTTCATTAACGGCGGTCAGTTGATGTCGCAGAGCATTCTCACGACGGGTCTGCGCTTCGATGTGACGCAGCCGGCGATGAACTTCTTCTCGGTGAATCGCGCGGAACTGTCGCCGCTGGCGCAGTCTGGGACCGCCTTGACGAAGCTCCTGCCCGCCGATCTCAGCAATCTGGGCGGGAGCGGGGAGTGGCGCCTGATTGAGTTCATGTCGCGCCAGTGTCATGCCTGCCGGGAGTTTGAACCGAAACTGCGGAACTTCGCATCGCGGCACGGCAGCCTGTTTGTCGCGCAGATCGATATCTTTGATTATTCCGCCGAATCGCTGAAGCCCTATGCCATCGAATCGACGCCCACTATGATTCTGTTCGGACCGGACGGTCAACCCGTGGCTCGCGTCGAGGGAACGGATCTGGCGAAGATCGAGGCGGCTCTGGCGACGAATCCGTAGGTCCCAATCGGGCAGTCCGATGAGCAGCGGGCGACCCATGATGGGCCGCCCGCTTAGTCGTTAATGAGAGACGTCTGAGTTCATCGCGCGGACTGGGTCGTGCGCACCGGCCACGCTCCTTACTCGATCACGGCAACCACCTGATAGCACCGGGATTCCGCGGGCAGCAGTGCGGTCCACGAGGTTCCGGCGAAAATGCCGCTGAGATCCGGAGCGAACGGTCCGTCCGCCGACGGTGCGGAATATACAACATAGCTTGCCGCCCAAGGCGACGCCGTCCAATCCAACTGGATCGAGTCCAGTGACCTGGAGATGACGAGTTCGTTGACGCCATCCGGTGTCCATCCCGCCAATCGCGCCAGCATCACCCAGAACGCGCGGGCTTTGCGGTTGCAGTTCAGGGACTGCGAGTGCGCGCAGGAACAGGTGGCACAAAGCGGATCGCCGGGGTGCGCCGCGCACCATTCGACGGCCCAGTTGCCACCATTGTAATCGCAGTTGTCGTTGGCGTAACGATCGAGGTAGTATTCGCCATCGGGATCGTAGCTCTCGAGATCCGCGAAGTCGAACAGCACTTTGTTCTGCGCGCGGCAGTAGGCGCGGATCTGTTCGTTCCGCTGATGGAGGGTGCCATTGACGCCGCTGCCGTCGAGATGGCCGGTCATGTAAACGAACGTCACGTCCGGGAAGTCAATCTCAAGCTGATTCATGAGCGACAAGTAGCTCTCGATATCAGCCACCGTCGCGGAGCTCACCTGTCCGCACCATGACCACATCACGAGATTGCGCAGGTGCGGATAGATCGCGAAGGCGCCGTCGCTGTTGGAGAGCATGGTGCGCGTTCGCTCGGCCCACGTCACGCGGTCGGGATTACCGAGGTCGCCGTCGGGCACGTAATCCCACAGCGACAATTCGTCAGCGGGAGCGATGGGGTTTCCGGCGCCGTAGCGGTAATGGTTGTAGTCGTTGAACCAGTCGTACAGGGTGTCGGACGCGAGCAGCACTCCCATTCCGCTGACAATCTGGCTGCCGTGTGAGGTGTGCCCGTAGGTCAATTTGAACTGGCTTCGCGCGCTTTCAATGGTCTCGCGGGGCACGAGGTCCAGGCGTGCGCAGGTGTGGTCAATAATCAAGCCTTGACCGCGAACGGCCGCCGCGGCGAGTAAGACCACACACCATGTGTGAACGGAGTTGCGTTTGAGGTTCATTTTCTTTCATCATGTTGAGGTTCTGTCGAATCTGCCTTGCAGTCTGCTATTGTCGGTGTGTCATCGTTGCAGCGAAAGCGTTACAAATGTGACTGCTGCTGGCAGCGTAGATAGAGACAACATACAGAACTCTCAGCGCACTGTCAAGCCCGGCGTCAGCGCTGAACAACTTGCGGCAAGAAAATGCAGGTACGCTCAAGTCGTCGCGTCACTCCTGATACGACGAATTCGCCGTGGCTCTCTGTAGGGTCTCACTCCGAGCAGTAGGGAGATGCGGAAGTGGGCTGACCCGCCCGCTTCGCTTTCTCCCGCCCCCGTTCACGGGGGGCAAGGGGGGTCTCGTCAAACCTGCCATTCGCGGAGTAGCCACCGCGTCCCTTGTCTCGCCGGCAGGGACTGTGTCCCTGCCGCAATCAGGGAACAGTAATCACAGTGGGCGGTCATCAGACCGCCTGCACTTCTTGTTTGATCCTTGATCCTTGATCCTTGTTCCTTGTTCCTTGATCCCAATTCCCGTGCTCTTCTCCTTCTCCGCTCCCCTCGATTTCCGCCAGACCTTGCGCTACATCGGTCGTTTCGAGAACGATACGCTGCACGCCGTCCGCGATGATGCGTACTATCATCTGCTCGGGGATGACCGCGGCTATTTTCTGGTGAAAGTCCGTTCCGCTCCGCCCCAACTTGATTGGGGGGGGCAGGGGGGAGGTAAGCCGCCGAGCCGGGTTAAGTCTCCGCAACCCGGCCGGAATCTGCTGCAAGCTCAGATTGTGCAGGGCGGTCATTGGAAACTCCGTGAGCAGCAGCTCTCCCATTTCTTGGCGCGCACCTTCGGGCCGGACGAGACGCTGAACGCGTTCTATCGCTGGCGCGGCAAAGACGAGGTGTTGCGGCGGCTCGTGCGGCGGTTTCGCGGCGTGCGCGTAGTGGGCGTCGCCAGCCTCTGGGAATGCCTGCTCTGGTCCGTGATCGGACAGCAGGTGTCGGTGCAGTCCGCCTTCGCCGTGCGTTCGCGTGTGACGCGGCTCTCGGGCGCGCAGGTGACGTGGCGCGGCCAACTCTACGAAGGCTTTCCCACTCCCGAAGCGCTGCTCAGTTTGACCCCGCAACAGCTGCGCGACTGCGGCTTTTCGCGGCAGAAAGCGGAGTACGCGCTCGGCATCGCGGAGCAGATCCTGAGCGGCGATCTCAACGAAGCCGCGCTCTGCTCCGGTCCGCCGAGTGCGATGCGCGGCGCGCTGCTCGCGCTGCGTGGCATCGGCCCGTGGTCGGTGGAGTACGCGATGATGCGCCTGCACGCCGATCCCGATGCCTGCCCGTACGAAGACATCGGCCTGCGCAACGCGATTACGCGAGAATACGGTCTGGCGCGTCAAGCCACCGTGCGCGAAGTCGAGGAGTTGAGCGAGCACTGGCGCCCCTTCCGCGCCTATGCCACGTTCTATCTCTGGCAGACGCTGTTGTGATCCCGCATGGCAGCACGCGCGCTTGGCTTTGCGGCGGCACATCTCGTGAGCATTGATGTGCCCCGCTCGGAATCGGTTCTAATCTCGCCCATTTCCCGAGGGTAGAGGCGGCCCTGCGTGGCCGCCTGCCCCTCGTGGCCGCCTGCCCCTCGTGGCCGCCTGCCCCTCGTGGCCGCCACTGGTCTTCTCCCCCACATCCTGCGGGGGGATCAAAGGGGGAGATCTTCCCCTACCAAAATAGAAGCGGCTGCCCGGTTCGTCCGGACAGCCGCTTTGCAATAGATAGAATCTTTGAGTCGGAAGACACTCAGGTGTTGCGGCCGCCCGTTGCGTCAATATAGAACTTAACCGATCCGCCGAACCAGAATTCAATGCGATCGTTGGCGAACTTCACGAGGCTCTCCGTCGCGCCGCTGCCGCGAGAACAACGGAGTTGCCATTGACGTTCAGGTCGGCCTCAGCGTTCACCTATGTGAACTTCGCCATCCGGCCCCTGTCGAAAAAACCCGGCCAGACCGTTTACCTTCAGCGCCTGAAGGCCTCGGTTCGGCAGGTCCGTCTCTTTGATCTCCGCCCGCCACGTCCCGTCCGGTGCAGGAGCTTCATGATTGCGGACGCTCAAACGCGCGTCTTGGGCGCCGTCGGATGAGTCCATGTTCTGATGATTGTACGTGTTGGCCGGATTGCCCCATGACATAGCACACCTCCTCAGTGTTCCCGTTTATTGTGTATATGCCCACGGCCCTCCAAACGGGCCAATGTCGGACCGCGAGCTGTCTCTGTCTAAAATCGTCGGATTCCCGCTACTAACCGCTGGCGATCCGGTCAACAAGCGGCCAGAAAGGAGATCGAGCATTGGATCGCCATGCAAATCTCCCGGACCGGGATCGAAATTGAAGTAGTCATGTTCGTTCCGCCAGAACATGTTATATCCATACACCACAGGGTTCACTGCGTAGTTAGCGTTCCACATGGCATATGCTGCCGACTCTTCGAAAATATTGTTGAACACGGTTCCTTGAAGTGACCAGATTTGCAGACCCACATATCGAGCGATCAGAAGGTTGTTGTGAATCATGCCGCTCGTACGGAGAAGATAGATCAGTACATTCTCTGTGTCCGCTTGGACGATATTATTCAGAAATCTGAACCGCACACCATCGTCAAATTCAACGGTGGTGTGGCCTGCGTGCCTAATGGTTAACCCTCGGATTACGAGTTCGGTTCCACAGGCCGGTGCGAAACAGGCGTTGTGTGCATGTTGTGCATCCAATATGCACCTCGTCGGCCCATGTTCCGATTCGAGCCAGATCCCCTTGCCGAACAGATTCAATGTCTCATAATACGTGCCATCTCTTACTCTGATCGTATCGAAGTCGATCGCGGCATTGATCGCATCTTGAATGCGCGCGTAATCATCGGGCACCCAGATCAAGCGCGGTCCCTGTGCGAGAGAATTTGCCACATTGATGCGCAAAATTGGACTCACTCCGAGATTGCCGTACTCGTCGCGTGCCCGCGCTTCCACGAGATGTACCCCGTCAAGCAGCGAGTCGGTGATCAACGTCAGTCGATACGGCGGCGCGGTGATACCACTCGTCTCGAGTCCATTTACAAAAAACTTGACCTCGGCAATCTGTGAGCTATCCGTCACCGCGACATCCAGCCCTACGGTTCCCCGAACCTCGGCTTCCGGCGGAGTCACCCACTGCACCTCCGGCGGCTGCCAATCCGTCGGCCCGTAGTTGTTCGTGACGTTCTTTTCCGTGCAGCCGACAATTATTGCCGCCAACGCCAGCACGCCGTAGCGCATCTGTCTCATGATAGAACTCCTCTGATCCAAGACCCGTTTGTCTTAATGTATGGCCAATGCGCTCTGAAGTCAAGCCGGGACCCCCAAACCCGGACCACGGGCTTCAGCACATTGTCCGCCTTCTGCACGGTAAGGCGCTGACGCCGCCCGGCCTGCCGTAGCTCAGATTTCTGGCTTTCCAGGGACAGCCGGAATTCCGAGGATGTTGTAAAAATACGAAATTTCTCTTGACATTTGCACAAGTATTTAGTATATTCGTCCCTGGAAGGCGATCTCCTCCGCGCACACATCATCCCACGGCCCTTGGTGGCCAAAGTCGGCTTCGTTCCTTCGCATCTTTCGCTTTCAAACAACTGTTGAAGTCTTAAATTTTCATCGAGTAAGGTAGTTCGTTCGGGCAAAAAGTAATTTGCGCGGCACCCGGAGCAAGGTCTCCAGCCCCATCGCCCCCCGCTCGCCACTCAGATCGGTGCGGCAGCGCGAGGCCGGAGACCGGCCCTTGCAACTTGCAGCAAGACACGGAGCATATGCCCCGCCTCCGGGGGATATGAACGTGATTGCGGCAAATTAAGATCAAGTTAATTCTTAACTAAGGTTACCGCCCCAGCTTGACACCACGGCCTTTTTGTCGTATCTTTTCTACCTGAATGTGTGTCTGCAAATTGCTTCGATGAGACCGGGTAGCGCAGGGTGATGCGAATGGAAAATGGTAGGGTTTTTCGCTTTCTGGTGATGTTCTTGACGCTGGTCGGTGTGCTGTGGGCGATTCGCGAAATCGCCGGACATCGCCCTTCGGCTCCCGCGGCCGTGCAGCCGACGGCCGTGAAGGCTGCCTACACTCCGGCGGCGGATGGCGCAGACTACTCACTGCCGCTGGTAGCTTTCGAGAACTCCTGTGAAGACGGCCAGAAAGTGGATATCAGTGAGTGTACCGGCAAACTTTCTCGCAGTGAGGGCCGGACCTACCGGCTCAAACTCGACCAAGACGCGCCGGTCATGATCGAAGTGCGGCCGCTCGATGGCCTCTTTGATCCGAGCTTCGCCCTCATCGACGAGTACGGGCACTGTCTGATCGGCATTGATGATGCCGGCGAGGCAGCCTCCGAGCGCGGGGAGATCCCCAAGCTCGCGGCCGGGCGCTATGAGTTGATCGTAAGCGGGTATGGCGATCAGTGCGGACCGTTTCAGCTCACCGTGCGCGAACCCCTGCCCCTGCTGACGATGGCCGGGAACCCGCAGCTGCGCAAGGGCGGCAACGGCGCTTCGTTGCACTGGGAGACGTTCGGTGAAAACGATATCACCCATTTCAAGATCTATCGCCTTTCAGCTGCCGGACGAAGCTGTGTGACCACGGTCCGCAGCCACGGTAGCCCGGCCGGGACCGCCCGCTATCGCTGGGTTGACCGCAAGCCGGCGGAGATCGATGCCTACGAGTTGGAAGCGATTGCCGGGGACGGCCGAACCCAGATCGTGGCCACGGTCGCCTCCTGACCTCCCGCTGAGGTTTCTAAAATCTTTGGGGACAACCATTTGGTTGTCCCCTTCTTGTTGCCTTTCGCATTAGGGTTTCTTAAATTATCTCTATAAACTACGATTCTGTTCTGACCCGCATTTTCACGGCGACCGACCCGTCCACCATGACCGATCAGGAACTCGTCAAATCCGCCTGGGAATTCCGCGACCGCGCCGCCGCAACCTATTCCAACTACCCGGTCGGAGCGGCGCTGTTGTCCAAATCGGGGAAAATGTACGGTGGATGCAACGTGGAGTCGTCGAGCTACGGTTTGTCCTGCTGCGCAGAGCGCGTCGCCCTGTTCAAAGCGGTTAGCGAAGGCGAGCGCGAGTTTGTCAAAATCGCCGTGGTCGCCGAGGCGCCCGTGACGGCGACTCCGTGCGGCGCCTGCCGGCAGTTGCTTTCCGATTATTGTGGCGAGCTGGAGATTCTGTTGTCGCGCAAACCGGGCGAGCTGGAGCGAGTGCTGCTCTCTGAGATTTTTGCGCGGCCGTTTGTGCCGACGATGCTGAAATAGTATTCCGAATCCGGGCGCCCGGGGACGGACGCCGCGGCGAACCTGCAAGATGCCGATCACGATCAAGATTCCCAAGCCACCCCAGGAACGTCCTCTGCGCGAACCGCCGGATGGTCCGCACCTGATCGGAATTTGCGGCGGCTCCGGCTCGGGGAAGACGCTGGTCGCGCGCTCCGTGGCGCGCGCGCTGGGACCGGATCATGTACTGCTGATCGAGCAGGACAGTTACTACAAGGATCTCTCGGAGATTCCACTGGATGACCGGAATCATGTAAACTTCGATCATCCGACGGCGTTTGATACGCAGCTCATGATCGCGAACATGCGCGAGTTGCTGGCGGGGCGCGCGATTCAGCTGCCGCTTTACGACTACACGCGGCACGCGCGGGCGGGCTATGCCGAGACGTTTCCGCGGGATGTGATCCTGATCGACGGGATTCTGATCTTCGAAGATCCGGCGCTGCGCGATCTGATGGATATTCGCGTGTACGTGGATACGGAACCTGATGTACGATTGGCGCGCCGCATCCGCCGCGACATCTCGGAGCGCGGACGAACGCTGGAGAGTGTGCTCGAACAATATGAACTACAGGTACGGCCCATGCATGATTTGTATGTCGAGCCGTACAAGAAGTTCGCCGATGTGATTATTCCGCAGGGCGGGCTCAACAAAGTTGCCGTGGACATGCTGGTGACCAAGGTGCGGGCGCTACTCCGGAAAAGCTGAAAGCCGGACACCCCCCTTATGATCCCCCCTTGAAAGTGGGGATGGGGTGCGAACAGGAATAGCGATAAGTACCATGAATCAGGCAGCGACTAAGGCGCGAGGAACGAAATCACAGATTGACGAATTCCTGGCGATCAAGCGAATCGCGATCATCGGGTTGTCGCGGGAGCAGCGCAGCTACTCGCGAAGCGTTGCGCGTGAATTGCGGCGGCGCGGCCGCGATCTGATCGGCGTCAATCGCAATAGCAAAGACATCGACGGTATTCCGTGTGTCGCGGAGATTGCGGCGCTGCCCGCGGGGTTGGATGCAGCGCTGGTGATCTTGCCGCCCGCGCAGAGTGATGCAAGTGTGCACGCGTGCCTCGACGCGGGCCTGCAGCGGATCTGGGTACGTGGTCAGGAGGGCCGGGCCTCTGTCCGTGCGGAACTGGCGGAGCAGTGCGTGAAGCTTGGCGTGACGCTGATCGACGGGCATTGTCCGCTGATGTTCCTCGCCGGGACGGGCTTTCCGCACTCGCTGCATCGGCGGTTTGCGCAGTGGTTCGGGATCTATCCGCGATGAAACGGGTCGAAACAGGAACAAATAAAAGATGCTGAACGATCATCCCAGCATTCCGTTGGAGATGGACCGGATCCGAGCCTTCTGCGAGCGCTGGAAAGTCGTGGAGTTCTCGCTGTTCGGCTCCGTGCTCACCGATCAGTTCCGGCCCGACAGCGACGTGGACGTAATGGTGGAGTTTGCCCGGGACGCAACATGGGGATTCGACATCGTTGAGATGGAGCATGAACTCGCGACGATCTTCGGCCGCCGTGTGGACCTGCTGACCAAGCGCAGCATCGTCCAGAGCGAGAACTACCTGATGCGTAACAGCATTCTCTCGAATATTCGGACGCTCTATGCCGCATGACGAAACCTATCTGCTCTACATGCTGCTGGCGGCGCGGCGCGTAGCGGTGTCGGTTGCCGGTGTGACACGCCAGGAATTCGACACCGACTTGGAAAAGCGGGACTCAGTCGCTCTGCAAATCGGCAATGTCGGGGAGGCCGCCAGTTCGGTATCACGGCCATTTCAGGATGCTCATCCCGAGCTTCCGTGGTCCAAAATCATTGGTACTCGAAACCGGATCTTTCACCGCTACATGGAGATTGACTGGGATATAGTGTGGAACATCGCGACCATCGAACTCCCGCAAGTCGCCGAACAGCTTGCGCGCCTCGTGCCGCAGCAGTAGCCACCTCTCCGGTATCGCATGGTGAATCCTGAGCAGTGGACCGCGGTTGATGCATACGTGATCGACCTGTTGCATCCCGCGGATGCGGTGCTCGCTGACGTGCTGCGCGCGTGCGACGACGCGGGGTTGCCGCGGATTCAGGTGGCGCCGAATCAGGGGAAGCTGTTACAGATTCTCGGGCAGGTGATCGGTGCGCGACAGATTCTCGAAATTGGCACGCTGGGCGGCTACAGCACGATCTGGCTCGCGCGGGGACTTCCGGCGGACGGCTATCTGCTCACACTGGAAGCGAATTCGCATCATGCCGATGTCGCGCGGGCGAACTTGCGGCGCGCTGGCTACGAGCGCACGGTCGAAGTGCGGCAAGGGAACGCGCTGGAGATTCTGCCGGAACTCGTGGCGGCGCGACGCGGACCGTTTGATCTGATCTTCATTGACGCGGACAAGCCGAGCTACGCTGAGTATTTCGCGTGGTCGCTGAAGCTCGCGCGGCCCGGCACTCTGATCATCGCGGACAATGTGATTCGCCATGGCGAAGTGGCGAACGGCGCGAGTGCTGATCCGCTGGTGGTGGGTGTTCGGCAATTTCTTGCCGCCGTGGCCGCCGAACCGCGTGTGCAGGCCACCGCGATCCAGACCGTTGGCTGCAAGGGTTGGGACGGGTTGGCGGTGATGGCGGTCATGGGGAAATAGAAATCAAATCAAAACAGTGCGAGCCGGATTGCGGAAGAAGTTGGGGGAGGCATCGGAGATGGTTGTCGTGGCGCAAGCCGCCAAGATCTTACTTCAGTATTGCGCGCCACAAGCGGGAGTCGTTACGCTGGTCTTGCTTGGAGAATCTTCATGACAAGTGCAAATCCGCAACCGAGTTTGGAGATTATCGCTAGCGCTGCTCGAGATGCGCAAAGACGTGTGATGGGAATGTCACTTGTCGGGCTAGCGGTCCAGCGACAGCACGACTTGCTTGAATACTTCGTCCCTCTGGTGAAGAAGGCCATCGCGGATTTGTGCCAGCAAGATGATCGTCGCGTGCAGATGTCAACCGAACAAATCAGAGACCATATTCGGGAACAGTATTGTATTGTCATTCCTTTGGTGACGGTTCAGACCTTGTTGCGTCGACTCGAACAAACGGGGGTACTGAGGACTTTCGAAAACGGGAAGTTTGTTGAGGTGAGTGGTGACCTGCGCATAGAGGAACTAGATGCGCAAGATCGGCGTGCGCGCTCGATAAATGAGCTGATTCAAGCGTTTCAGAACTATTGCAAGGCAACGGACGTGTCCATTTCGGACGGAGAAGCACGGGTCCTTATTGTCCAGCAGTTCCGGAATCATGCGGTCGACGTCGCTGCTCTACTATTAAGTGCGGATGAATCTCAGGCCCAGGCATCCACGACCGATGTCTCGCCCAAGCTCAACCGGGAATTTGCCGACTTCTTCCGAGAAATCAGAACGAACAATGAACGACTGTATGGAATAGCACGCGATCTCTATTTGTCGTCGTCACTTCTCGCAGTGGTAGAGTTACGCGATAATCTCGCGTCTTTGCCGGAGCTAAAGAGCAAGGTAAGAGTATTCTTGGACACGAATTTCTTGCTCCGCCTTCTCAACTGGCAAACCGTTTATGAATGTGCTGCAGCACAAGAATTGTTCGATGCGCTTACCGCCGGTCGAGCATCAGTTTGCGTGTATTCCTTTACAATTGCTGAACTCCGCAGAGTACTTGAGTGGTATGGGCGCGAGGCACTTGATCTATTAGATGGGCCGGTGAGGGAGTCGTTGCGAGAGAGCGACCTCAACGGCGTTGTGTCGGCTGTTCATAGACGCAGATTGAGTCGCATAGACTTCGAGCGATCTGTCGATAATCTTGAAGGTGCCATCGGCACCATGGGGCTTTCGGTTATTCAGACCGCCGAGCCCGGGCGTATGAATTTGGAATCAACCGAAATTGAGTCGCTCGTGAACGGCAAGCGAGTCTCCAAATTTAAGTCCGGGAAGACTGATGAAATCCTCAGACAGGAGGCAATGCATGATGTCGCTGCCGTTCATCAAGTGAGAAGAGCGCGCGGCGGCGAGATAGGGAGTTTCAAGGAGGCACAGGACTGGTTCTTGACGTGCGACAGGGTCTTGCACCGTTGGAACAGGGAGGCTCACAGGGCGAATGGTACCATTCCGGAAGTGATTATGGACTATAGCATGACTAATCTGCTCTGGATAGCCAACCCTCAAGAACTCGCCAGCGCGGGAATTGACCATTTCCTCTCCAATGTCTCCGTTGGAACGACATATGACACCAGAACGCTTCATCTATTCCAGAAGCTGGTACGAAATCATGCCAAGGAGACTCCCGGCGACTTGCCTGTTATCGAATTCGCTTATAGAACTCTTCGATCGCAAGAGGATAGGGAGGAGCTTCTTCAGGCGCAATCGAGGATCGGAACGGCTGATCTTGAAAGCGTGATTCGTGAGAAGATTGATAAGTCGCTCCGTGAGGCACAAGCAACAAGACTACGAGAGGAGGACGAGCGCGGAAAACTCGCTCGTGAAGTGGAACTGCTGAAGTCCCAGTCGGCGTCTACGATAAAAGACTATGTTACGCTTAAGAAAGCAAGCGAGGAACAGTCAGCCGAGGTTGCAGCCGAACTTCAATCATCCAAGAACGAATTAGTTAGTGCACGACAACAGCTTGACAGAGAGAGAGAAGCGCGTGAAAGAACTGAAGCCGACTACAAGAAGGCGCTAGCTGAACGAGATAAGAAGGAGCGGGAACTGCGCGAGACCAGACTGACCTTGCGGTTCAGACAAGTTCTCATCGCCTCCATCTCTCTCACTCTGCTTCTGTCTCTGTTCACGTGGCTAAGTGACTACTCAGGATGGTTCAGGCTGGTTGCGCTAGCACCTGTCGCTGGATACTACGTGTGGTACAAATCCGCCGACACTGTACCAACGGATCGAACGCTGAGGATCTTCGCAAATGCTTTCAACATAACGGTCACATTGATTCACATTTGGGCAGTGTTTATCCACGCCACGGCGCCCTGAAAGTGAGTCTTCTTGTGCATCCCGCTGCATGCAATGCTGAATGGCCATAGACGGTCTGCGTAACGCTGCTCTCGATGCGGGATGTACAGCCAGAGCGCATATCCATGCGGCGCTACAAAGGTCGGTGGCACTTTGATACGGGCGATGCAAGCGGCCCCTACAGCAAATTCGCAATTCAGGTTTCAAGTTTCACGTTTCAAGTTTGCGTGTGCATCCCTCTCCTCGTAATACCGGCTGGATTGAAGTAATTTGCGGACCGATGTTCTCGGGGAAGACCGAAGAACTGATCCGCCGGCTCGTGCGCGCGCGGATTGCCAAGCAGGCGGTCGAAATCTTCAAGCCGAAGCTCGATGTGCGCTATGCCAAGACCGAGATCGTCTCGCACTCGCGGCTGGCGATTCCGTCGTCAGTCGTGGAGTCGCCGTGGGAGGTTCTGGAGCTGGCGAAGCATGCCGAGGTGGTGGGCGTGGATGAAGCACAGTTCCTCGGACTGGAACTCGTGCCGGTGGTGCAGCAGCTCGCCGATTCCGGCAAGCGCGTGATTATCGCGGGGCTGGACACCGACTATCGCGGACTGCCGTTCGAGCCGATTCCGCAGCTGCTGTGCATCGCCGAATATATTGACAAGACCCTGGCCATCTGCGTGCGCTGCGGCAATCCGGCGAAGCACACGCAGCGGACGGTTGATTCCGACGAGCGCGTACTGGTCGGGGAATATGACTCCTATGAACCGCGCTGCAGGAAGTGCTTTGTGGCGCCGGCGGCGAAGATCGCTGTGGACCAGCTCACGCTGACGATCAACAAGGGATGAGGACGGCGGGATGGGAAGTCAACGATGAACGATGAACGATGAACGATGAAGCCGCCATGAGGACGATGCGGGGACGGCGATGAGTGACCCCGCGCCGGACAGCCGCGGCAAGCCGGGGGCTGACTTGAAAGCCCGGCTACTCGACTTTTCGCTTCGGATCATTCGACTTCAAGGAGCATTGCCCAAGGCGCCCGCGGCACAGACCATCAGCAGACAGTTGCTGAGAAGCGGGCTCTCGGTTGGCGCTCAGCAGCGCGAGGCGCATCGCGCAAAATCCGATGCCGACTTTGTCAGCAAGATGGAAGGTGCGCTGGGTGAGCCGGGCGAGACGACGTATTGGTTGGAGCTGCTGATCGTCGCGAAGATCGTCGAGCCTCGCCGCTTAGCACCACTCATGCGAGAAACCGAGGAATTGACATCAATACTTGTAGCATCGGTGAAACGAGTCAAGTCCCGAAGGACCCGGTCCTGACCGCTTCGTCGTTCATCGTTCATCGTTCATCGTTCCCGAATTGATGGAGCGCCTCCTTTCCCTGCTCGGCATTCCGGTTCTGATCCTGCTGGCATGGTTGATTCTGTCAACCGACCGGCGGCACTTTCCGTGGCGGGTGGTGCTATGGGGCGTGGGGCTGCAATTCACGTTTGCGTTTCTGATTCTGTGGACACCGTGGGGGCGGAGTGGCTTCGCGTGGCTGGGGGATGTCGTCACCAAATTCCTGAGCTATTCGAACGAAGGCGCGGCCTTCATGTTCGGGAATTTGGTCAAGCAAGAGTATCAGCAGACGTTCGGCTTTCAATTCGCGTTTGCGATTTTGCCGACGATTATCTTTGTCGGCGCGGTGACGTCAATCGGCTATCACCTCGGGGTCCTGCAGCGCATCGTCAAGGGCGTCGCCTGGCTGATGGCCAAGACGATGGGCACGTCGGGCGCGGAATCGCTTTCGACCGCCGTGAATATCTTCGTCGGTCAGACCGAAGCGCCGCTGGTGATCCGGCCGTTCCTGAACCGGCTCACGATGAGCGAACTGAATGCGGTGATGGTCGGCGGGTTCGCGGGGATCGCGGGCGGCGTGATGGCGGGATATATCCTGCTTGGCGTTCCGGCGAAACATCTGCTGGCGGCGTGCGTGATGTGCGCGCCGGCGTCGTTTGTGTTCGCCAAGATCGCGATTCCGGAACGTGACAAGCCGCTGACGGCCGGCCAGGTGCAGATGCCGGAGATTCCCCCCGCGTCCAACGTGATCGACGCGGCGGGTGCGGGAGCGCGGGACGGATTGTTGCTGGCGGCGAACGTGGGCGCGATGCTGATCGCATTCATCGGGCTGATTGCGCTGATTAACGCGCTGCTCTCGTGGACGTCGGGCCACTTGTTCGATTGGGGCTTTCTCTGGTTCCCGGATAGTCTGCGCACGATCTTCAGCGTCGTGTTCGTTCCCGTCGGGGTGATCGTCGGCGTGCCGTGGCACGAGTGCCGCGATTTCGCCTACCTGATCGGCACGCAGATCTCGATTAATGAATTCGTCGCGTACATCGAGCTGTCCAAGCTGATCGAGTCGGGCGCGCTTAGCGAACGCACGATCACGCTGGCGTCGTACGCGCTGTGCGGCTTTTGTAATTCTTCGTCCGTCGCGATTCAGATCGGCGGGATCTCAGCGCTGGTGCCGGAGCGCCGGCACGATCTGGCGAAACTTGGCTTGCGCGCGATGTTCTGCGGCGCGTTCGCCTGCTGGCAGACCGCCACGATCGCGGGCGTGCTGACATCCTGAATTCACGGCCAAATTTGTCTTTCACCGATAGGCTGCGCTCAACGTACATTTAGCCCGCGCACCGGATGCATCGGCGCGCGGAAAAACAGGAGAGGTCCGCCATGAAGCCGTTTTTACGTCTGTTATTGTTGCTGACACCGCTGCTGGTGCTGCTGGGTTGCAAGGAAGAGCACAACACGACCATCATTCAGGCCCCGGCGACGGACCCGCTGCGCGAACAGTTCGCGCTGGTGCCGCTGGGACCGATCGACTATCCGCCGGACAATCCGCCGATGCAGGAGCGAATCACGCTCGGGCGGCTGCTGTTCTTTGACCCGATTCTGGGCGGCGAGCTGGACGTGTCGTGCGCGACCTGCCATCATCCGGACTTTGCGTTCGGCGACGGGCGCCAGTTGCCGATCGGTGTGGCGGGCGGCCGCAGCCTCGGACCGACGCGCACGAGCGGCAGTTCGCGGATCAGCGGCGCTCCTGTCGGGTTTACGCCGCGCAATGCGCCGACCTGTTTCAACACCGCCTATAACGCGGACGAGCACGGCGTGCACGGTCACAACGGATTCCAGTTTTGGGACGGTCGCGTGAAGAGCCTCGAAGTGCAGGCGACCAAGCCGATCACGTCGCGCGTGGAGATGCGCGGCGATGCTTACCCCGGCGATGACGACGTGGCCGGCGCCACGTCGCTGGACTCGGTGCTGAATCGCCTGCGCGCGATCGACGAGTACGTCGCGCTGTTCATGAACGCCTTTCCGCAAGAGCACCAGGAATGGCAGATGGGTCTGCGCGAGCACGTGGTGGACTCCTCGACTTACGGCCGGTCGATCGGCGCGTACGAACGCGAGTTGGTCACCCGCAATTCGGCGTATGATCGCTATGCCGACGGCGACGATCATGCGCTGACCAATTCGCAGAAGCGCGGTTTGGAGCTGTTCTTCACGACCGCGAAATGCAGCCAGTGCCACCCGGCGCCCGTGTTCAGCAACTATGAATTCACCGTGCAGGGCGCGCCGCAGATCGGTCCGGGCAAGGCGATTATTCCGGGCGATGACCTGGGCCGGTGTGAATTCACGCTGAATCCCGGTGATAATTATGCCTTCCGCACACCGACCCTGCGCAACGTGGAACTGACCGCGCCGTACATGCATGACGGCGTGTTCGGATCGCTGGAGGAAGTCGTGCAGTTCTACAACCATGGCTGCCAGCCGCGCCATCCGCAGTGTCCCGATGAAGCGGTGGATTCCCTTGTTCGTGATCCGCTCAATCTGACGGACGGGCAAGTCGAAGACCTCGTGTCCTTCCTCAAGGCGTTGACGGATCCGGGCACGGCGTTGCCGCAATTGCTGCTGACGGTTCCGGAGCGTGTGCCAAGTGGGCTGACGCCGGTATTCGGGTTGAGCGCGGACGGCGGACCGTTCGCGGAACCGCCGGCGGTTGAGCCGCGCGACAAGTACGCGCACGTGCACTAATCGGGAATTGGCGGATCGGAATTCCATGATGGTCAGGAGACCCTGCGCGGGGTGCGACGGTCTGGTGACCCTGGCGGCGTGGACTCTCCGATTCCGACAGCCGGCGTCGCACGCGGCAGGTAATTGAAAAAGGGCGGGTCCACGACCCGCCCTTCTGTTCCTGAGTTCATCCGTGCTCGTCAGCTCCCGGTGCGCGCCGGTGGGACGGGTGTGGACTCCACGATGAGTTCGCGGGCGCGTGACAGTGCCTCATCAAACGTTGCCACGACGTTGCTTTCGCCGATCAGTACGTACACCGGCGATTTCATCAGCGCGACAAACGGCTGCGCGCGAATCTCGGAGATAATCAGGGCCGCCCGCTGCTTGCGGGAGAGCTTCCAGAGTTCTTCGAGTGCGTGCAATCCGGTGCTGTCGATGGCATTGACCTTGTCCATTCTGACAATCCGGACCCGCGGCAGTTTGCGCGCAATCTGCATCGCTTCGCGCAGCTTGTACACCGCGCCGAAGAACAGCGGCCCGTTGATTTCGTACACATCCACGCCGCGCGGAATCGCGGACGCGGCAGGACTCTTCTGGCTCGCCCGATCCAATTCCTGCGTGAAGACTCGCACGCCGGTCACCGCCGACATGCGTTTGATGAAGAGCGCACCGGCCAGCGCAATGCCGATCTGGATCCCGGTGGCGAGGTCAACAAGCACGGTGATCCCGAGCGTCGTGAAGAGGACGGCGATGTCAGCCTTCGGCCCCTTGAGTTGGGCTACGACCGCTCGCCAGTCAAACAGATGAAAGGCCACGACGACCAGCGTGGCGGCGAGGGCTGCGAGGGGGATGAGCGACGCCCAGCGGCCAAACGCGAGCAGCACCAGCAGCAGGAATAGCGCGTGCGCAGCGCCGGATGCGGCGGTGGTCGCGCCGTTGCGAACGTTGGTGGCGGTGCGGGCAATGGCCGACGTGACCGGCAGACAGCCGAAGAGCGCGCTGCCGACATTGGCCAATCCCTGGGCGGTCAGGACGCGATTGGGTTCGTGTGTGTTGCCGGTGATGCCATCGGCTACGACCGCCGCGAGCAACGATTCCATCGCGGCGAGCAGCGCGATGGCAATCGCCGGCGAGACCATCGTGCGCAGCAGATCAAAACTGAGCGCCGGGAACACGGGCGGCGGAATGGCGGACGGCAGATCGGGGAAGCGACTGCCAATGGTCTCCACGGGGAGTTGAAGCAGCTGCACGGCGGCGGTCGTGACGACGAGTGCGATCAGCGACCCGGGGATCTTCCCGAGCGGCCGGAATCCGGTCAGTTGCAGCAGCACGGTGATGGCCGAAATCGCGATGGCGTAGTAATTGGCCGAACCGAGCGCGGAACCGGCGGTGATCCACTTGGCCAGCACATTGCCACCGGCGACCGACACCGGCAGGCCGAGCAGATCGGGCAACTCACCGGTAACCAACAGAATCGCGACCCCGGTCGTGAATCCGGTGGTGACCGGGTAGGGAATGAACTTAATCAGTGAGCCGAAGCCGAAGCGGCCCATGAGCACCAGGACGACTCCCGCCATGAAAGTCGCGACGGCCAGCGCATCCAATCCGTATTGCGTTACGATCCCGAGCGCGAGCACGACAAACGGGCCCGAAGGCCCGCCGATTTGTACTCTGCAACCGGAAGTCAGCGCGATCAACGCCCCGCCGATCACCGCCGCGAAGATGCCTTTCTCGGGGGAGACACCGCTGGCGATGGCGAAGGCAATGCAAAGCGGCAACGCCACGACACCGACAATCAGGCCGGCGGTAACGTCCGCAAGAAGTGCCGCACGAGTGAAGTCTCGCAGTCGTAACATGGGGTCGAATTCACGAACCGGGACGCAGGTGCCCGGGAGCTGCGAAGGAACTCACAAACTCAATGAAAAGTGGGGCGCGACTCGTTCCGATTCCGGCGGGGTGAGGGCACCCGGCTCGGCGGATGTTGGTTTGGGCAACGAGCCCGTGCGACGCTACGGCTGAATCAGTAGTCCACGCGTTTGGCCGGTGCGACGGCTCCATCCTCGGCGAGCAGGATGCGGGCACGGGCGAGCGCTTCTTCGAAACTCGCCAGCACATTTTCCTCGCCGATTTTCTCGAACACCGGCGACTTCATGAGGGCGACAAACGGCTGTGCATGAATCTCGGAGATCAGGAACGTGCTGCCGTGTTTCAGGCAATCGTGCCAGACCTCTTCCAGAGCGCGCAACCCCGTGGCGTCGATCGCATTGGCCTGAGCCATGCGCAGAATGCGCACGCGCGGATGCTTGCCGACGACATTGATCGCTTCCTTGAATTTGTACACCGCGCCGAAAAAGAACGGCCCGTTGATTTCATAGACATCCACGCCGGGCGGAATCTGGTATCCTTTCGCTCCGAGTTCGATATCCGGCTGATCGGTCAACTCGCGGCGAATCACGGCCACGTTCGTAACCTGCGACATCCGCTTCATGAACAGGAATGCGGCCATTACCATGCCGACTTCGATGGCCACGGTCAGGTCCACGACCACGGTCAGCCCGAAGGTGATGAGCATAACGGCCACGTCGCCTTTTGGACTGCGCAGGGTGGCGACGAACGAATGCCATTCGAACATGTGGTAGGCGACGACCACGAGGATGCCGGCCAGGCAGGCCAGCGGAATCAGCGACGCCCACTTCGCTGCAAAGACCGTAATGACGAGCAGCGTGAGCGCGTGAACGATTCCCGCGATCGGCGTACGGCCGCCATTCTTGATATTGGTCATCGTGCGGGCAATGGCGCCGGTCGCGGGCATGCCGCCGAACAGGGCTGACGCGAAATTGGCGGTGCCCTGCGCGACGAGTTCCATATTCGACCGGTGGCGGCCGCCAATCGCGCCGTCGGCAACCACCGCCGAGAGCAACGACTCAATCGCGACCAGAATGGCGATGACCATGGCGGGCTGAATCAAGCCGCGCAGCACGTCCGGTGACAGATCCGGAAAGACCAGCGCGGGGAAGACCGACGGAATCTCGCCGAACCGCGTACCGATCGTCTCCACGTTTAGCCCAAGCAGTTGCGTCAGCACGGTCCCCGCGATCAGCGCGACGAAGGGGCCGGGGATGCGCTGCGAGATGCGCTTCCAATTCGACCAGTTCACCAGCAACAGGATGGTCCCGAGGGAGATGGCAAACGCCTCGGGACTCACGTCCGGAATCGCGGGAATGATCGCCAACCATTTTCCCGCAAATTCCGCGGGCAGGTCCGGCAGTGTCAGACCGAGCGCGTCGGGAAACTGGCTCGAGAAGATCACGACGGCAATTCCGCTGGTAAAGCCGGTGACCACGGGTTGCGGGATGAACTTGATGACGGACCCGAGGCCGACCAGGCCCATTACGACGAGCACAATGCCCGCCATCAAGGTCGCGGTGATCAGCCCTTCGATGCCATACTGTTGGACGATTCCGTAAACAATCACGATGAACGCGCCGGCGGGCCCGCCGATCTGCACGCGGCTTCCGCCCAACGCGCTGATCAGAAGTCCCGCGACGATTCCGGTGAGTAGCCCGCGTTCGGGAGATAATCCGCTGGCGATGGCAAACGCGATACACAGGGGCAGCGCCACCACGCCGACAATAATGCCCGCGGCCACATCCTGGCGGAACTGTTCGCGGCTGTAATCCTGAAGGGTCGTAAGTAATTTCGGTCTCAGCATGGTTTTCAATTTAGCAAATTCCCTGCAATTTCGCAACCCCGCGGAAACGTGATTTTTCGCCACCCGAGGGTCGCATAAGCCAAAGTCCTGAATGTCAGCCAAACTCTGCCCCAAGATCATACTCGAAGGGACGCGACTCACGCACAAGACCGATCTCGCGTTCGCGTTGAACGAACATCCGCGGATCGTTGGGCCGCGCCGGTATCGCTATCATTCCCCGCTGATCTCCGCCGAGTGGTGCGCGTTCACGAACTTCCCGTGGGGGCGGGGGCCGATCAATTTCGCGCCGGACGAGGAGCAGCGCGCCCTGGAGACCTATGCGACGTGGGCGCGGCTGTTTGAGCTGATGCCGTACTACTCGTGGATCGTGGACCGGTTCCACATCTCGACGCAGGCCTATCAGTCCGCCGAGCGGAACCGCGACTATGACTTCGGGTGGTTGGAAGCGAAGCTGTTGCCGCTGAAGTTTGTGATCATCTTTTGCACGCGTACGGCCGCCTCGTTTGCCGGGGCGCGCGACAAGCGGCTGGAAGTCTCCGGCAAGCCAAGCCAGTATGACGATCTTTCGGTGTTTGTCCGGGAGCAGGAACTCATGCGCGAGCTCATCTCGAAATCGCGGTTGCCGCACTATGAACTGGACGTGTCCGACGGCGACCTGCCGCGAGCCTGCGACCGGATTGCCGACTGGATGACCGGCACGGGGGCGCTATGGGCCTGAGCCACAGGTTGCTGCCCGACGTGCAGGCCATGGCGAGACGGGTCCCGGGGCCGGCCGATGTGGCGCTGATTCTCGGCTCGGGACTCGGCAAGTTCGCGGACACACTGGAAGATGCGCGCGCGGTTTCCACGCGCGATCTCCCCGGCTATCCGCAATCCACCGTGGCGGGACATGCGGGGCGAATTATCGTGGGAAACGTCGGCGCGACTCGGGTCATGGCGTTTCAGGGTCGCGTGCACGTCTATGAGGGTTATGCGCCGGAGGTGGTGGTGACGCCGGTGCGACTCGCGCACGTGCTGGGGATTCGCACGTTGATCGTCACGAATGCAGCGGGCTCGTTTACCCCCCGGTTCGCGCCGGGCGATCTGCTGCTGATCGAGGATCACATCAACCTGCAATTCCGAAATCCGCTGCTGGGACTCTGGGATGAGGGAGTGCGCTGTCCCGACGTGTGTCAATTCTACGATCAGGAGTTGATCGAGCTGGCGGAGCGGGTGGCGTTACGGGAGCAGATTCCGTTGAAACGCGGCACCTTGGCGGCGCTGACGGGCCCCACGTATGAGACCAAAGCTGAGGCGCGCATGCTGGCCCGCCTCGGCGCGGACGCGGGCTGCATGTCCACCGTGCCGGAAGTCATCATGGCGACGGCACTCGGGATGCGCGTGCTGGGGATTTCCTGCGTGACGAATTTCAGCGCAGCGATTCCGGGATCGGTGCTCGATCATGAGCATGTGCAGCGGGTGGCGGAGCGAGCCAGTGAGAAATTCCAACGACTGGTCGGAGGAGTGCTGCGAGGGGAGAAGGCGGAAGGATGGCGGACGAAATGAAGGAACAAGGAACAGGGATCAAGGAACAAAGTTCCGAGAGACTTGAATTGAGAGCGCGGACCAAGCGGCTTGCCCTTCGAGTCATCCGGCTCTACCAATCGTTGCCTCGATCAGGAGCGACGGGTCCGATTGCCAGTCAAGTCCTTCGCTCGGGGACTTCTGTTGGTGCGCAATATCGTGAAGCGTGCCGAGCGCGGTCCAACGCCGAGTTCTTGAGCAAGATACAGAGTGCAATGCAGGAACTTGACGAGACCGGATACTGGCTTGAGTTACTGATCGACTCCGGATTGGTACCGCGGACCAAAGTGGGTCCTCTGAGTGGTGAAGCCGATGAGCTGCTTGCAATCCTGTACTCCATTCAACGCAAAGTCAAGAGGTCGGCTCGATGACGCGCTACGCATTGATCCTTGTTCCCTGTTCCTTGTTCCTTGTTCTGGCTGCTTCCGCTCAGCAGCTCTACGATCCCGGCGACTGGGTGTCCTATCAGGATTTTCGCTATGCGCGGGCGCTGGACGCGGGTCAGCATGAGCTGTTCGTGGCGACGTCGGGCGGGATTCTCAACTACGATCTGCTCAAGCGACAGTGGTATGATCCGATGGTCGTCGGCTACAGTTTGTCGGGGCCGGTGCGAATCGACGATCCGATGCTGCTCTATTTCGATGATCCGGCGCAGCGCTTGTGGGTGGCGACACGCACGCAGCTACTGCAGTACGACCTCGGGATGGAGAGCTGGAAGCTCACCGATCACGACCGTTGGACGGAGCAGGAGCTGGTCGTGAATCTGGGAGTGGGCGGTGAAGATTTGTACGTAGAGACGATTCCGGCCAGCCTCTATACGCGGCTGTTCCACCCGAATAGTCCGATTCCCGATCCGATCTGGTATGATGCCGTCACGCGCTACAAGGGCTCGCGGCAGTTCGGCGGCCTGATGATCGATATCAGCGGGGCTGATCCGGGGAACGTCCGCTGGCGCGGGCTGCGTTCGAAGATTCCGCTGGAACGCAACGATTTGCTGAATCCGCAGCCGCTGCCACCCGTCGGCTTCCCGGTAGCGCTGATGCCCTCCGGCTATACCTGGCAGGCTGACGGCACGGTCATCGATCAGCAGCTGCGCCCGGCTCCGATCACAGACTGGATCATGGACCGCTGGGGTACGCTCTGGACCGCGCAGTGGGGTGCCGGGATCATGCAGACCGATTTGAGACTCGGGAGCGCGACATTCTACCAGGCGGGACCGGCGGGAAACGATGTTCGCACGATCCACATCGGACCCGAAAAGATCTGGATGGGCGGGCTGAACTCGGGCGAGCGCGAAGGATTTGCGCGGGTGAACGACTATTTCGACGAGTGGACGACGGTTGAGCGGCGCGCTGACTCACGCATCCGATCCACCGACGTCTGGGACATCACGGACTGGGGCGGCAAAGTCTGGTTTGCAACCAATGAGGGGTTACTCTCGTATCATGAGAAGAGGGGGACGTGGGAGCGGCTGGATGTGACGGACAATCTCTATGCCAGTGAGATTCGTGCGCTGGCCCGCGGCGGGAATTCGCTCTGGGTGGGGACGGTGCGGGGCCTCTGCGAACTGGGCGCGGGGGGGGAGATCTGGCGGGTACAGAATCCGGGAATCGAACTGGCCGGAGTGACCGATCTGCTGCTGTTCAACGATGACCTGTTCGTGGCGACGCCGCAGGGGCTGTTCAAGGGGTCCGCGAGCAACCGTGAATTCAGCTATGTCGATCTCGAAGGCGGTCTGCTGAATGCGCCGGTCGTGGACCTGTGTCTCGATGGCGATAGTGTGTGGCTGGCGACCCCGGATGGGATTGAAGTCATGAACACAGACGGCGGTTATCTGAAAAGCTGGCTATCGAACACGTGGTTCAACAGCAGCCGCGTGAGCAGCATTCTGGCGACGGACCGGCATGTCTGGGTGGGAACCGACGGCAGCGGCATGTACCGCTACCGCAAAGATACCGGCGAGTGGATCAGCTATACCACCGCTGACGGGCTCATCGACAACCACGTTCAGGTGCTCCGGTTGTTTGGCGATGACTTGCTGATCGGAACCCCGAACGGTTTGACTCGGTTCTATTGGAACAGGGCGGGCCGGCTGAGGTAGGAGGCGGCAGGCCCGAAGCGAAATCCACCGACTCCCGCCTGTGGACGGCAGTCGCGTCCATCGGCGATCCACACGGGCGATGCAATCGGCCCTTACTGCAATCCAGGAACCATGAACGTTTGGCCTCGGCATATCATCCTAGGGCTGCTGATTTCGTCGGCGAGTTTTGCGCTGACGACGGCGGATCGGGTGAAGTTGAATGAACTCTACTTCGCCGGTTCGCCGTTGGGCGTCATGCAGGACGGATTTGTCGAGCTGTATAATGGCGGGGATCAGACCGCGTATCTCGACGGCGCGTTTATCGCCCAGGGGCTGGACACGTTCGCGCAGCTCTGTTTCAAGTTTCCCGGGGAGCCGGGGGACACGTTGCTTCCGTTGCGTCCGTCGCAATATTTTGTGATCGCGATTGACGCGCACGACTTCACGGGCGAGGACCCGCTGTCGCTCGATTTGCGCGGGGCGGATTTTGAGAGCACGGATTCGCTGGAGCTTGCGCCGGGAGACAATCCGGCGGTGCCGAATCTCGACGATGCGCTGTCGATTCCGTTCGACTGGTTCTTCGTTCCCGGGGCGGGGCAGGTGTTGTTGGCGACGGGTGAGGATTTTCAGATTCGGCCCTGCAATCCCGATCAGGCGTGCGGCAGTCTGGTGGCGGTGCTGGATTGGCATACGATCGTGGACGGCGTCGAGTATCTGCGCAATCTGCACGATTACTGGCCGCAATTGAACGACTCGATCGACACGGGCGCCATCATCGGTGTGTTGCCACAGACGGGACACTCGGCCGAGCGCATTTCGCCGGGCTTCGACACCAATCACAGCACCTCGGATTTTGTCGAGCTGAGCGCCCCCACTCCGGGCTTTGGCACGACGGCGGCGCGCCCCCGTGAGCGCGAAATGCCGGAGTCGTTTTCGTTCGAGTCGGTCTATCCCAATCCCTTCAACAGTTCGACGAGCATCCGCTTCACGCTGGCGCGCGACGAGCCTGTGCAGCTTGCCCTGTTCGATCTGCTCGGAAATCATGTGCGGACGCTGATTGACGCGACCATGCCCGCCGGGGCGCACTCTGTGCAGTGGAACGGAGCCGGAGCGGCCCGCGAGCTGTCGAGCGGCGTCTATTTTGCGCGGCTGAGGGCGGGCGGCGAAGTCGCCGTGCGAAAAGTCGTGCTGCAGAAGTGAGTGCGAATTGCTGAATCGCTGAAGTGCAGTTGCTTCTGACACCTCCCTGTAGTCCCCCTTGAGCGGGGGACGGGTTGCGTGAAGGCGTGGCCGCTGCCCCTGATCTTCGACGATCCGCACGGGTGATGCGATCTGCCCCGCGCGTTCGCGGAAGCGCGAATCCGGGCTCCCGCGGACGGATGCCCCGGCGAAGAAATTTCTATTTTCATCTATTCGATTAGATTTCCATGGCTGCTCCCAAACCCGAGAAACTGAAGCGCGCGTGTCCGAAGTGCGGGACGACGTTCGACGAGTTCGCGCAAACCGCGGCCTTCGGCTGCGCGCATTGCTACGAAGTCTTCGCCGATCTGCTCGACCCGGTGCTGCGTCGCATGCACGGCGTCACGCGGCGCAATGCCCCCGATGCCACGGCGCCCGAGGCGCCGACCGTGCGGGTGGTGAATGAGGACAACGACACGCAGACCAAACTCGACTTCATGGTGCGCGAGGATATCGAGATGGAGTTGCAACTCGCGTTGCTCGAAGAAAACTACGAAAAGGCCGCACGGCTGCGGGATCGCTTGAAGGAGCTGTGATCGTCTCACTCCCCTTTTCCTTTTCCCCGGAACCGCGGGGGACTTTCCGATGAGCAGGATCGCCGATAACTCTCCGCTGAACGTGCTCGATCCCCTGCCGCGCTGGGCGACCTCCGGCGACATGGATAGCGCGGTCATTCTCTCGACGCGGGTGCGCATCGCGCGCAATCTTGCCGAAGAGAAGTTCACGCACAAGCTCGACACGGAAGGCCGCATTCGCGTGCTGCGACTGGTGGGGCGCGCGATCAGCGACTCCCAGCCGGTCGAGGCGGGAATCTTCTTGTCGCTGGCGTCGCTGACGGCGCCGGAACTGGCGCTGCTGCACGAACGGCGGGCGATATCGCTGCGAATGAAAGCGGATGAGAGCCCGCGCGGCGTCTATGCCTGGAAGCAGCGGGATCGCGCGGTACAGGTGTGTACGGACGACCACATTCGCGCCGTGGAGATCGTCGCCGGACTGCAACCGGAAGCCGCCTACGAGAGTCTGGCCCCGATCGTCAACGAACTGGCAACTTACCTGCGCTTCGCGTGGTCACCCACGCTGGGCTTCCTCACCACCCGGCCCTACGACCTCGGCGACGGCGTCCATGTTTCGGTGGTTGCCCATCTGCCGGCATTGGTGATGACTCGCGGGATCGAACCGCTGGTTCAGGAATTGGCAACCGCTGGTTTCTTTGTCACGACACCGAACGGTAGCGGGTCAGAAGCATTCGCGAATCTCTTCGACTTCTCGAATGGCCCGGGACTGGCTCGAACCCTACCGGAGTCCCTCGGACGGATGAAATCACTCGGGGAGCAGGTGCAGGAACGGGAAGCTCTGGCCCGAATTGACCTCCAAACTCAGCGCCCTGAACAGATTCGGGATCGTGTCGCCCGCTCCGTCGCCATCCTGCAATCGGCCCGCGTGCTGACTACACGTGAGGCTCTGGCCCTGCTTTCCGGCGTACGGCTTGGCCTTGACCTGGGCTGGGTCGAGGGGTTGGACCGGGCGATCATATCGTTGTTATCTTTTGAGTTAACCCGTCCGTACTTGGACTATACGGCTCCACCGAAGACTGCCGTTGATGATCGGCAACGCCGCCGTGCCGCCCGTGCCCGCGAGGTCTTTGCCTCCGTCAAGTATATTGGTTAGCGTCCCCCAAACCGGTCAATCTTGCATAGGCAGAATTTTTGCAAATTCGACACCCTGACTGAATCGTGGTTTGGTTTTGTCACAATCTCCGCAGAGCCACGCAGCCGTTCCACGTTCTCCATGAGGACGCCGGGTTTGGGGTACTTGGAGACAAGTGCGGTCGGGCGTATGCCGCGAGGTTGCTTTTCCCATTCGACCGTCGTAAATTGAATTGAGTCTCATAGTTGAGGTAACGACGCGCGGCATTCGGCCCCGTCTGAGGTAACCATGCAAAATAAGTTCTCCCTGCGGGTTCAGCAGGTGATTCAATATTCCCGTGAAGAGGCTCTGCGGTTAGGGCACGACTTCATTGGTACCGAGCATCTTCTGCTCGGCATCATTCGTCTCGGCGACGGGCTGGCCGTTCAAATCCTGCATAATCTCGGTTGCGATCTCGACGAGATTCGCGAGTCCGTGGAGGAGATGGTGGATACGTCCAAGGGTACCATGAAGATCGGCAACATTCCGTTCACCAAGCGCGCGGAAAAGGTGCTGAAGGTATCCTATATCGAGGGCAAGAATTACTCGTCCGATATCATTGGCACCGAGCATTTGCTGCTCGCGCTGTTGAAAGAGGAAGATTCGATGGCGGCGCAGGTGCTGCACGGCTTCAGTGTGACCTACGAAGGCGTGAAAGCGGAGCTCGATAATCTGCTGCGCGGCAGCGGCCAGGCGCAGCCGTCGGCTCCGGCGGAGAAATCGAAGACGCCGAATCTCGATCACTTTTCGCGCGATCTGACCAAGCTTGCGCGCGACGGCCAACTCGATCCGATCATCGGCCGTGACCGCGAGATCGAGCGCGTGGCGCAGATTCTCTCGCGGCGCAAGAAGAACAATCCGGTGCTGTTGGGTGAACCCGGCGTCGGCAAGACGGCCATCGCCGAAGGCCTGGCGCTGCGCATTGTGCAACAGAAGGTGTCGCCGATCTTGTTCGGCAAGCGCGTGGTTGCGCTCGATCTCGGTTCGATTGTCGCCGGCACCAAGTACCGCGGGCAGTTCGAAGAGCGCATCAAGGCGATCATGCAGGAAATCGAGAAGAACTCGAATATCATTCTATTCCTCGATGAGCTGCATACGATTGTCGGCGCGGGCAGTGCGTCCGGGTCGCTGGACGCCTCGAACATGTTCAAGCCGGCGCTGGCGCGCGGCGAATTGCAGTGCATCGGCGCGACCACGCTGAAGGAATACCGCCAATCCATCGAGAAGGACGGCGCGCTCGAGCGCAGATTCCAGAAGGTGATCGTGGATCCGCCGTCGGTGGAAGACACCGTGCAGATTCTGTTGGGGCTGAAGGAGAAGTACGAGGAGCATCACGGCGTCAAGTACCCCCAGGATGTGATCGAACTCTCGGTGCAGCTTTCGGACCGCTACATTACCGATCGCTTTTTGCCGGACAAGGCCATCGATGTGATCGATGAGACCGGCTCCTGCGTGCGCATTTCGCATATTGTGATTCCCGAGCGGATCATTCAGATCGAGAAAGAGATCGACGGCATTCGCGGGCAGAAGGAGGACTTGGTCAAGCGGCAGGAATACGAAAAGGCCGCGATGCTGCGCGACAAGAAGATCAAGTTGGAGGCGATGCTGAAGGAGGAGAAGGAGAAGTGGGAGAAGAGCGAGGCGCGTCCCACGTTGTCCGTGACTCCCGACGACATCGCCGCGACGGTTTCGCGCATGACCGGCATTCCCGTGCAGCGCGTGACCAGCGGTGAGGGCGAACGGCTGATGAAGATCAAGGAGTCGCTGGGCGGCAAGATCATCGGGCAGGACGAAGCGCTGGAAACTATTGCGCGCTCGTTGCGCCGTGCGCGCTCGGGTCTGAAGAGCCCGCAGCGGCCGATCGGCAGCTTTTTGTTCCTCGGCACGACGGGCGTCGGCAAGACCGAACTCGCGCATGCGCTGGCGGAATACCTGTTCAATGATCCGCATGCGCTGATCCGTGTCGATATGAGCGAGTACATGGAGAAGTTCAATGTCTCGCGGTTGATCGGCGCGCCGCCGGGCTATGTCGGTTATGATGAGGGCGGACAGCTCACGGAGAAGGTGCGCCGCAAGCCGTATTGCGTGGTACTGCTCGACGAGATCGAGAAGGCGCATCCGGACGTGTTCAACATTCTCTTGCAGGTGCTCGATGCGGGCGAACTCACCGATGGCAGCGGTCAGCGCGTGGATTTCCGCAATGCGATCATGATCATGACCTCGAACCTCGGGACGCGCGAAGCGGCGAAGTCGATGCAGTTCGGCTTCACCGAGGGGAATGTGGTCAATCATGAGAAGATGAGCGGGCGAATGCTGGAGGAGGTCAAGAACATGTTCCGGCCCGAGTTCCTGAACCGCCTCGATGAGATCGTGGTGTTCAAGATGCTCGAGCGCGATTCCATTGACCGCATTCTGTTGCTCTATGTTGAGGACATTAATAAGCGGATCGTTGACCGCAATCTCAAGCTCACGCTGAATCAGAAGGCCAAGGACCTGATTATCGACCGCGGCTACAAGCCGGAGGTCGGGGCGCGGCTCTTACGCCGAACGGTTGAACGAGTGCTGGAAGATCCGCTGGCCGAAGAACTACTGAAAGGCCGCTTTGCGGAAGGATCAACGATCCAGGTCAGCGCGAAAGACGACCAACTCACCTTCCGCGAACTTCGCGAAAAAGTCACCGAAGCCGCGGACGAGTAAAACCCCTTCCTGAAATGAGAGCGCCGATACAGTTGTATCGGCGCTTTTGCCTCGTTGTTTCTGCCTGACATCCAATCACCAACTTCCCGTGGGGGGAATCATGAAGACATTGCTTGCGTTTTTGTTGTCGCTGATGTTGTTGCCGGCGGCGTTCGCGCAGTTGGATACCGTGTGGACGCGCGGCATAAGTTATCCGGGCTTTGAGTCGGTCTTCACCGGCGCGATTGCTTTTCAGGACGGCGGCTATCTGGCGTGGGGTAGCCGCACAGCTCTATTCTCAGACGCAATTGTCGCGAGATTTGATGCCAGCGGGGACACGCTGTGGACGCGTGTGCTCGGGGATCTTGAAGACGACGTGGTCGGTACGGTTGTGCCCATTGCCGAGAATCGCTACCTCGTATGCGGGACTACCGATACGCCCGGCCGGCAAAACGCGTTGTTGTACGTTGTGCTGAATGCCGATGGGACTACGTACTCTCAGCTTGACTTTGGTGGTGATGATTTAAACGGCGCAGTCGCGGCTGAGCAATCTTCTGACTCAGGGGCTGTGATGATTGGGCACTGGCTGGATCCCGGGTCCCGCCTCTTCGTCATGGGGATCGCGCCGAATGGCAGCATCCTTGCGGTCCACCGGCTTCCGGATCCCTATACCTACTTCGACGACTTTGATATCTCGTACGAAGGGGACTGGGTCGGCGCGATTTCGGAGTGGGACAGCTTGCATTTCGTGCGTGTCAATCAGGCCGGGCAGGTCATGTTGTCGCGATATCTGCACGGATGGAACGAGATTCGGTACCCGCTAATTCGGACGCACCTGAACGGTGGCTTCTTGCTCGCCCTGAACGCGCGGCGATTTGGTGGCACGAACGATGTCTATTTGTCTCGCTTGACAGAAGATGGGGATACGATCTGGAGTCGCTCAGTGGGAGATCATGACCCCAGCCAGAGGATCGAAGACATCTTGATTCTTCCTCTGGATGGACGAATTCTGCTGTGCGGCGCGATCTTCGGCCACAACCTGGCCCTGCTGGAGACCAACGGGGACACGCTCTGGACCGCGTCCATCAATTACGCTCCTCGTGCGATTGTTTCCGCAACTCCCCAAAACGTGGTGTTTGCCGGACAGGGACCCACTCGCGCAGAGGCATGCCTGGTCAACCTGAGCCTTGAACTCGGTGCGGTGGGCCGAAACGTGGTCCAATCGTCTTGGCGCCTTTCTTCCTACCCCAACCCGTTCAACCCAGCAACAACGATCTCGCTCACCATCCCGCAAACGGCGCACACAGTGGTGACCGTCTTCGACATCATGGGCCGCGAAGTGCAGACGCTGCACGATGGCGTGCTCGAACGCGGAGAGCATCAGTTCATGTTTGACGGCGGCACGCTGCGCAGCGGACTCTACTTCGCGCGGGTGACGAGTGGGAGTTTCGGCGGAACACAAAAACTCTTGTTGCTGAAGTGATAAGGAGGCGTTATGTCTCGCTATGGGGTACTGGTATGTACGTTATGCTCTGCGCTGGTCGGCTTCGCCCAGCCGCAGGAAATCTGGCGCTGGACTTACGGCGGCAGCGACATTGAGAAATGCGCGCAACTCAGCAAGACAACTCGCGGCTACCTGTTGGCCGGAAGTGTCTCCGCGACACAAAGTGGTCCGTCTGAGCTTTACGCCATCGAGATCGACAGCGCGGGCGATATGGTCTGGGCTGCGACTCATCAGTCCGGCACCTTTGATGCCGCGTTTGCCGCGCGCGAGCTTCCGACCCGTGAGTTCGTCATCGCCGGTATCACCCGCGCGCCGGATGCAAAATACCTGTTGCGTCTCGACAGCAGCGGCGTCGTTCGGGATACGATCCCGCTGACGATGCCCGCCGCGGAGTATCGTGACGGCAGCATCACCGGCAGCGGCGGACTCGTCATGAGCGGCGGCACTTTGAATCACATTGCCGTCACTTGTACCGACAGCATCGGTCAACTGGAATGGTCACACCAGTATGGGAACGAAGCTTATTTGTGCGCGTGGCACGCCGTTGAAACCCGCGATGGCGGCTGGATCGTGCCCGGTTGATCGCATCGCTCCTCCGGTGGTTCACCGGGACCGGTAGTGCGGGTTAATGCCGAGGGGGATTCCGTCTGGATGCGGTTCTACGATGAGACCAATCACCTGTTCATGCCGGACACCGCGGCGGACGGCGGATTTTTTGTTTCGGGCGATTATCACGGCACGGACGGACCCTACTTTTCCATCCTGCGGACGGACAGCGCGGGCGAGGTGATGTGGGTACATCACCATCGCGCAAACGTTATGGAACTGGTCCCGACGATGATCCGCGCGACGCCGGATGGTGGCTGTGTCGCGGCAATGCTGGTCAATAATCAAGGCACCGCGCAGCAGCCCCTGATCATGCGCGTTGACAGCGCGGGCAACGAACTATGGGTAAAGAGTCCGGATTCGACCGGCTGGTCTTCGCTCGGCGGATTAATCGCGCTCGACGACGGTACGATCCTCTTTGCGGGAACCTATCTATCGGACTTTTGCCTGCTGGCGCTGGAACCCGAGACTCAAGCGAGTGATCAACGCACTCGGCCATTGGCCAATTCATTCGACGTTCTGGCCCGTCCCAACCCCTTCAACCCATCAACAACAATCTCACTGACCATTCCGCAGACCGCACGGACGAGCGTGGTTGTCTATGACATCATGGGCCGCGAAGTGCGGACGTTGCATGCTGGAGTGCTCGAACGCGGAGCGCACGAGTTTGCGTTCGACGGGAGTGCCCTGCCGAGCGGCTTGTATTTCGCGCAGGTGACCAGCGGGACGTTTGTCGCGACGCGAAAACTGCTGTTGCTGAAATAGAAACGGCGGCCACACAGGGCCGCCGCTACTGGAAGATAAAAGACGTTTTCAGATCCCGATGAGGCACGCGAAGGTGCGTGCCGTCAAGTGCGTTCCTGCTATTCACACTTCAACCTCGTAGGGCGATCATGCGAACGATTGCAGCTTGCTTGATTCTACTGCTGAGCGTGTCGGCCACGATCACGCGGGCCGATCTCACGTTTGATTATCTGCACGTCTACGGCATTCCCGAGGGTACCAGTTCATACTGGCGCACGAGCTATGAGCAGGGTGTGGACTACTTCGAGTTATGGCGCACGCGGGCCGATTCCGAAGAGTATGTACTTGTGGTCACGACACCGAGCCGCGGCGACGACCCCGACGGGACCATGTACCATTACTACGACGAGCCGCTCGGTCGCGGCATCGAGTATCACTATTACATTTCCGCGTACGATCTCGACGGCAGTGGCGGGGTTGTCAGCGATACGGTTTCTGAACGTACAGCACCCGTGGAGTTCACGGTATTCGACTACAGTCCGGCCTGCCCGAGCGGATACTGGATACAGTTCGTCGTGGACTACGAAGTCGATGTGCAAGAGTATGTACTGACGGGCGGCTTCTGGGCGGGATGCCAGGATCTGATCGCCGTCGTTCCGGCCATCGGGCAATCCGATAGCGCCGTCACCTACGACTACTTCGACTCGACACTTGACACCTATGCGCAAGGCTATTGCCTGGCTGCACGCTGCACGGATGGCTCGCTCTACGACCCGGGCTGGGCATTCATTCCCGAACCACCGGAGTCCCGGACCAGTCTCGATGATTTTGGGATTGAGCCGCAAGGTCCGCGCGCACTGGTGACATGGTCAGCACAGCACGAATGGTGGCTGCGCTGTTATGAGTTGCGCCGCAAACCCGTGGATTCGAGCGAGTTTGAACAGATCGCACAGGTCAGTCCAGCGAATTCTTGGGAGCCTGTGACCTACTCAAGCATTGACTCAACGGTTGCGCCTGACCAGTGGTATGATTACCGGTTAGGCTATGTCGATGACGCGTACCAGTTCCACGCATTGCGCGATACGACTTTTCAATTCATCGACGCGGTCAGCGGTGCTCCGCCGATGGCAGAGAAGTACAAATTGCTCGCTTACCCCAATCCCTTCAACCCCTCGACCAACATTTCGCTGACCATCCCGCGGACGGCGCGGACGTGCGTGGTGGTCTATGATTTCATGGGCCGCGAAGTGCGGACGCTGCACGACGGCGTGCTCGAACGTGGAGAGTATGAGTTTGCGTTCGCCGGGACTGCCCTGCCGAGCGGCTTGTATTTCGCGCGCGTGACGAGCGGGGCATTTGTCGCGACGCGAAAACTGCTGTTGCTGAAATAGAAACGGCGGCCACACAGGGCCGCCGCTACCCGACACCTATTAGAAACTCCCGGCCACACACCGGGGGTTTTCTTATTCGTTGCTGACTGCCGTTACTTCGTAGAAGCGCGGAATCGGGATGCGCAGTGAATCCGGAACCTGCGGCATCGCCGCCGTCGAGTCGGTCCAGGTGAATTGCGCGGTGGTTCCGATCAATAGCCGGTCGCTCATGTCCGGCTGCGTCGCGCGCCAGACATGAAAACTATCGGCCGGCTGCGATTCCTTCCAGCGCAGTTGCACCAGTGCTCCGTTCAACGCATATAGTGTCAAATAGTGCGGCGCCATCGGCGGGCCGTTCACGTGGAGCCGGCACCACAGCGTGTCAAAGCTGCCCGTGCCATCCGCCCGCACGAGAAAATCGAAGTCACTGCCGTATAGAGTGGTACCGGTCAGGTGACCATCGGGCAGGAGCACGATCCCCGGCGGGAGTTGACCCGCCACCTGCGCCCAGAGCAGTACGCCGCTCCCGCCGATCGCCACGAATTGCTCCGTGTAAAGCGAACCGGCCGTGGCCGGCGGCAATTCGTCGTTCAAGATGGTGAGCGGCAGCGGAACGAAGCTCACCCCCTTCAGCACCCAATCGTCGGGGTCCACCGCGAGCGAACCCGGCGTGATCGCCGCGTCGAAGTAATAGCGCTCGCCGCGTGCGGCGTGTTCCACCGTGTGCTGTTCCGCTCCGCTGTTCCAAGTCAGATCAAGGCGTGTGCGAAACGTCGTATCCGGATCGGACTGCACCTGCTGGATGCGGATCACGCTGAGCGGATCGCCGCCCACGGTGCCCGTGCCGGACGAAACTTCGTAGAGCGGCCGGTTCGTGCGATACAAATAGGCATGCAGATAACCATCGACGTCCAGACCCGTTACATCCGCGGCGGCGGCGAGGAAATCCGCCGTCGTGGCGCTGCCGTACGCATGACGCGCGCGGTATTCACGAAGCACCGCCCAGAACAGGGAATCGTCGCGAATGACGCCGCGCAGAATGTGCAGGATCCATGACCCCTTGTTGTAAACCGTGTTCGAGCTGAACAGCGGATCGGGATTGTACAACGGTCCCGACGGATCCACGACTCCGTTGAAACCCGGAGTCGTCATCCAGGTCCGCAGCGAGTCGAAGCCGCCGGCTTGTTCCATCCAGAGCGCTTCGCAATAGGACGCGAATCCCTCGTTCAACCAGATATCGGGCCAGTCCAGGAGCGTCACGCAATCGCCCCACCACTGATGCGCGACCTCATGCACCAGAATGTAGTCGTAGGTGCGCGTCCCCGTGGTGATCACGCGGCCATAGGAGGTATTGCACTGGTGCTCCATCCCGCCGGGGAAATTGTTCATCGAGTGGCCGTACTTTTCGCTCGCGAACGGATACTCGCCGAAGCGTTGCGCGAGGTAGCCCATCATCGACGGCAGCGGCGACCAGCTCAGCACCGATTGATTGTAGCGCTCCGGATAGGTGTAGTGATCGATCGGGATGCTGTCCCCGTTGAGCGCGACGTACCAGTTGCGATAGAATCGGTAATTGGTCACGTTGATCGTGATCAGGTAGGTGGCGATCGGCTTGCGCTCCGTCCAGACCACGCGCTTCGCGCCCGCCGGCAATGCGATCGTCGAATCCAGGGTGCCGTTGGAAGTCGCGGTCAGGGTATCGGCGCAAATCACGGCGATGGTCACGCTATCGGCCTTGTCCTCCGGGGTGTCCTTGCATGGCCACCAGTCGCGCGCACCGAGGGGTTCGGAAATCGTGTGGATGGCGGGAATCTGCGCGGGGCCAATCTGACGCGTATAGTACCAGAAGGACCATTGCCCGTTTGTCACGCAGGGCGTGCCGTGATACCAGACCGAGATCGCGAGCGGTTCGCCGAGCGTGTACTGCCGTTCGAGGCTCACGGTGATCTCGTTCGCGAGGTGAGTGAACGCCACTGCCACTCCCGCTGACCTGATCGAATCGACGATCAGCGCATCGCAGAGATCGAAATGAAGTTCCGCGAGCTGCAATTCCGCGCAGGCCGCCGCCAGCTCGAGTTGGGCCGTGATCTGACGCCCGGCGTAGTTGCGCACGTCGATGGTCAGCCGATAGTACAGCGCATCATACTCCGGGGCATGGTCCCACTTCAGCGTCGGCTCGGCGAGCACGCGCTCATAGCGCTGCGCCTCCGTGGCGTGAAACTCGGCCGGAGTCGCAGGGGGGGTCTCGTGGTCGGCGAGCGACGCGGCCGGGCCAGACAAGAGCAGCAGGCTCGCCAGCCCCAAGCGCCGGAATGCAGTGAGAGTTCGTCTGAACATAGCTGACAGAGAATATACGACCGCCTGTGACCTGCATGCAAGGGATTTGTGTGCAATCGGTTACATTGTTCGGTTCAGCCGGTTGGCGACCGCAGCCCGGGCGTGGCTCAAGAGTCCTCAGTAACTATCTTAAATCTATAGACATAAGTATGTCTGCCGGGCGGTCTTTGGGCCGTTGGTCACGCCCCGGCTCAAACCCGCCTCGCTGACAGCGGGCGATGAACTTAGGGGAGGCTTCCTGGGTCGGTACGGTGGGGGCATCAAGCAAATCCCAACGCTGCGGCTATATCGCAAATTCACGATTTACGATTTTTAGGAATAGTGATTGACACTTCGAAATCTAAATCGTATATTGACGATTGACAGTTGACGATCATAGAAGGCAGGGAAATGATGGCAAACCAAGAATTAACAGAACTTAAACTCTACAGCTCAGCGACAGAACAGGCCGGCGATATCGAGTTGGCGAACCTCGCTCGCACGCTTGGTCACCCCCAACGAGTTGCCATCCTCCGCTTCCTGGCCGGATGCGGGGCCTGCTTCTGCGGGGACATCGTGGACAAGCTACCCATCAGCCAATCCACGGTCTCCCAACACCTCAAGAAGCTGAAAGAAGCCGGTTGGATCCAGGGCGAGATCGACGGCCCGCGCGTCTGCTACTGCATCAACCCCAAGACACTCGATCGCTTCAAGCTACTTATCGACGCCCTGCCGACCGGTGCATGCAAGTGCTAACTGCGCGCGGCGGGGCCTTTCGGGCACGCGAATCGGCCCCCCCGGCGGCTGCAATTTGTCTGAAGTTTCGATTTTCGTTTTTCAATTTCCAATTTGGAGACACTCCATGACCACCCCGGATAACATCCATACCATCGTTCGTGAACGATACGCTGAAGCCGCGAACGGGCCGGGCTGCGGCTGCGGTTCCGGCGGCTGCTGCGGCGCGGATCTTGAGAGCGTGGACGACATCGCGCTCATGATCGGCTATGACAAATCCGATCTCGCGGCGATTCCCGCCGGCGCGAATCTCGGACTCGGCTGCGGCAATCCGCTCGCGCATGCCGAACTGCAAGCCGGCGACGTCGTGCTTGACCTCGGCAGCGGCGCCGGCTTCGATTGCTTTCTCGCCGCGCCCAAAGTCGGACCGAGTGGCCGGGTGATTGGCGTCGATATGACGCCCGCCATGCTCGACCGTGCCCGCGAGAATGCGCGCAAAGGCAACTACACCAACGTGGAATTCCGCCTCGGGCAGATCGAACACCTGCCCGTGCGCAATAGCGAGGTGACTGTGATCATCTCGAACTGCGTGGTGAATCTCTCACCGGATAAGCCGCAGGTCTTCCGCGAAGCGTTCCGTGCGTTGAAACCGGGCGGCAAGCTGCTCCTCTCCGACCTCGTGCTCACGCGGCCGCTGTCGCCCGCGCTGCAAAGCTCGGTCGAAGCCTATGTCGGCTGCGTGGCCGGGGCCTCCCTGAAAGCGGACTATCTGAGCGACATCCGCCTTGCAGGGTTCGCCAGTGTGGAAATCGTTCAGGAGCAGCGCTACGATGTCGGCCTGAATCACGTGGCTGACGCGCTCCGCAAGGAAGCCCTGGAAGCGGTCGTCTCCGTGAAGGTGCGCGCGATCAAGCCACTGTCGAGCTGCTGCTAAGCGCGCGAACTTATCTGATGAGTTCAGCAATCTCCGGCGTCACGCGCAAACTGTCGTTTCTTGACCGCTATCTGACGCTCTGGATCTTTCTGGCGATGAGCGCCGGGATCGGCGCAGGTTCGCGGTTCCCCGGACTCCCCGCGCTGATCGATCGCTTCAATGTGGGCACCACGTCGTTGCCGCTGGCGATCGGTCTGATCCTGATGATGTACCCGCCGCTGGCCAAGGTCCGCTATGAGGAGTTGGGCGAGGTGTTCCGCCATTGGCGGGTGCTGGCGCTCTCCCTCGTCCAGAACTGGATTGTCGGGCCGCTGCTGATGTTCGCGCTCGCGATCCTCTTTCTGCCGGACAAACCCGACTACATGGCCGGACTGATTCTGATCGGCCTGGCGCGCTGCATCGCGATGGTGATCGTGTGGAACGATCTTGCGCGCGGCGATCCCGAGTATGCGGCCGGACTCGTCGCGCTCAATTCGATTTTTCAGGTGCTGTTCTTCGCGTTCTATGCCTATGTCTTCGTCACGCTGCTGCCGCCGCTGTTCGGCCTGCCGGGCACGGCGGTAGAAGTGACGATCGGGCAGATCGCCCAGAGCGTCTTCATCTATCTCGGCATTCCGTTCATCGCCGGATTTCTGACCCGTTTCACTTTGATCCGGCTCACGAGCAAGGAGTGGTATCAGCGCGTGTTCATCCCGCGCCTCAGCCCGCTCACGCTGATCGCACTCTTGTTCACGATTGTCGTCATGTTCTCGCTGAAAGGCGACATGATCCTGACGCTGCCGTTTGACGCCGTGCGCGTCGCGCTGCCGCTGTTGGTCTATTTCGTGATCATGTTCTTCCTCTCCTTCTGGATGAGCAAACGCGCCGGGGCTGACTACCCGAAAGCCGTTACGTTGTCATTCACCGCGGCCTCCAATAACTTCGAACTGGCGATCGCCGTGGCGATTGCGGTATTCGGCGTGCATTCCGGCGCGGCCTTTGCCGCCGTGATGGGTCCGCTGGTGGAAGTGCCCGTCCTGATCGGACTCGTCAACGTCGCATTCTGGATCGAACGCAAGTATTTCAAGGTCGCCCGGAGCATCTGACCCACCGTGCCGACACAGTTCCGGCGGTCGAGGTTTGCATCTTATTGTGAAAATCTTCACATTACGAAACACCCTGTTGCTGGCCGCGCTGCCCGTCTGGATAATCCTGTATGCCAATCTGGAACGCGCGGCGCAGGCCGTCACCCGCCTCGCCTTCCCGCGGGATCCCGCCAGTCGGCTCGCCGCCGCCCTGGAGTTCTTCGTTTACGAAGCGCCAAAGGTGCTGCTATTACTCGCGCTGGTCGTGTTCGGCGTCGGCATCGTGCGCTCGTTCTTCACACCCGACCGCACGCGGCGCATGCTGGCCGGAAGACGCGAATTCGCGGGCAATGTGCTGGCCGCGCTGCTCGGAGTGGTCACGCCGTTCTGTTCCTGCTCCGCTGTGCCGCTCTTCATCGGCTTCGTGACCGCCGGTGTCCCGCTGGGGGTGACGTTCTCGTTTCTGATTTCCGCTCCCATGGTCAACGAGATCGCGCTCGTGCTGCTGTTCGGCTTATTCGGCTGGGAGATTGCGTTGCTCTATCTCAGTACCGGACTCGCGATTGCGATTGCGGCAGGCTGGACCATCGGCAAACTACGGCTCGAGCGCGGCGTCGAGGGCTGGGTGTATCAACTGCCCGCTGATGCCGCGGCTGATGATGCCACACCCTCGTGGAGCGTGCGCATTGACGCCGGACTCACCGCCGTGAAAGAGATCGTCGGCAACGTGTGGCCATATGTGCTCGCCGGAATCGCCGTCGGCGCGTGGATTCACGGGTTTGTGCCCGAGGGCTTTCTCGCATCGATCATGGGCCGCGACGTGTGGTGGTCCGTCCCCGCGGCCGTGCTGATCGGGATTCCGCTGTACTCGAATGCCGCGGGCATCATTCCGATTGTCAGCGCTTTGCTCGAGAAAGGCGCCGCGCTGGGCACGGTGCTGGCATTCATGATGGCCGTGATCGCGCTCTCCCTGCCGGAGACGATCATCTTGCGCAAGGTGCTTAAGCCGCAGTTGATCGCCGTGTTTCTCGCGGTCGTCGGCAGCGGCATCATTGCCGTCGGTTATCTATTCAATCTCCTGATGTAGGTTGAGGCCCCCTATGCATCGCGTCGAAGTCTTTGGCACGGGCTGCGCCAAATGCAAGCAGCTCTTCAGTGAAACGCAAGCCGCCGCGCAGGAAGCCGGCGTCGAAGTGGAACTGGTCAAGATTGAGCAGATCGAGGAAATCGTAAAGCGCGGTGTGCTGAGCACGCCCGCGCTCGCCATCGACGGCACGATCAAATCCACGGGCCGCGTCCCCGCGCGGGCCGATCTCGTGTCCTGGATTCGCGCGGCCTGCTCCGCTCCGTCGAATTCCTGAATTTTGATTTCACCATGAACACCAACACCCTGACGCGCACCATCATCGTACTCGCCGCCGTGACCGTGATCATCGCCGGCGTGCTGTATGTCCGTCGTCCGTCGGAGCAGCTCGCTGTGCCGGAGGATTGCTCAAATTGCCCCGGCCTCGCGCTGGCCGCCGCGGATACGGAGCCGGCGCTGGCGCCCGACAGCCTGCCGGTTGCCCGGTCCGACAGCACCGCCATGACCACCATCGCCTATTACTTCTATACCACGCAGCGTTGCGCGTCCTGCTTCAAGATCGAAACCTATTCGCACGAGGCCATCGCGCAGAATTTCGCCGCCGACTTGAAGAGCGGCAGACTTGTCTGGAAGATGGTCAATATCGACGAGCCGGCGAACGAGCATTTTGTCGAAGACTACAAGCTCTACACTAAAGCGCTGATCCTGGTTGACTACGCCGCCGGGACGCAACTGCGCTGGAAGAACTGCCAGAAGGTCTGGGAGCTGCTGAATGACAAAGTTGAATTTCAGTCGTACGTGAAGCGCGAAGTCGCCGCGTTTCTTGCCGCGAAGTGAGCGAGAGCATCTGGCTCGGTATTGGCTCGGCAATTTGGCTGGGCATCCTGACCTCGATCAGTCCCTGTCCGCTGGCCACGAACATCGCGGCCGTCTCGTATATCGGACGTCGTGTCGCGCACCCGCTGCACGCGCTGGGCGGCGGCCTGCTTTATTCGCTGGGTCGCATCATCGCCTATGTCGGCAGCGGCGCGCTCGTGTCCTGGAGCGTGCTCTCGATTCCGCGCCTGTCGATGTCGCTGCAGAGCTACATGAGCATGGCGCTTGGCCCGTTGCTCGTACTGATCGGCCTCGTCGTCACCGGCTGGATTCCATTACGCCTTCCCGGTTCGGGCCGCTGGCGGGAACAGATCAGCACGAAGGCCACGACGTACGGCTGGTGGGGACCGCTCTTGCTCGGGATCATCTTCGCGTTGAGCTTTTGCCCGGTGTCCGCGGCGCTGTTCTTCGGCAGCCTGATTCCGCTGTCGGCGCAATACGAGTCTCTCGTCCTGTTGCCACTCGTCTATGGCTTGGGCACCGCGTTACCGGTGATTGCCGTTTCGTTTACGCTGGCGTATAGTGTCCATGCGCTTGGTCGCGTTTTCAATGCGCTCACGAAGATTGAGCGCTGGTCCCGCCTGGCGACCGGCCTCGCCTTCATGGGGATTGGCCTGTACCTCGCGGTGCGCGCCTACTTCCCCGAATGGACGGATTAAGCGCCGAGCGGGGTCTTGTTCGCCGAGCGGGGTGCCCTCACCCCGCCGGAATCTTCGCTTCGCCGAGCCGTGCGTCCTCGCGCAGCCGGAATCGGAGTCTTCTTCGCCGCGGCATGTGTCTCCACATGCCCGGAATCGGGATCTTCTGTTCGCCGAGCGGGGTGCCCTCACCCCGCCGGAATCTTCGCTTCGCCGAGCCGTGCGTCCTCACCCCGCCGGAATCGGAGTCTTCTTCGCCGCGGCATGTGTCTTCACATGCCCGGAATCTTCGCTCCGCCGAGCGGGGATTCCTTCCCCGCCGGAATTTCGCCTTGCTTCCCGGTATGGGCGGATTAAACTCTACCCCGGTGATTCTGTCTAACGATCGGACGGCCAGAATCGAAACAGACCGGAAACCATCTCCGGTCTGTGCCGTTTAACACACAGCAACTCCATCCAATTCCGCCATTTCATGAAACGCTTCGTCATCGCTGCACTTGTGATCGTCGCCGCCGTCGCCGCCTACTTTGTCTGGGGTCGGAGTGATTCCGCCGGATCGCAGCGCGGGAAATATCGCCTCGGCACCGTGGACCGCGGCAAAGTCCAAATGGTCGTTACCGCCAGCGGGACCGTCAGCGCCGTCACCACCGTCACCGTGGGATCGCAGGTGTCGGGAACGCTCGATGAGATCCTCGTCGATTTTAATTCGCCCGTCAAGAAGGGCCAGGTCATCGCGCGCATCGATCCCACGTTCCTGCAAGCACAAGTGACCGAAAACGAGGCTAATCTCGAACGCGCCAACGCGACGCTGCGTCAGGCACAGCGTGATCTACGTCGGGTCGCCGATTTGGCCGAAAAGCAGCTCGCCGCGCAGGTGGACCTCGACAACGCGCAGACCGCGCTCGAAACCGCGCAGGCCGGCGTGAAACAGGTCGAAGCTCAGGTGCAGCGCACCCGTGTCAATCTCGCCTATTCCGTGATTCGCTCGCCGATCGACGGCGTCGTGATTTCGCGCAGCGTCGATGTCGGCCAGACTGTCGCCGCGTCGCTGCAAGCGCCGACGCTGTTCACGATTGCGCAGGACCTGAAGCAGATGCAGATCGAAACGAGCATCGACGAAGCCGACATCGGCAAGCTCGAAGAAGGGATGGACGCCACGTTCACCGTCGATAGCTATCCCGAACTGACGTTCCGCGCCAAGATCTCCCAGATTCGCTATGCCGCCGTCGAGGAGCAGAATGTCGTGACCTATCCGGTCATTCTCAAGGTGGATAACCCCGAGCTGAAATTGCGCCCGGGGATGACGGCAAATGTGACGGTCGTGGTCTCGCAACGCGACGATGCCTTGCGCGCACCCGCGGCGGCCGTCCGCTTCAAGCCTGCCGACTACAAACCGAACGCGGGCGGCGGAACAGCCGACTCCGCGCGCGGCGGCCATCGCGGTGACGGCGACTTCAAAGGCCGGCGCGAACGCGCGAAACCCGATGCAACGGTTGCGCCGGGCGCGCCCGCGGAATCACCGGCGAAGCAGGCGACGCTGTTTGTGAAAAACGCAAAGGGCGAGCCGGAACCGCGCCGCGTACAGATCGGCCTCAACGATGGCAGCTATGTTGAACTGCTGGATCAAAATCTGAGTGCGGGGGATTCCGTAATTGTCGGTCTGACCGGAACGACGACGCAAGCCGTGACGATGATGCCGGGCATGGGCCCGAGTGGACCGCGCCGATGAACGGCAACGGCCAGCCCGCCGTCATTTCCGCGCGCGAACTCACGAAGGTCTATCGCATGGGCGATGTGCAGGTGGACGCGCTGCGCGGGATCAATCTTACGGTGCCACCGGGCGAGTTCCTGGCGATTCTGGGCGCCTCCGGATCGGGCAAGTCCACGCTCATGAATATTCTCGGCTGCCTCGACCGGCCTACCTCTGGCCAATATTTTTTGAACGGCAGCGATGTGGCCGGGTTGCCGCGCGACACCCTCGCCCGCGTGCGCAATCGCACGATCGGTTTCGTATTTCAGGGCTTCAATCTGCTGGCCCGCACCTCCGCGATTGAAAATGCGGAATTGCCGCTGATCTACACGGACATGAGCGCCCGTGACCGCCATCTGGCCGCCCGCGAAGCGCTCGAGCGCGTCGGCCTCGCCGACCGCCTGGATCATCATCCGTCGCAACTTTCCGGCGGCCAGCAACAACGCGTCGCCATTGCGCGCGCCCTCGTGAACAAACCGGCCCTGCTGCTCGCCGACGAACCGACCGGGAATCTCGATACGCGAACCAGTGAAGAGATCATGACTCTGCTCCACGATCTGAACGGCGCGGGCATGACCATCATCCTGATCACGCATGAACACGATATCGGCGCGCATGCCCGTCGCCGCATTACCCTGCGCGACGGCCAGATCGTGCACGAGGAGGTCAACGCTTGAACCAGCAAGGTCGCCGCGCCGGGTTGCGTCCTTGCAACCCGGCCGGAATCGGAGTCTGCCTGTGAATCTCTCCTCCCTGCTTCGCGTTTGCCTGCGCGCGCTCTTGCGCAACAAAATGCGCTCGGCGCTGACCATGCTGGGCATTATTATCGGTGTGGCCGCGGTGGTGTCGATGGTCGCCATCACCACCGGCGCACGCACCAGCGTGCAAACGCAGATCTCCTCGCTCGGCGATAACGTGTTCATGATCTTCTCCGGCAACTTCCATCGCTCCGGCGCGCGCATGGCCGCCGGAACGCGCAACTCGCTGACCGCCGAGGATGTTGACGCGATCCGGCAGCAGTCGAAAGACGTGCATCAGATTACGCCGACGATCCGCACCAACGCGCAGTTGGTCTCGGCGGACCAGAACTGGTCCACCTCGGTGCTCGGCGTGAATCCCGAGTACATTGATATCCGCCGCTATGAAATTCAGAGTGGCCGGATGTTCTCCGATGTCGATATGCGCGGCGCGTCGAAAGTGTGTGTCGTCGGCCAAACCGTTATCACCAACCTGTTCAACGGCAATGATCCCGTCGGCCAGACCATTCGGATTAGGCGGCTGCCCTTCGAAGTGGTCGGGGTGCTGGCCGCGAAGGGACAGGCCGCGATGGGACAGGATCAGGATGATGTCGTGCTGATCCCGTTCACGACCGGCGCCAAAAAATTCCAGAGTGGCGATACGCGCGTTGGCATGGTCTTCGGCTCGGCCCGCGACGGCCTCTCGTTGACCTCCGCGCAGGCGGAGATTCGCGATATCCTGCGCGCCCGCCATCAGCTCGGCGACAAGGACGACGATGATTTCACGATTCGCACGCAGTCCGACATCTCCAAGACCGTGGAAGCATCGGCGAACGTCATGACCTATCTGCTCGGTTCGGTCGCGATGGTCTCGCTGCTGGTGGGCGGCATCGGCATCATGAACATCATGCTCGTCAGCGTGACCGAGCGCACGCGCGAAATCGGGATTCGGATGTCCGTCGGCGCGCGCGAGGCGGATATTCTGCGACAATTCCTGCTCGAAGCGCTGTTACTCTCCGCGATCGGCGGTTTGATCGGCGTGCTGCTCGGCGGCGGCGTTTCGCTGCTCATCAGCAAGCTGGCCGGCTGGCCCACGCAAGTCTCGATGCCGTTCGCCGCGCTCGCCTTGGGTTTCGCGGCGATGGTCGGCATCTTCTTCGGCTTCTATCCGGCGCGCAAGGCGTCGCGCCTCGACCCGATCGAAGCGCTCCGGTACGAATAGGGCGGAGGGGTGGGTGATTTGTCACCCCGCTTAGCTCCCCTGTGAACGGGGAGAGATCAATATGAAAACGGGACGGCAAGCTGCTGTCCCGTTTCGTCTTGTTTTGTGGCGGCGTGCCCTCGTCCGGTCACGACGTGACTTGGCGGTCGCGTCACGTGAACCGCAAGCTCAATGAGTCCTCCCGAGCGGGGCCCGTGCCGCACATGCCGCCGCGTGCAGGACCAGCATCACAGCCACCGCGATCATAGAAACCTGTGACGACTTCATTTGCTGACTCCTACTTGACGATGTGAAGTTGCTTCACCGTCTCTGTGTTTCCAACTCGTATTGACACGAAGTAGACACCACACGGCATTCCGGCGGTGTAGAGCGTGTAGCGGCGCTCTCCGTTGGACCCGGCCATCTCCATCGGGATCATCAGGCGGCGACCCAAGACATCCGTAATTAGTACCGTCAGATTCCCGTGTTGGGCAGGCTGAACAACCAGTTGGGCTGCACCACTCGACGGATTCGGAATGATCTCTGCTGTGAGCCAGTCAACATGCTCTTGCCGAGCCGGCGACACCGACATATCTGGGTACACTCGTGCCAATCGGATATCGTTGGAACCGGGAGAGAAATCGAATTGGGAGCCCGCGAATATGTAGCCGTTGTCATCGGTGCGAACAACGGTCTGGGCTGCGGCAAACATAGAGCTTCCGATCTGCTTGGTCCATACCGTGTCGCCTTGAGCATCAACACGCATAGCGAAGAAGGTCTGGTCATCGGTTGGGAAATCGGTACGTTCGAACCCCGCAACGATGACGTCCTGCGCATCCCCATACGTTGCCGCCAAGGCGCGTTGCCACCGTCCGTGGAATGCGTAAGTCCGTTCCCACACCAGTTCCCCGTTCTCTAAGATCTTGATCAGGTAGATTTCGTGTAGAGGTGCCGTCGCCGCGTCCGAATTTGCAACAATCACAATGGCGCCCTGCACCGAAAGTACCGCAACCGCCTCATCATCGCGATCTGTCCCGTACCGCCGAGTCCAAAGTGTATCCCCATCGTCATCCAAGCGCACAACGTAAACGTCGATCTCTGTTCTCACTGGCGGCGGGGTCTCGTACATGATGTACCCGGCACACACAATCCCGCCATCCGCACAGTTGGCCACCGCACTTCCGTGTGTCACCGTGGGGTACGGCATTGATACGGCCCGTGCCCAGATCACCTGCCCGGACGAGTCCCACTTCATCGACACTAATTGACTCGTTCCCGTCGACACAGACTGCTGGTAACCGCAGGTGAAGAAGATGTCACCTCCCGCCGAAACTACGTCCTCGATTGCGGCGAAATCGGTGTTACCGGCGCTTCTCGTCCATACGCTGTCGCCGTCGATTCGCATCCGCACCAAGTACGATCTGGCGCCTTGGGCTGAAGTCACGCTGCCCGCTGCAACAAATGACAACTGGTCTATCATGTCGATGCTGTGGAATCGTGAACTGCTGCCTGCGGCGAACAGTCGTGACCACTCAGTCTGGCCTGTTTCAGCGCACATGTATACCGTGCCCCATGCGTGGCCCGAGTCATCGTCCGCTACCCCCGCGAGGACAAATCGACCATCAGGCAATGCCGTGGCATCATATGCGACTTGATCGCCCGCAATCACCCATGTTCGCGTCCACAGCGTATCCGGCGGCTGAGCGAAACAGCTCGCGATCCCCACAAATAAAACACACCTCGCCGCAAGCAGCAAGGTATCGGCAAGGTGTTGGTGCAGTGTGGGCCGTCCGTCAGGAACGGCCAGAATGTTCGGCAGGAAGATACTCATGGTCGGCATGTCAAACCTACTTCCGTTGGGCCCCTCAAGTGCTCTTGAGGGAATATAGCAAGGCGAAGCAGCAGAGTCAAGTTAGCATTGTTACAAACTCATGACGCTGAGGCAGTTCTCATCCCACTGCCGCAGGCGAAGAGCAGCGGATCTGCCCCGTCGAAGTTCGCCCGGAGCCGCGTCTCCATCACCGACGGCGAGCTGGGGAACCGTTGCGGGCGCGCCCACCTACCGGGAACTTGTATCGGACTGAGGAGTTTTGAAGATTAACGACGGCTGATTCGACCGTTGTGTGAATCTCTAACCTCTTCACGGGAGGCCGCCATGAATTTTCTGTCACTCACCCTCACTATCTTACTCGCAGTTTTCAGCGTGCTCAGCGCGCCGGCCGCGTTCGCGGCCCAGCCGGATATCGGCTTCAAAGGCATCGGCCCGCGGCTCGGCTATGTGGACCCCGAATCCGGACTCGACGGCGCGCTCGAGTTCGGCGTGGATTTCCAGCTCGGCGAATGGGCGCCCCAACTGAAGTGGGATGCTTCGCTTAGCTATTGGAGCAGCACGCAGGAATGGGGCTGGGCCGGACGCGCCTACGACTGGTCGTTGAACGATCTCGCCATTCGCACCGGAGTCAACTACCACTTCCTGCAAGGCGATTGGGAACCCTATGCCGGCGGCGGACTGGGCTTGCACCTGTATTCCTGGGACTATGCCGGTTCCCCGACCTATACCGACAAAGATGACAGCGAGCTGGGCTTCTACATCGATGGCGGCATCCACCACCAGTTCAACAAACAGTGGTCCGGGCAGGCGCAGCTCCAATTCGACTTCGCCGATGTTGACCAGACCGCTATCTTGCTGCAGGCCATCTATCATCTCGGCAAGTAGCGAGGACTGACCTCCCTACAACAAGCCAGCGGCTTCAGCCGCTTACGACCCCTTCCTGTCCACTCTATCGAACCGCCCGTCATTCGGGCGGTTCTTGTTCTATCCATCCCGGCCTGCCTGTGCCTTCCCAGGCCTCACCTCTGTAAAAACACGTAGTTGCTCTATTTTGACGATTTGTTGTGAACGTCTTGACAAATCCGTGAGACGGACTTATCATAGTATTACGAAAATGTTACGGTCTTATCGGACAGTTCCGCACCCGGAGGCCAGTCCATGAAAGCACCTACTTCTCTTTTTCGGTTTGCATGGCTTGCGGCGATCGCTGCTGGGCTGCAAACCGCGCACGCGCAGCCGCCCGGCGAAAACTGCTTCAGCGCACCCGTCATCCCGGCCCCATTCTCATTCAACGGGCAGACCGGCGCCACCGATGATTGCCCGCTGGGTCCGCGTAATGACGTTTTCTACATGCTGCACGTGCCGTCCACCGGGAACTACACCGCGAGCCTCTGTGGAAGCCCGGGAGATCTCTCACTCCGGATCTGGACCAATTTTACGTGCTGCAGCGGTCCCAGTGTCACGACCGACAATACGTGTGGTGACGATCCGAGCATCACGGTTCCGCTCACCATCGGCGCATTAGCCTACTTCGAGATCGGAAACACAGTCGCCGGGGGACCGGCACCGTTTGTCTTTCAACTCACCGGCCCGCCACCCGCTCCGTGCACCGGGACGCTCTCGATTCCCGTGGACCAGACCGTGTTCCCGCCCACTGTCCTCGGCATCACGTCGCATCAGGTCTTGATGATCGAGAACACCGGAGCTTCGGATCTTTGCATTACCGAGATTCGCACCAACGGTTCCGTCTGGACCGTTACGCCGGACAGCATCACCCTGCCGGCGAGCAGTCAACTGGGACTTGACATCGCGTTCACTCCGGCTTTCGCTCACGATTACCTCGGCACGATCGAGCTCGTCACTTCCGATCCCGCGAACCCGCTCGATTCGATCCTTGTCGAAGGAACGGGCTGCCGCGGAGTGGTGCAACCGGGTCCGCCGCTTCTGCTCGATGCCTACTCCCCCAACGCGGTCTATTTCCGCCCGCCGTGGGTGCAGGCCAATCCCGATCAGGAATACGCGATTGAAGTCTGGTCACCCGCCGACCCGCTCGAATATGCAAACCATCCGCGGGGGCTGGCGGACAATCCCGTTTGGGCCACGTCCGCGCAGTGGGGCATCGGCAGCGCCGGTGTGATCGAGGGCTTGGCTCCCGAGACCGACTACCAGTTCCGCCTCATCGCCCGCGACTGTACGGGCCAGCAGTTGACCAGCGCACCGGCGTATTACACCACCGGTCCGGAGATTGTGATCGCCAATCCCGACCTCGTGATCAAAGCGGTGGACGACACCACGGCTACCTTGTACTGGAATCCCTGCCGCGATACGAGCGGAGTCGTCGTCACCAACTATGGCTACCTGCTCTATAGCAGCGACCACCCCGACAGCACCGAAATTCCGATCGAATTCGTGCCCCTGCATCTCACCTCGGTCAATGTCCAAGTGGGGACCCCTTGGAAGTTCTACACGATCGAGCCGCACTCGCAGAACTCCTGGTACGGTCCCCGGCCGTTCATCTCCTGGCCGCCCGACGGCTGCACGCTTGCCGGAGAGCAGGACATCATCCTCAAAGATGCGCTGCACTATACGGTCGAGTGGGACTCCTTCCGCATCGAGAGTGATTCCGCCGGCTTTCCCGTTCTGCTCGGTTCCAGCTGGATCAACAACACCGACCTGCTGGGCGAACTCGGCACGCGCGTGGATTTCAACGATCTCGGCAACGGTCCGCATGTCATCACCGCGACCGTCGTTGACGACTCCGGCTACTCGCATTTGTCATCGGTGCTGGTGAACGTCGTGGACGCGCCCTATGCCACGTTCACCGCGACGTATGATCCGGGACCCCGGCAATTCCGCGTGACGGAAGCCGCCACCGTCATTCCCGCCGGCTTTGCTCAGACGGGCACGCTCTGGCTCTGCTCGCATGTCGGCGAGCGTTACGGCCCGGCGATCACGTTGAACTGGGAACCTGCCTTCGACTCACTGATGATCGTCAAGCCGCTCCCGCAGGTCAATGACGGCTTGCTCTATGAACCGAACTACTGGTTCCGCGCTGCCGATGAGAACGGCGGATTACAGCCGCGTTCCGAGCAGACTCCGGTGACCCTTACTCACATCCGCTGCTGCTGTGTCGAGTTGACTCTGAAAACCGCGGGCCAGGCGGATGGCTCCTATTCCGGCTTCAGCGGAGTGCTCGGTGCGGTCGTGAACTGCAGTGCGCGCTCGAACACTTTTGAAGTCGGATTTGGGTTTGAAACCAAACGCAAACTGCGTCTCGAGTACTCTGAAACTCCCGGCGAATGCACGTGGGGGCAGGATGCCAAAGGCACGCGCTACTTCGACACCGGCGTTTGCAAGAACAACACCTGCACCATCGTCAAGCAGGATACGATCACCAAGAAGCACAAAGGGGTAAAATACCCCTTCACCGACTCGACAACCGATGGCTTCGGCAATGACGGTTACGGCAAGAAGGGCGTCGGCAAGTCCGATGGCCGCAATCGCGGGCCGCGCGATGAACGCGGCATGCCCGGCCGCGATAAGGTGAAGAAGACCGGCAAGGCGGAAGGCACGATCACCAGTTACGATTGGCCGGGCGATACGGGAAAGCTCCTGAACAAGCAGTGCGCCCGCGACAACGCGCAGAATCGATTCTTCTCGCGCGTCGATCCGCCCTGCGACGCGGGGCTGCCGTGCTGTCTGATGTGGGATATTAGCTGGGATGTGACGTTTTGCATGGGCCAGAACAGTTGCACCATCACGCAAACCGTACCGCCTACGCTCACCATGGTTCCGACGCCCGAAGGTTGCCCGGCGCTCGCCGGCGACTGAGCGGCACTTCGCCCTGCACGGAGCGGAATCCCCATGCACTGCGCAGCGGGGCAGCCAGCAAGCTGCCCCGTTGCATTTTGACCGCGTGAGGTTGCGCAGTGAACCGCTCTCGCGTCAAACGAGCGGGAGCCCACGCTCCCGAACCGACCACCACTCGCCGGTTTCGGTTCGCCAGGGCACCGACTTGACATGGCACCTGCTTTGCATCCACAATGGCGAAAGGAGGTGCAGCACCTTGAAATCTACCACCGCGCCGAACTCAGCTGCCCCGTTCAAGATCTGTCCGATGTGCGGCTACCAGTGGGTGACCGTCGAGCAGCTTGTGACCGACGGCACGCTGCGAGTCAACGGCTATCAGGCTGCCTTTGGCCGCGCCGAAGATGGGCTGATCTTCCTGACTCACGAATGCCCCGGTTGCAATACCACGCTGGCGGTCGGGGCCGCCAGCTTTGCGCATTGGAATCTCGGTCCGCGCTGCGATCATCTCAGTGCGTTCGAGGAGAACTGCCCCAGATACTGCACGGACCGTGAGAATCTGGAACCCTGTCCCGCCGATTGCTCGATGCGCTGGGTGCGCGATGTGCTGCAATATCTGGAGCGACACGAGATTCCACTCTCCGGGCTGGTGACCAGCGATTCAGCGGACCACCGTGGCTTCAGCGCCTGACGCCGTTCGGTCCACGACAACAGCAAAACGGGACAACCACACAGGCTGTCCCGTTTTTTGTATTCGCAATCCCGCACCGCCCGTCAGCGCATCAGCAAGAGCTTCTGCGTCGCGACGCCGTGTATCGTGCTGAGGCGTACAAAGTAGATTCCGCTTCCGACAATCGAGCCGTGATCGTCCACACCGCTCCACTTCAGCTCCTGCATTCCTGCAGGCAGCGGCCGATTCATCAAGGTCGCGACGCGCTGTCCGAGCATGTTGTACAATTCAACCGTCGCCAGCTCCGCGGTCGGCAGCTCGAATCGAATTGTCGTTTCGGGATTGAACGGATTCGGAAAGCAGGGATGCAGCACCAGGGATTGCGGCAGCGAAACCGGCGGCACCGGCGGCTCGACCGCCAGCATCGAACGCAGCGTGTCAATGCAGGCGCTCAGCAATTCCCGCGCATCCTCCGCTTGCAGAAAATAGAGTGGGAAGCTCAGCAGGATCTGTCCCGGCGCGATGATCCCCACCGGTTGATTTCCAAGTCCGCTCGAATCGGTCGGCAATACGACCGACCGATAGAGCGGCACGCCCGGCCAGCGCGGCCACATCAGGTCGATTTCGGGTAGATAGTCCAGCGAATTGCCCCGCCATCTCAGCGACTGGACCTTGGTCGCATCAATGGCTATGTCCGGGAACGAGGTCAACGTGCTCGTCGCGCCGACGAATTGCAGCGATTGGCTCTGCGGCGACCACCGGTTCCACACTTGCAGAGAGTCAAAATTGAGCGGCAGCAGCCAGTGGAAATCGAACTCGCTGCGTAACCGGCCGACCTGAAGTGCGTGCGTGGTGAATATCCGCCGGCCCAGCCGCAGCAATCGGCCATTATGTTCGAGATACTGTCTGAGCACCTCCGCGCGAGCGACGGCAAGCGGGTAGTTCGTGAGATTTCGATTGTCTTCGCTATGCCAAATGACGAGATCGTAATTGGCCAAGGTCTCCAACGAGTAACGGATGCTGGCCGACTCATGCTGCTGGAGGGTGTCGAACGGCAGATTCAAGGTCTCCATGATCTCCCGATACGCGGCATCGACCAGGGTGTCCGCAATGCCGCCAGTCAGATTGAGGTCATTCAGGTTCGCCGGATCGGTCTCGTCGATGAGCAGAATTCGATGTTCGGGGTGCCAGGCGATAGCACTCGCTTGGCTCGACGGCAGACTGGTGAGGCCGCGCGAATTCAGGGCGAACAGGCGATAGCGATATTCGCGACCGGAGATGAGGATTTCATCATCGAATGCCGTTTGCGTTGCGGGGAGCGTGGACCGCATCGTGTCATCCGCCGCGGAAATGCGCATAATCTGATAACTGATGACGAGCGGATCATTACTCGCATTCCAGCTTACGCGAATGCCGTCGCCAAACGCATGCGCCGTGATACCGGTGACCGGCAGCGCCGCGCCGACTCTCACCAACGTATCTTCGCGCGCACTCGAATAGCCGCTGTCATCCACGGCCTCCACGGCCAGAAGTACGTCCTCACCCAGCTGCAACCCGGTCGCGGTGAATTCCAGGCCCGGGATCGGACTCGGTGTCAGCGGAGAAGCCAGCGAGTCGTTCCAGACCCGGACAACATTGTAACCGACGATGTGCTCACCAGCTGCGGCCGACCAGACCAGGTGCACTTGCGTCGCGTCGTTTCCGACCGGACGCAGATTGGCGACGGGCCGCGGCGGCTGGTAGCTGTAATTGCTGTCCCACATCATCCGCGCGGTGCGATAGGTCCGCAGCAGACCGGTGAAATCGTAGAGCGTGGGATCGATGTACAGCGGATCCACCTGCGGGTGCTCCGGATCATGAAATCCCGGTCCCATCAAGAGCGCGAACGTGACCGTGAACTCCTCGCCCGGATTTAAGCGGTACACGCACGCCCCCGCGGGATCTATGTAATCGAACACGCCCACCGGATCGAGGGAGAGCAGAAATCGTGTGTCATAGCCGTTGACGATGTCTGCGCAGTTCTCATTGACCTCGCTCCGCCACGCCTGACTGAGCAGCTCCGGCGTGCATGGCTCCCGATAGAGTTGCGGGTGCGATTGCCGATAGGCCAGATCGCAGTTCAGCACCTGGTCGTAGTCCTGCTCCCCCCCGTCCAAAAACCGGTACTTCGCCAGGTCTCCCATCGGGGTTCCGGAATCGGGGTGCGCCAACCAGCCCGGCGCAAAGTCGTAGGTCAAGTCGCCATTAGACATCCACCAGTTGTAGCCCGTCACAGCATCTGCATTGTCGCGACTCCAGCCGGAGATCCCGATGGCCGCCGGAATCCCGATCGGCCCGGAATGCGAGGCGCTGCGGCGGCCGTCATTGTCAGCCACGTAGCCGATATTCACCGTGTCGCCCGTCAGGGTGTCCGTCAGCAGAAAACCCGTGAGGTCATCCGTGTGCTCATTGAACAGATCGTAATATCCGACGTCGGAGTCACAATAGAGACCGAGCGCCGGGTTGCGCAAGACGTTGGTGCCGATATTGCGTACGCGAAACTCCAGCAACAAAAAATCCGCAAATTGCGGACTCGTCCAACCCAGAATGCTCTGCGTTACCTCTACACCCAACGGGCGATGCGGTCCATCCACTGGATCATCGACCAGCCAGTAATCTTCCGTCAGCGTGTCCGCATAGACGGCGATTGCTTCGAGGTGCGCCCGCGCGGCCGGATCGAAGATGTCCTCCCCGAAGCAGTTGACCGCACCGGGAATGTTCGAGCGCCACCTGATGCCGTGCTGTTCACCCTCGCCTGGCCAGAATTCGTTCACCGACGGATTCAGCCACCCGTCAACACCCACGCTCACGCGAGGCGTTAGCGAATCCGGTCCCTCGACGATCTCCGCGCCGAACCACAGCGCCGCCTGATACAGATAGTGAACACCCGATCCCGGCGGGTACTCCAGCGACTCCGCCCAGCCACCCGGAGGACAGGGGTCCGTGAGTGCATCTTGGCTCGGATCGCTGTTTCCGATGTACCCGAAATTCGTGATATTCAGATCCAGCCGGCCGTTCCGTATGACGGCGTTTTCAATGTTGGGATTGGCGACATCCAGCGCCCTCCGCCGAACCGGCCCGCGACCCGCCGCCGGATCGGAAATCGCCGCATAAACAGCGATCGGCAGCAATAACACGGAAATGAACAGCCGCTTCATGGTAAGCCCTCCGCAGGTTGAACCGCCCCGGTGTGCAACATGAATTTAATGCCCGCCCGGGTGATTGTCAAGTAGCGGTTCGAAACAACCAAAACTGGTTCGCGGGCAGGCTCGAAACCTACCCGCAGCGAAACTGAAGCAGACTACGGTCACGAACGCCGCGTCCGCCGATGCCAGCTGTGCTCCCCGTATCAGTATTGTCCTGCCGCGCGGTCTGCTGGGCAGAGTCGAACCCCCGCCCGGTGTTGGCACCCCGCTTGCACCCATTTCGGAACAAATATGAGGGTCATTCGTATGCAACCGGCTTCATCTACGACCGTCGCTTCATGTTTCAAGGCCTGCCCGATGTGCGGCTACGCGTGGCACACGATTGAACAACTCGTGACAGACGGCACGCTGCGGGTCAACGGCTATCAAGCCGTGCTGGACTCGCCCGTGGACGGAATCTTCTTCCTGACCCACGAGTGCCCCGGTTGTCACTCCACACTCGCCGTGCCCGTGACCAGCTTCGCCGACTGGAATGTCGGCACGCGCCCCGCGCATCTCAACGCGCTGCAGGAAGGTTGCCCCGGCCACTGCGTCAATCGGGACGATCTCGAACCCTGCTCAGCGGAGTGCTGCATGCGCTGGATCCGTGATGTCCTGCAATACCTGAAACGCCACGAAATGCCGTTAGCGGATTAGTCCGCGTCGGGTGCGGCTCTCCCCATATCCCCTGCAACGAAACGGGACAGCACCTCGCTGTCCCGTTCTGATCTCAGTTCGACATTCCCCGCCAGCGCTTCCACTTGAGCGACCGCCACCGGAGATCGGCTTCGCCTCCGGTGAGGAGCAGGGTAGGGGGGCGCATCGGTCACTCCTTGAGCAAATCCTCCACCCACAACGGCAGCTTGTCGGCCAGATTGTAGTCGAAGCCCAGCTCCTCGTAGCGGACCGTGCCGTGCTTGTCAATCGCGCACAAGTACGGAATCCCGTTGAAGCCATACAGCTTGGAGAGTTCCTTGTTGCCGTGCAGGAGTTCCATCGCGTAGCCCTTCTTCTCCATAAAGATTTCGCTCTTCAGCCCCGGCTCTTCCCACACATTGACCGAAAAAATGCGCACGCCCCGTTTGGGCATCTGCGTCTTGATATACTGATCGATGACGGGCATCGCCATTCGGCACGGCCCGCACCACGTCGCCCAGAAATCGAGCAACACCACCTGCCCGCGCAGGTCCGACAGCTTCACGGTCTTCCCCGTTTCGTCTGTCAACTCCCAGTCCGGCGCGGGCTTGTCAAGCCGATGTTCACGCAGCCCGGCAACCAGTTCCTGCGTCGTGGACGCCTTGCGCGCGGCGACTTGTGCGGTCACGTCCTGCCACTGCGGATCCGCGTGCAGGATCTCCAGATCCGTGTCAGAATCCAGTCGATAGGTCTGCGCAAAGCCGGCGGCGGCCGCGGCCCTCAAATGCGCGAACGCTTCGCCGCTGTTGCCCGACAGGGCATAGAGACAGGCGATATTGTATTCGGCGTCACCATGGTCATCGGTGCGCGGGGGATGCTGGAAGTACGCAATCGCCGCGTCGTACGCGTGCGCCCTGCGCAACGCGGTAACATAGCCGCTTTGAATCTCGCTCGGTTTGTATTCCGCCCCGCGCTGTCCCGCCGCAATCAGCGTTTCAACGTCGGCCGTGATCTCCGCCAGCGCCTCGTCGTACTTGCCTTCAATGCAGAGCAACTGCGCCCGCTGCTCCACACCCGCCCAGTCCGCCGAGTCCTTGACCGCGCGCTCGTACTGTGCTCGTGCCGCCGCCGCCTCGCGCTTGTAAATCCGGTAGGCAAACAGAAATTGCTGCGGGAAAGAAGACTCGGAATCGACCTCCGCAAACCGCTGGAACAGCGGCTCGTCCTTCGGGAGCTCCGGCTTCAGCTCCGCCTGTTTGGACGGTGCCGTCGAGTTCTCAAACAAATCGTAAACATACGTCGCGAGTAACAGCCGGTAGCCGTACGACCACTTGGGGTCAAGCGCCACGACCTGACGGCCAATTCGGATCTTGTCGATCGCCGTCGGCGCGACTCGTCCGTAGAGATAGCCCGCACGAGCGGAGTTTGGGTCGCTCTCCCAAGCAGCGCGAAAACGATCAACGACCCCCGCCGAATCCAGCGCCTTCCACTCGTCCTCGGCCTTGCGTGCGACGTCCATGTCCGGAGCATGGTCGGCGTAATCAGCAAAGACTGCCGTCAGTTCGTCCCGGGTCGTAACTCCCTTGAGCGCGGCCTCATACCCCTTGCGTGAATAGTCCGCGGCCTGCGCTTCGGCCAGCCACAGTCCCAGCAGCAAGGCCGCGGCAATGAATACCATTGAAAATCGCATCATCCAGCGTTCGTGTAAGTTAGGAGTGAACTTGTCGTTATCTAACATAGCTAAGATAGCATTTGTTCCCCGGATTCGCAACCCCGGACTGTCCGGCCTTCAAGCGATGTACAGTCAGACCCCTGCAAAGTTACAGCGGCCTCGTCCGGAGTTGATTTTCAATGCCTTCGGTGCTAACTTAGACCATTCGCCTCCCTTTCCCGTGTATCCGCCATGTCCGAGCACTTTCCACAACGGATCCCCGGCGCGACGTCCACCGCCGCACCGCTCGAAGTCCGCGCTCCGTACGACAACGAGTTGATTGCCACGTGTGACACCGCCGACGCACGCGCTGCCGAGCACGCATTGGCCACGGCGGACGCCCTCTTTCGCGACCGTTCCCGCTGGCTGCCGCTGTCCGAGCGGCTGGCGATTCTCGAACGAGCGATCGACTTGCTGAGACCGCAGGCGGAGTTGCTCGCTGTCGAAGCCGCGCGCGAAGGCGGCAAGCCCTTAGCCGACTCCCGGGTGGAAGTGACGCGCGCGCTGGACAGTCTGCGCATCTGCGTGGACACGATCCGCACCTCAGGCGGGCGCGAGATTCCCATGAATCTGAATGCCGCTTCGACCGGTCGCTTTGCGGTCACCCGGCTGGAACCCATCGGGGTCGTCACGGCGGTGAGCGCTTTCAATCATCCTCTGAATCTGATCGCACATCAGGTCGGACCCGCGCTTGCCGCGGGCTGCCCGGTGCTCATCAAGCCCGATCCGCGCACGCCGCTTTCCTGCCTGCGGCTCGTCAACATCTTCCGCGACGCCGGATTGCCCGCCGCATGGTGTCAGCCCGTGATTACTGCCGACAATACCGTGGCGCAGAGCATTGTCGCGGATCCGCGTGTGGCGTTCTTCTCCTTCATCGGCAGCGCGCGCGTGGGCTGGATGCTGCGCTCCAGGCTCGCGCCGGGCACGCGCTGCGCGCTCGAACACGGCGGTGTCGCCCCGGTGATTCTCGCGGCCGATGCGGACGTCCGCGCCGCCGTCGCGCCGATTGCCAAGGGCGGCTTCTATCATGCCGGGCAAGTCTGCGTTTCCGTGCAGCGTGTGTTCGTGCATGAAAGCGTTTTCGGCGAATTCACGTCGCAACTGGTTCACGCCGCGCAGCAGCAGAAGATCGGCGATCCCACGCTGCCCGAAACGGAAGTTGGTCCACTGATTCAGGAGCGTGAGCTCGTGCGGGTGCATGACTGGGTGCACGCTGCCGTACGCGGCGGCGCCCGGCTGCTCTGCGGCGGCAAGCCCGTGAACGCGTCGTGCTACGAGTGCACGGTGCTTGCCAATCCCGGACCCGACGCGCAGATCAGTACGGCGGAAATCTTCGGTCCGGTGATCTGCGTCTACGCCTACCAGGATCTTGACGACGCGATTGCCCGCGCAAACTCGCTGCCTTTCGCATTTCAAGCGGCCGTGTTCACGCGCAGCATCGACACGGCATTGCGCTGTCACGCGCGGCTGAACGCCTCGGCGGTGATGGTCAACGATCATACCGCGTTTCGCACGGATTGGATGCCGTTCGCCGGATTGCGCGAATCGGGCCTCGGCATCGGCGGCATTCCCTATTCCATCCGCGACATGCAGATCGAAAAGCTGCTGGTAATCAAATCCGCGGAGACCCGAGCATGAGACTTCGATCATACTTCGTTCCTTCCCGCCGAGCGGGGACGCACGGCGCGGCGAGCGCCTTTCAGCAACAGCCCGCACAGCCGTACGCACGGAACCAGACAGAACAGCAGCGGGCGACTCTTTCGAGTCGCCCGCTCCATACTATTCGCGGCGGCAATTGTCTCCCGGAATGATTCGCGGCGGCACTTGTCTCCAAGTGCCCCGCTCTTCCACCGAGCAGCGTTTCCTTCCCAGCCGGAATCAAAAGCCCACCCCTTACTTCACGGCAATCACTCGTGCCGTCAGTTCCTGCCCGCCGCTCGTGAGCTTCAGCAGATACACACCCGTGCTCACGCTCGCTGAACTCCAGCGCAGCGCGTGCGAACCGGCCGGGAAGTTCGTGTTCGCGAGCACGGCCACACGGCGGCCCAGCATGTCAAACATTTCGAGCCGCACCTGACCCGCGTGCGGCAAGACAAACGGAATCGTCGTCTCGGCATTGAAGGGGTTCGGATAGACCGGCCCCAACGACAGTTCCGTCGGTACGACCGGGCCGCGATCGTTCGCGGCATTCGCCGTCGTCACGAAGCTCCAAATCGGTCCCGGTGTCGTGCCGATCGCATTGACCGCGGCGATTTCCCAGAAGTAGGTCGTCGCAAAGTCGATCACGCCGGTGAGATCGTACGAAGTATCGGTCAACCCCTGCGCTAACGGTGCCGGCGGATTCGTCGTACCGAAACACACATTGTACGATTCAGCGCCATCCGCCACGGACCACGACAGCACCGCGTTCAGCGGGATTTCGATCGCGCCGTCGTCCGGCACCGGATTTCCGCTCGCATTCGGCAACACACCCGTGGCAAAACTCCAGGTTTCACCTGTGGTCGTCCCCGCATCGTTGCGCGAATCCACCCGCCACAAATACGTCGCACCCGGCGCCAACGGATCCGGCGCGAATACGGTGAAGCCCGAATGATTCTCCACGAGTAATTCCAGGGAGTCCCCAGCAACTCCAAAATAGATGTCGTGAGTCTCCGCTCGCGCGCCGGGCTGCCAAGACAATTCAATCCCGGATAGCAACTGGTCTATGGCGCCGCTGGCAGGTTGCGGATCCGACGCGGCCTCGGGCGGCTGCGGCACAACCAGTTCCGCGGCGATCGCGACTATCGTGGTGTTGGGGCCCGGTTGCAAGCCTTGGTGCGCGCCGACATACAGGCGGACGGTACCCGTTCCGGCAGCGGGAGCCTGCCAGTTGAACGTCGCCGACACCTGATCAAACTGCGAGAGATGAATGCCGTTCGTCTCGCCCGCGACACTGTAGGTCGAAGTATGCGACCCGCCGGAGAGCTGCCCGGCGTTCTGCGTACCGGTTCCGATGCGGCAGGATGCATTGAAATTCTTGATCGCCAGTCCCGACATCCGCTGAATCGTAATCAGGTACGTGGAATCCGGCACATACTCCGCGGGGAATCCGCTGATTTGCACCGTCCCTCCGGCGGAACCATGGCAGGTTGAAGCGCAGGTCCCACGGCCCGGTGATCCGGAGTAACCGGTATTGGTCGGTACGGCATACAGAGCGACTGTCATCGCCAGGATAATGCCCGCAGTCCAGATTGACTTCATGTTGCTTTCCTCTGCTTGCTTACACTTACAATGGCGGTTACCCGGCGGCAGCCCGACCGTGGTCGCCTCGAAGTCCGGCGGCCACTCGCCCTGCCAATCATTCCTTCCACTTGATCGTACAACCAAACGCCTTGGTCACACGTGTCGTAATCTGATCGGGCGACCCGGCCAACAGCAGATCGAGCGCGTCTTTCAGGTCGCGCTTCTTCACCTGACCCGGCTCCGTGTTATCGTCGATCCGGCCCCGGTACTGCACCGTCATCTCCGGTGGGAATAGCAGATAGGCTTCGGGCGTTCGATTCGCTCCGTAGGCCTTCGCGATCTGCTGCGTCGAGTCGTACAAGTACGGGAACGGGTATTTCTTGTCCGTGGCCCGCTTCTGCATCTTCTCAAAGCTGTCCTCGGGCTGCTTCTTCGGATCATTCGGATTGATCAGAATGAACTTCACGCCCTTGTCCGCATAGTCCTGCTGCAACTGGATCAGTCGCGGTTCGTAGGCCTGCGAGAACGGACAATGATTGCAGGTAAAGACCACGACCACCGCCTTGGCCTCGGCCAAGTCGGTTAGCGACACCGTCTTCTCGTCAACGTTTTTCAGTGAGAAAGCGGGTGCCACAGCCCCCGGTTCCGGCCCGGCCGCAAAGGTCCGCAGGACTCCGGTAAGCATGACCGCAAGCAGCGACCGCTGAAGTGCTGTATTCATCTTGCTCCCGATGGGATTACCACAGGTATGAGTGTTCAATTCGGTTTCTGACTGTTCAGTTCCGTCGGTTCAGGACGACCTTGACATTCTCGCTCTGTTTCGGTATTTTTGAACATATGGTTCGCCAAGCTACTCGTTTCCGTTTTCCCGACAAATCGAGTCTAATTTAGCGGTTATTCCTGTTGAGTGTCAACACCCCGCAGCTTCAAAAACGAAAAACCAATGCAGACTTTCTGCCACATCGAAATCCCGGCTGTCAACCTCGATCGCGAAGCCGGCTTCTACCACCAGCTGTTCGGCTGGACCACCGAGGTCATGCGGCCCGGTGAATACCTATTCATCTCCGCGTCAGATGGAGTTCTGCTCGGTGGCCTCACCCGCGTGGGCAAGATGCCGGACAATTCCGAGTTCCAGAACTATGTGGCCGTTGACGAAGTCGGAGCGGCGCTGGTCAGGGCGCGGTCTTTGGGCGGCTCCGTGAGTCAGGAGCGGCGCGATCTCGGTAACGGTATGGGGTTCATTGGTGTACTGAAGTCACCCGACGGGTTCTACCTCGGTGTGTGGTCCCCGAAGTAGGCGACGACTCATGCTCATCCACCGACTTACTGATTGTACAGAGTTTGTCGCCGGGGACGGCACCCGGCTCCGGGAGCTGCTCCACCCTGCCAAGCACCTCATCTCGGCACGTTACAGCATCGCTCACGCAAGTCTTGCACAGGGGCAGTCCTCTCATCTGCATCAGCTCTCCACCTCAGAAGTGTACTACATTCTGAGCGGCGTCGGGCGGATGCAGATCGATGATGAAACCCGCAGCGTATTTCCCGGAGACCTGATCTATATTGCACCACAGGCGAAACAGCGAATAACTTCACTGGGATCTGATGCTCTTGAATTCTTGTGCATCGTTGATCCCGCCTGGCGCGCCGAGGATGAGGTGATTCTCGAAGCCACATAAAGTGATCGGGCGATTGACCTGAAGTCAATCGCCCGATCCAGTTCGATCTGCTGCGCGGGGTCTTCGGACCCCGGCGAGTCCAGCCGGTTATGCGCGGGAAGAAGCTTTCGCAGTTGCCGGGCGCTTGCCCCGACGATTATCGATCGTCGCCTTCTCCTTGGGTTCGGACATCGAGATCTCTTCGATCATATTCTTGCCGACCCATTCTTGAAGCGCTTCCTGCGTAAACTTTATCTGTCCACCCAGCCGGAAGTGTGGAACCCCCCAGCGCTTGTAGCCGTTTCGCAAAGCAGCGGGAGTCTTGCCAAGGAACTTGGCCGCCTGCTGAATGTTGAGAATCACCATGGTTGCATCGTCCTTTCTTGATGTCGCGTTAAACGCCAATCCGGATACCCAAATGAATGGCGGTCGCACTCTGTAAACCTCGCGCCGATTGAAAGGTTCCCACGAACCTCCAAATCCTTCACCTAATCTCCTAACCCCGCCCGATTTTCCACATCTCTGACGGAATCAAAATTTCGGAACATCAAGATCTTACAAACGAATTCCCCGCGCCGCGACCCCACATCAACCCTACTCAGAGTGACGTGAACCTGCATGGAAAACCCGTGGTCTTTATTGTTACAGATTGCAGCCGCTGGAATGATACTGATATTTCTCTTCTTTCGCAAGAGGAATAACAAATCAGACCAAAACACTCCGATTCAACGAGTGGAGGTCAAACTCAGCGGCACTTTCCACCCGGCGGAGACGCGGATTCAGGTTAATCGACCCACGCAACTGCTGATTCACCGCTTTGAAACCGAACCGGAGCACGAGCTGTTCGAAATCGAGGAGCTGAATCTGTATGAATTGCTTCCGGCGAAGCACACGACAATTATAGCATTTACAGCGGAGAAGCGGGGAAGCTTTGGGATGGTAGTGGCCGGCGAGCGGGAGGCGGGGCGACTGATCGTCGAATGAGGTGAATTCCGGAAGCACAGCGTAGTCTCAGGCAGAGGACTTTAGAGAAGGCAATCTGGCGCGCGAAATAGGCGGCCTGTCTTCCGACCACGGAAGAAGCCGGATCCACAACCCGGACCGGGCGAGGCCCGGGATGGACCGAATTGAGGCGGCGGCCCTTGATTGTGGCCGCCGTTCCTTGTTTTAGCGTGTTGCCGTGAGATAGGCTGCGATGAAGAGGAGCGCGGTAATCGCGCCGAATATCAATAGCGTCTTGACAATCAGTCGAACCGCCTCGGCTTTCTGCCCGGCGATCAAGAGCTGGAGCGGTTGGGCCAGAAAGCAGTATCCCATGACGGCTACGGAAAGGGTGAGCAGGGAGATCATGGCAATCGGGACCACAAACGACGAGGCGCTGTGTTCGATTCCCTGGCTAAGAAACAGACCCGATCCGACGACGGTAATGTAAGCCGCGGCGGCGAGGGCATTGATCAGCGGGTTTTTGGTCATAGCATCAGCTCCGGGTCCAAGACCCCTTCGTGCTTGAGCAGCCATTCTTTCCGCCAGATTCCGCCGCCGAAGCCGGTCAGCGCGCCGTTGGTCCCCAGCACGCGATGACAGGGAATAATGACCGGCAGCGGGTTGCGTCCGCAGCACACCCCCACGGCCCGCGCGGTCTGGGTTTTTTTTGTGAGCGCGACGGCCAGTTGGCCATAGGTTCTGGTCTTGCCGAAGGGAATGCGTTCGAGCGCACGCCAGACCTTGAGCTGCAGATCGGTTCCGGTCATCTCCAGCGGCAGGTCGAATTCGGTCCGCTTGCCCGCGAAATACTCGGTCAGTTGACGCCTCGCTAATGTCAGGATAGCGCTGTCGCCACGAGTTCCGCTCCTGCCGTGCGCCACGCCTGCAAACTCGACCTGGATCAGAGCGTTGTCATTCGCAGCGAGATAGAGGTCGCCGATCGGGGTGGCGAGGGTGGTCCAGCGCATGGGCAGAGAGGATGAAGGATGAAGCAGATTGTGGAAGCAGGCGCAACCTATTTTTGACCAAACAAAGTGCTCTAACGCAATGGGTTAGCCGCATTTATCTCGAATGAGACTAATCCAAACCGCTGATGTCTTTTGCAGATACGCAACCGAAACGGTGGTGTTATGTGTCCGAATGGCGGGGGGATGCAGGATTTTTGACGGAACGAACTTCTTTGCCGAAAACTTACACTATGGATAGTCAATTGCAGAGGAGACCGCGTCCCCAGCCTGGCATGAACGATCGATGCAGATGACAGATGGTACATGGGCTGAGAGTTGGAGCCTCTTGGCATAATATAATATACGAAGAATTGGACAAAAAGTCAATAGGTGAACGGGAAACAGCCCAAGTGACGGACGGGATTAGTATTTAAGGCTCAACGTAAGCGGATACTTGACAAAATGGTGATATTTGTAGATATTGAAGAGAGGGAAGAAGGCGGAGGGATGAGGGATGAAGCAGAAACGAGGAAGTACGTCGCGTCGCATGGGCATGCGCTCGGGATTGGATCGACAAAGCACATTACATTTTAGCGGAGCGGGCGGGATGCCGCCGCGTCGGATAGGAGAGGTAATCAAATGAAGCTCGCGTCAGGATTCATGGCATTGCTGGTGTTTGGCAGCATCGCGTTTGCCAATGTAGCTCCCGTTGTCAGCAACGTTACCGCCGTTCAACAGCCGTTGCCGTCGCAGCTCGTGCAGATCAGCTACGACGTGTCCGATGCTGACAATGACACGATGACTGTCTCATTGCAGATCTCGTCGGATGGCGGCTCCACATGGACTGTGCCCGTGAACACCGTGAGCGGAAACATCGGTGACAGCGTTCTGTCCGGTGTGAACTACCAGATTATTTGGGATGCGGGTGCGGATTATCCGATGCAAGTCGGAACGCAGTATCAGGTGAAGGCGATTGCCGATGATCATCAGGTTCTTGTAGGGACGGTTCCGGTTCCGGCTGGTCCGTATTCTATGGGGGCTACCTATCAGGACGAATCCCAGCCAATCCACACGGTGAATTTACCGCTGTTCTATATGGACATCTATGAAGTGACCAACACTCAGTACAAAGCCTTCTGTGATGCCACAAGTCGCGCCTATCCACCCGATCCGGGATTCTACGTGCCTGACTACTTTACCAATCAGGCCTACTCCACCTATCCCGTCGTCAATGTTGAATGGTACGATGCTGTGGCTTACGCGACTTGGGCGGGAAAGCGTTTGCCTACGGAGGCGGAATGGGAGCGGGCGGCCAAGGGGAGCGTAGACAATCGCCAGTGGCCGTGGGGGGATACCTGGGTCGCGGCCAATGCCAACATTGAGGGCAATCTTGCCGACGGCTACACTTATACTTCACCCGCAGGTAATTACCCGAACGGCATCAGTCCAGCGGGGTGTTATGACATGGCGGGGAACGTGTGGGAGTGGTGTGAAGACGATTATCACTTGAGTTACAACGGTGCACCCACTGATGGCAGCGCATGGATAAACGACCCGCGCGGCTCCTACCGTGTTATTCGGGGCTTCTCGTGGAACGGGCCCAACACGCTCGCACGGTGCGCCTGTCGCTACGAGAACAACCCGGCGGATCGCGACTGGGCCATCGGATTCCGTTGCGCCAGCTCGCAAACAGCGGTTGGCTTTGGCGTCAGCCCGTTGTTTAGTTTGGACACAAGACCAATTAATCCGCCACCCTGTACAAATCTGGCGGGCAGCCTCGTTTCTTCCAATGTAGTGCTGACGTGGGCCGACCCAATACAAGATACACTTAGTCGCCCGTTCACGATAAACTTCGTGGAAGTTTGGCTGGGGGCGGTTGAGACTGGAACATTGCTTGCCACGGTCAACCCCGGCGTGCAGACCTTGACGCATCACAAGAACGAAAACGGTTGCAGTTACTGCGTTCGCGCACTGGCCGGGGAATACTACGGGGCTGCGGTATGCGTCGAGACGCAGGAACTCTGCGATACGACAGGACTCCATCGCAACATGGCGCTGGAATGCGGTACTGGCTACGGGATTGGGCAAGTGGGCGGATCACCGCCTGCGCTCGCCGTGGACAACAGCTTGTCCAGCGCGTGGTACACGGAAAGCACGACGGGAAGACTGGTGGTAGCACTGCGGACCTTGTGCGCCTTGGACAGTCTGGTGCTTCACGTCGCCACCTATCCCGACGGCAGCGCCCGGCACGTCGTCTCGATTTCGTCCGACTCCTCGCAATGGCAGACGCTATTAGATACCACGGCGTTCTGGACCGACAGTCAGCGCCTCGTGATTCCCGCGAGTCCGCTGGATACAGTGAAGTACATCTCGCTCTACACGCCCTCGTCCGTGTCCTTCGTTGCATGGTATGAGGTTGAGGCGTATGGACGGCCCTTGCAATGCCGCGCGATGCTTAATGTCGAGCCCCCAGCTATTGGTTTCGGGACGATCAACTGCGATAACCCCTCTGTGCAATACGTCCAACTAGTTAACCTATCTGCGGTCCCGGTGCCCATTCTCAACCTGATCAATTCAGATCCTCATTTTGTTCCTGAAATAGCGCTGATTGGCAGTTGGATCGCACCCTATTCCAGTGGTTCTTTGACCATACAATTTCAGCCATTATTGGAGGGAGCCTTTCAGGATACGTTGTATGTTGTTTCCCGGCTGTTCGGACCGGATACCTTGCGGATTCCCATGTCAGCAGCTGTGCTCTGCCAAGCGACGCTCAACACAGTACCCTCATCTCTCGATTTCGGAACGATCGGTTGCGATAGTTCGGCAGCGCGATATGTTCAAATAGACAATACATCAGAGTTCCCTGCGCCCATTCTTGGCCTGTACAATTCCAATGCCGATTTTCATCTCGACACGTCGCCAATTGGCAGTTGGATCGCACCCCATTCCAGCGCTGGCCTAACGGTGCAAGTCCAGCCGGTGTCGGAAGGATACTTGTGGGATACGCTACGGATCGTCTCCCGACTTTCCGGATCAGATACATTGCTGATTCCGATAACGGCCACTGTGCCTGTGTTCCCGACCGTTCCTGAGAGTCTGGTCGTAAGGCGGGGGACCGGGACCCATATCAACTTATGCTGGGCACCCGTTACGCATTCCATCTGCGAAAACGCTTTGACAATTTCGCAGTACAAGGTCTTTGCTGCGTCCAGTCCGAACGGACCATTCGCGCAGATTGGCACATCGGTGACGAACAGTTATGTGCATCCATTTGTCCTGAACGCACATCCCATCTACTTCTATCGGGTGACAGCATGGGTGGATACCCCCGTGCCCGAAGGAATGGTTCTGGTTCCGGCGGGGCCGTTCACCATGGGAGCTGACTATCAGCCACCGACTTCGCTACCCGTTCACACTGTGAATGTCCCGGCGTTCTACATCGACGTCTATGAAGTGACGAATGCGCAGTACAAGGCGTTTTGTGATGCGACAAGTCGCACTTATCCGGATGATGCCGGATTCATTGGTATGCTCAATTACTTCACGAATCCTGTCTATGCGAATTACCCCGTAACAATGGTCTATTGGGAGGATGCCGTCAGCTACGCAACATGGGCAGGAAAGCGTCTGCCCACAGAAGCGGAATGGGAACGGGCCGCGAAGGGGACAGACAATCGCCTGTATCCGTGGGGAGATACATTTGTAGCGGCCAATGCAAATCTTGGTCTTAGCAATCCAGACGGCTTCGACTACCCCTCACCGGTGGGCAGCTATCCCGTTGGAGTTAGCCCCGCTGGATGTCTTGACATGGCAGGTAACGTTGCGGAGTGGTGTGAAGATGACTGGCACGATGACTACACTGGTGCACCCACCAATGGCGGCCCTTGGATTGACGATCCGCGAAGCTGGTATCGTGTCTTTCGGGGCGGTTCGTGGGCTCTTGGGTACTCGTGGGCGCGGTGTGCCTTTCGTTCACCCACTGTGGCTGAACGATTCAGCCACGGCGGCTTCCGTTGCGCGAAAACTCCGTAGGCGCATATAGGCTTATATTCTCCGAGCGCATGTCCATGCGGCGCTACGGAGATTTCCGATATCGCGCGGCCGTGCGGCGCTACGGAAACGGACCCCCTTGGCCCCGGTCCGATGCAATCGGACCCTACAGCGGAGGGGTGAAAGCTGACGGGCGGCGCAGCCGGTCGCGGCAAACCGACATCCTGAATCTGATCACCCCTCCCGGTCTCCGGCTCAGCGGGGAGAGAGCTTAGTAAGAACGGCACCCTGCGGGGTGCCGCTTGCTTGTTAAGCACCGATTGACTACCATGCCTCCTCATGGCGCGAGGGCGGCGAGTATTCGCCGGCAGCGCTCCTGCCAGGTGTAGTGCTCGGCCACATGCCGGCGGGCGGCGGCGGGCATGGGGGACTTGTCGATCAGCGGAATCGCCTTGCGCAGGGCCGCGACCAACGCCTCCGGATGATCCGGCTCGAACAAGATGCCGTGCACACCATCCTGCATCACTTCGGTGATCGTGGGAAACGCGGGGCCGACGATCAGCCGTTCCGCCGCCATATACTCGAACAGCTTCATCGGCGAGCAGATCGCAATCGTGCGCACCCGCCAGGTCCACATCATGAGCTCGATATCCGCCGCGGCGAGCCAGCGCGGGACGTCGTGATGCGGCACCTGACCCGTGAACCTCACGTTTGAGCAGGACAACCGGGCGGCCTGCGCCCGGTAGTTCTCCACGTCGCCGCCGACTCCGCCGACGAGCACGAACTCCGCTTCCGGCATCCGCTGCGCGGCGGTCAGGATCAGCTCAATTCCGCGATTGGCGTAGAGCGAACCGGTATAGACGATCAACGGTCCGCGCGGGGCGAGGTTCAACGACTGGCGCGCGTCGCGCTTGCTCAGCGTGTTGACGAACAAGGACAGATCGACGGCATCGTGGGCGACATGAATCTTGTGCGCGGGCACACCGAGCTTGCGCCACTCGCGACCCAGCGCGGCCGAGATCACGACGAACTTTTTGCAGTGACGCCGCCGGGAACCGGCCACCATCAGCCGCTGCATGACCCAGGTCAAAAGTCGTGATTCGCGATGCAGCTCCAGCTCGTGGGCTTCGAAGACGAACGGCACGGCTTGCAACGGCAGCAGCAGCATGGCCCACGGCGCGCGCGTGTAGATCAGATCCAACACCGCTTGCCGAATTGCCCGCCGGGCACCCGGCAGCGAGCCGAGCATCCGCAACCGGCCGAGGACGGTGCGCCGTGGCAGGAATACCACATCAAACAGCAGCGGCTGCCCGAACCATTCGCCCGCTTCTTGCACAGCAGCTTGCTGATCGGCATACCGCTCGTTGCGCGGAACAAACAGGGTCACGTCATGACCGAGCAGCGCGAAGGCGCGGCACATCTGCACAATGTGAACGATGTCCGCGTCGAGCGACGGAAACGGCACGGGATAATAATACCCGATTTTCATCGCATTCTGAGTATCAGTCTAAGTCCGAATTCAGCTAACCCTCATCCCCAATCATAGATGTGCGGAATCTGCGGAATCGTCGATCCGGCGGGAACGATCGAACATAGCGAACTGTCGGCGATGGCCGCGCGGATGCACTATCGCGGGCCGGATGCCGACGGGGCGTGGGTGAGCGCGGACCGGCGATTCGGACTCGGTCATCGCCGCTTGTCGATCATCGATCTTGATCCGCGCTCGAACCAGCCGTTCTTGAGCGCGGACGGGCGCCTCGTGATTTCGTTCAACGGCGAGATCTACAATTACCGGGAGCTGAAGCGCGAACTCGAAGGGCGCGGTCATCATTTTCGCACGGCGTCGGATACGGAAGTGATCCTCTCCGGCTACCGCGAGTGGGGGCTCGACTGCCTGCACCGGTTTCGCGGCATGTTCGCGTTCGGCTTGTTCGATCTGGATCGCGAGCGGCTCTGGCTGGTGCGCGATCGCTTCGGCAAGAAGCCGCTGCTCTATTATCGCAAAGCTGATCTGCTGGCCTTCGCGTCGGACTTTCGCTGCTTCGAGGAATCGCCGCGCTTTGATCTCCAGCTCGATCTGACGGCGCTCTACGATTGCCTGACGTACAATTACATTCCCGCGCCCAAGACCGCGTATCAGCATGTCCGCAAGCTCGAAGCAGGCTGCTGGATGTTGTGGGAGCGTGGCGAATTCACGGAGCGTCGCTACTGGGACATCACGGAATTCGGCACCAACGATGTCCCGCTGGCTCAGACGGTGCAGCGCGTGCGCGAGTTGATCGACGAGTCCACGCGGTTACGGATGATCTCGGATGTGCCGGTCGGCGTGCTGTTGTCGGGCGGACTGGATTCGAGTACGGTGGCCTATTATGCGCAGCAGCACTCCGCGACGCCGATCAAGACCTTCTCCATCGGTTTTGATGTCAAGGCTTACGATGAGCTGCGGCACGCGACCTACATGGCGGAGGCGATCCACGCCGAGCATACGACGCAGGTTTACGACTTCGAGGCCGCGCGTGCGGATCTGAAGGAGACGATGCATTTGTACGGCGAGCCGCACGGGGATTCGTCGATCTTTCCGACGACGGCAGTGAGTCGTATCGCGCGGCAGCATGTGACCGTAGCGCTGGCGGGTGACGGCGGCGACGAGGTCTTCTACGGTTATCGTCATTTCCTCGCCCATGCCCGTCACGCCGTGCAGGCCCGGTTGCCGTTGCACGAAGTCGGCCAGCGGGTCTGGCAGTCGGTTGTGCCGATGGGGGCGAAGGGCCGCAACTACGGATTGCGCTATTTTCTCGAGGATCTCGAATTGCACACCGTGCTGCTGGGCGGGCTGACGCGCGCGGACAAACTGCGGCTGGTGGCGGACGATTTGCTCGATGCGACGAAGGACTACGACGACTACTGGTTCTTCCGCAAGTACTGGCGGGCGGAGCTGCCGCTGGCGACGCGGTTGCAATATCTCGACTTGAAGACGTACCTGGTCGAGGGCGTGTTGATGAAGGTGGATCGCGCCAGCATGTCCTGTTCGCTCGAAACGCGCACGCCGCTCTTGAATCATCCGCTGGTTGAAGAGGTCTTTTCCTGGCCGGAGCGCGTGCGGCTGGACGGCGACACGTTGAAATACCTCTTCAAGAAGGCCATGACCGGCGTGCTGCCTGAGCTCATTATCGACAAACCGAAGCAGGGGTTCAGCATTCCGTGGCGCAGTTGGGTGCGCAACATCGAGGAGTTGCGCATGATACGCGGCCGCGGCCTGTTTTTCAAGAAGGGGTTGGTGCTGCCGCCGCTCTACACGGCGCTGGCGATTCAGGATTGGCTGCGGATCAAGACGCAGGGTCGGTTCGTGTAAGCCCCCGCGTCGCGACCCCACTTCGCGTGCGCGGGTCTGGAGACCCTCGAACTGCTATTTAACGGCGGCCCATGGTCGCCGTTTCTCGTTACAATCCGAAGAAATAGTAGCCGACGAAGACCTGGAATCCGTTGGTCTTGAGCTCCGGCTCGTTGTCCATGTCGTTCGCGCTGGAGTAGTCCGAAAGATCAACCAGGCCGAGGTTATATCGCGCGTCGAATTCCAGCGCGCTTCCGCCGAGCGGCAGCAGCACGCCTGCGCCCACATTCAGACTGTAGTTCTGGCTCTTCCACTTGTCAGTGATCGACTGCTGCTCGCCGGGCGCGTCAACTTCGGCCAGCGTATTGAAGCCGACCTCCGGACCGATTTCGATGAACGGCGATGCCTTGGCGGCAGCGAATTTGAAAAGCAGGAACGGCGCGAGCACGATTTCGTCGTTCTTCAGGGTCCCGTCGCCCGCGGGGTTGGTAAACTTCGCGCCCTTCTGGACGAATAGCAGCTCGGCGCGCAGCGCGAGTGGCGACGCCGCACCGAAGTCGATCAGGGCCATCGGCCCGATCCCGAATCCGGTGCGAGTCTTGTAGTCGATCCCGCTTACGTTTTTTGCAGCCACGTTCGAGAAATTGACGCCAAATTTTCCGCCGAGGCGTAGTGCCGCGTTGCTGACGGAAGTCAGGCCGAGCAGCAGGATCGCGCTGACGATGAACACGCGTTTCATAAATCACTCCTCTTTCAGGGAAAGTTCGGGTAAGAGAGCAACGTTCGGGCACGGTTGCCGCCGGCGGCTCCTGTGTTCTTTAACTCATCGCTGCAGCATCCGTTCCGGCCAGACGAAGAGCTGGGGACGCACTTCGACCTCGAGGACGCGCTGATGCAGCTCACAGAGTCGCCGGATTTCGCGGGCGGTCGCTTCGCCGGCTACGATGATCGAGTTCGCACGCTCCAGCGGCAGCGCGTGTTGCACGAGCACTTCAGCTTGCGGGTGCGTGGGGATGGACTGGGCCAGGTCGCTGCGCGTCGCGCCCTCGACTTCGGCGGTGAACATCGCGCGAAATCCCTCCCGTCCCGAGCCGACATGGCGGCCGCGATCATGCGCCGCGGACATGGCACAGAAGCGCGTCGTCTCCCGACTCAAGAGCGCGAGCTCCAGCGCGAAATGCACCCAGTCGGCCTTCCAATCGCCCTTCGAGCGCCGATAGAGCAGTTCGACGTTGGGCAGCGTCAGCGAGCAATTGACATAGTCGAGACCAACGGCATATTTCTCATAGCGGTTCGGATCGTGCAGGTAGCGCGCGGCGCGTTCACGTCCATGGCGCGCGATCAGCCCGGCGGCGGTGTCGATGACTCCGCTTTCGAGAATCGCGGGCAGGTTCTTGTAAAGATGCGTGGAGTGCAGCAGCAGCGTGATTCCGCGCCGCCGCGCATCCGTTTCCACCGACGCCTCACGAAACGGCCACATCACACGGCTCGCAGTCGCGGTTCACGCGCGAGCACGAAGGACACGGCGATCAGGCAGAGTACGGCGAAGCCGAGCATCGTGATCGACGCGCCGATCCACGCCGCCAGCAGTCCGGCCAGCAGACTTCCCACCGGCAGAAATCCGAGAAAGGCGGTGGTATAGAAACCGAGCACGCGACCGCGCAGATGATCGGGCGAGTGTTGCTGCAACAGTGTGTTCGTGGACGCGAGCATATTTACGAATGAAAAACCCGCGCCGAACAGCATGGCGAGCGAGAACCAATACCAATGCGAAAGCGCGAACCCGCCGACGAACACGGCGAGACTGATCGCGCCGACGATCACAGTGAAGCCCCGCTTGGCGCCGGGCGGCAGCGTGGCCTGCCGCAAGCCGCCGGCCAAGGCGCCCAGCCCGATTGCTCCGGTGAGCACTCCCAGGCCTTCCACCCCCACGTCGAGGATCCGGTCGGCGACGAGGGGCATCAGCGGCACATAAGAGAAGCCGACGACCGCGTAGATCATCACGTTGAGCATGAGCGTGCGGTGCAGTGGCGAACCGCGCACGTAGTCGAACGCTTCGCGCAGTTGCTGGCGGACGGGCGCGCTGTTGCCTGGCGATTGCGGAAGATTCTTCATCATGAACAGCGTCGCGATCAAGCCGAGAAACGAGACCGCATTGACCGCGAAGATCCCGCCTTCGCCGATCACGGGAACGAGAAAGCCCGCGATGGAAGGACCGACCAATCGCGCGGCATTGAATGTTGTGGAATTCAGCGCGACGGCATTGCCGATATCTTCCTTACCGACCAGGTCCTGCGCGAACGAGAGCCGTGCGGGCGTGTCGATGGCGACGAAGATTCCCGACACGACAGCAATTCCGAGAATGATCTCCGGTGTGACCTGTCCGGTGAGCGTGACGATGGCCAGCGCGGCGGCGCTGAGTCCGAGCCCGAGCTGGGTGACGACCAGCACGGACCGTTTGAAATGCCGGTCCACGATCACGCCGCCGAATGGCCCCAGGATTAGGGATGGAAGCTGCGGCATCGCGCCGATCAGACCCAGCCAGACGGTCGAGTGCGTGAGCCGCCAAACGAGCCACGACTGCGCGAGCACTTGCATCCACGAGCCGAGCATCGAGATCGCGAATCCGAGGAAGAAGAGTCGAAAGTTGCGGTGCTGAAATGCGCGAAAGGTCGGGTTCATTCTGTCTGGCTTTCCCCCCACGTTGTGGGGGGATCAAGGGGGGGTCGGTAATCTTGCTCCAGGATGTCACGTTCTTCTGTCGCGCCGCACAGCCGTGCGCGCTCGGGGATACCTGACACCCCCCTATAATCCCCCCTTGAAAGGGGGGATAGGGCTCGGGAGTGATGATTTCTGCTCTTAACTGTTGCGAAGCGCCACTCCGTCAGGTCGCAACAACTCAATGTTGGCACGCTGTCCCCCCGTTCACGGGGGGACAACAGTGGGGTTCGGTCAATCTTGCTCCGGAATGTCACGTCCTTCCGTAGCACCGCACAGCCGTGCGCGCTCGGGGAAATACCTGACACCCCCCTATAATCCCCCCTTGAAAGGGGGGATAGGGCTCGGGAGTGATGATTTCTGCTCTTAACTGTCGCGAAGCGCCACTCCGTCAGGCCGCAACAACTCAATGTTGGCACGCTGTCCCCCCGTTCACGGGGGGACAACAGGGGGGGGCAATCTTGCTCTGGAATGTCACGTCCTTCCGTAGCGCCGCACAGCCGTGCGCGGTCGGAATTCTCCGGTTCAGTATTTCCAGCTCAATGTGACTTGCCGGAACTGCTGATCCGGATAGCGGTCGTCGTACCACGGATAAACCGGCAGGCCGTCATAGTCGATCACGCTCTCATGGTACTGCACGTCAACGCGGCTGAGCGCAGACTCGTCGAACAAGCGGAAGAGTCCGTTGAGGGACACGCCGAACCCGTTGGTCTTGTAGGAAATCCACTGAATTCCGCCGCGCACTTCGCCGCGCCGCCAGTAGAAGATGTCCAGCAGTCCGATTTCCCAACCCTCGCGGACCAGTACATCCTCACTACTCCGTCCCTGCACGAATTGCTTCACCGGCTGGATTCGGCCGAGCGGGTTGGTATAGCGATAGCCCCGGCCGTCATAGCCTTCAATCAACTCATCTTCCGCCTGAATTCCGGCGCTCAACGAGATCGCGTGCACTGCACGACGCTCGTTCACGGGGACATTCCATGCGCTCAAGATGGTGAACCCCAGCTGGCCGTTGCGCGGCAGCGGATCGCCGCCACCCATGGTAAGCCCATCGTACTTGACGGTTCCACCGACATTCGTCATCGTGTAGCTGGCTCCAAGCAGAACGGAAATCGGCAATGGTTTCGCCAGATTCTGATGCTTGGCTTTCCGAATTGCCGCCAGTATATTCCAATGCACCTGCGTGCCGAAATCCGTGGCGAAGGCGTCGGCGTCGTACTGCCCAAGGTGGGAATCGATATATTTATGCGTGAAGCCGAGCCCCAGATTCCAGCAGTCATGGTGCAGGCCGCCCGACAACGTCAGTCCATAAGCCCGCTCCCATGAATGAAACTCGCCGATCATCCGTCCATTTTCATCGTAGGATGAGATCGTGCCCATGTCAAACAGCACTTCGTTGTAGCCGACCGCGATGCTGAGCGGCGCGGTCCAGCCGAAGTACTTTTGTAAGGACTGTGGATCGAAACCGTAATACGCGCCGCGGGCCGCATACTCGAAGTCGAGGCTGGACCCGCCTCCGAGATACCAATCCAGGCGCTCGGTGTAGAGCGCCGCCGTGGCGCGGTGCTCTCTGGCCGCGACGCCAATTTGCCCCGGTCGCGTGAACATGCTGAGCGGATCGGCGTCGAACGGATCAAAATAGAGTCCGCCTCTGCCGATGGCTTCCGGCGATTGCGGATAGTTGAGAAAGAAGAAGGTGCCGCGAGCCGCGTGAAGCTCATTTATTCCCAGCAGCAGGCACAGCAACAGTCCATAGCGAAACATGTTTGCCCCCTTCAGGTGCGTTTGCAGCGATGTCAGTCTCGACCGGATTTCCCGAGCTTCGCAAGTGCCGATGTGAATTTCAGATTCTTGCTCAGCGCGCGCGCATAGTTGACTTCACAACCCGCACCCTTGGCGCGACACAGCTCAAACACGCTCTGCCGTTCGCGGGCAGTCCAGCGGTCGAAATCCGGAATCGCCAGGGCCCACAGGAGCATCTGTCCGGCGCGCACTTTCTCGTCCTTAGTCCATCGCGAGCTGTCCAGCCCCCAGCGGAGGTGACACTCTTTCAGTACTCGTGATTCGAGACCTTTGCGGCTTCCGTTGAACAAGTGCGCAATCGTTTTCGTTGCAAGCAGGCCCACCGACCCGAGCGGATATTCGCGATACTCGCTCGGTGGACGGCCCGCCAGTGAGAGTACGACATCCGCCTCCGCGATCTTCTTGAGCACGGATTTCGGAGTGCGGTAGCCCTTCCGTTTTGCGATTAGCGCGCGTTCGCGATCGGCGATCTTGCGAATCGCCGGGTCAACGGAGCGGAAGCCGAGCTTGTCATAGAACCAGTAGGTCCCCGACACCAACCCCTCCGTATTGCCCTCGCCACCGAGTTGCCAGCGGCGCGTCACCAGCCACGGCGCTGGACAGACCGCGCGGCAGATGCGGCCGTACTGCGCATAGAGCCAGGCCGCTTCACCGCCCCGGAACGTATCGAACACATTGATCGAAATTTCGGAACGCTGGCCGGTCAGGCCGCCCGCGCCGTACCCGATGGGCACGTTGTTCTTCAGAATAATGCAGCCCCAGCCCGCCTCGATCGGCAGCCGCATTTGCGGTTGCATAAACCACCACACGATCCGGATTCCGCGGTCGAGGGGGATGTCATAGACCTCTTCCGGATTGCCGTAGGTGAGCGGGTACAGTTCGCGATGGCGGATCAGGAGCGTCGAATAGACCAAATCGAAGAACTGCAGGCCGAGCTTCCGGGACACGGGTTTCGGCAGCACGAGCGGCCGGTTGATCTCTCTGACGAGGTCAAACGACGTTCGCGCGGCCGTGGGATCCCAGATGAACATTTTCCGGGGTTGCCCATCGTCAACCAGCGTGCGCGACGGACCCTCGGGGATCAGTTCGAGGGCCAGCGGGAGCTGCAGCGGGTTGTAGATGTGCTCGCGGATTCCCGCCGGGAACGCGGCCTCGAACCGGTCCAGCAGCCACGCCAATGCGCTCTGTTTGCCCCGCGCGGCCTCAATCAGGTCGCGGGAGCTCAGGTCGCCGTCGTCGCCGGCATCCGCTTCCACGGCCGTCAGGAACATGGGTAGCAGCGCGGCGAGCGGGTCCGGGTCTTTGTGGTCGAACTCCTCCCAGTCGATGTCGATCTGACCCTGTTGTCGCCCGGCGAGCCAGCGCACGGGCAGGTCGTCGAAGGCATAAAACATCCGCGACCCGACGACTCCGCTTTGGTCAAGGGAGGTTCGCTCGTCGTCGTCGAGGGCGCGAACCCGCGCGTAGAACTGTTGCAGCTCGCGTTCGCAAAATCGACGGACTTCGAGGCTGCGCGGATAGGCCTTGTAGAAGAGCAGCGCTTCGTGTAGTGCGAGTAGTTCGTTGCCGCTCGTGCTGCGTGCGGCGAGCACTTGCAGGATCTCGAGGGTGCGTGGCGGACTGGGCCGCGCGGCGAGTTCCTTGGTGAGGGAAGAAAGGGATGGCATGGATCGGGCGGGAAGGAGGAAGCACTGGGGAATCGGACGACTGAGACCGACTGGCCAGGTGCTGAAATGGACTCACTGAGCAGGGGCTGCGTCCCTGCCGGGAAGAACGGGGCGCGCGAGACAACTCGCAGCAGGCGACCGCACTCCGGAAGCAGAAAGCCGGCCACGGGGAACGAACCCACGGGCCGGCTTTCCAGTTCGCCGAAAACAGAGGCGACAGAATTACATGCCCATCGTGGGCTTCTTCGCCGCGACCTTCTTCGCTGTCCGCTTCTTGGTCGTCCGCTTCTTGGCCTTCTTCGGGGCGGCCTTCTTGGTCGTGGCCTTCTTGGCGGTGGCCTTCTTGGCGGTCGACTTCTTGGCGGTGCTCTTCTTGCGCTTCGGAGCGGCCTTCTTGGCAGTCGACTTCTTGGCGGTGCTCTTCTTGCGCTTCGGAGCGGCCTTCTTGGCGGTCGACTTCTTGGCGGTGCTCTTCTTACGCTTCGGAGCGGCCTTCTTGGCGGTCGACTTCTTGGCGGTGCTCTTCTTACGCTTCGGGGCGGCCTTCTTGGCGGTCGCCTTCTTGGCGGTGGCCTTCTTCGGGGCGGCCTTCTTGGCGGTCGACTTCTTGGCGGTAGCCTTCTTCTTGGGGGCAGCCTTCTTGGCGGTCGCCTTCTTGGCCGTGGACTTCTTGGCCGTGCTCTTCTTGGCAGGCGTCATAACACGATCTCCTTGAACTGATGACTGGGCAGGGACTCGTTCGGAAACGATGAGTGTTGGGCCGGCAAGCTCTCCGCTGCCCACTTCTCGGGGAGCCTGGGATCGGCCAGTTTTAGAGGTCCGTGCGGCGGACCTGTCGTCGCTGGCCTTCCGCACAGTGAGCGGACCGGCCAACAATCCTATCAACAGCCTTCGAACGAAGGCACTGATCTCGTTTCCGAATCGTACGTGACATCGAGCGACGTCAGCGCACTTTCTCGACCCGACTTAGGTTGCAACCATCGGGCCAATTCGCTTGCAAAGCGCGGCAACGCGCGTTGTCGTTCCCGTTATTTTGCGTGTGGTCGCGGGGTTCCGCGCGTCCGCGAAGTGCATTCTGGCGGGATTTCCAAGGGCGGAATTCGCTCACTTGAACCAGCCTCGCCGCCGTTTGCGGGAGGCCGTCTTCGCGACTCTGCGCTCGCTTTTCAGGGCTTTTTCGCGAGCCCTAACGACCTCTTCCTTGGCATCGAGCAGATCGCACAACCAGCCGATGGTCTCGCGTCTTTCCAGGGCTTCCCGGACCAGATCATACTGGCGGGTGTCGAACAGCGCATGGACAAATGGGGCGAAGAACAGCATCGCTTGCGACCCCACGAAGTTCAGCGGTCGCGCGGATTCCAGAAAGAGCAGGGCTGGTACGGTCAGCCTGCGGGCGGCGACGCCGGCGGCCAGCCGGTCGAATAGCTCGACCTGTTCCGGGCTGAGATACTCGGGCGGGGCCGGACCGCTCATCGTTCGGCGCGCGGGATCGATCGTTCCAGAAAGCTCTTGAACTCTTGAGCATTCCGGCCCAGTTGAACCCACAGTCCGCGATACGGATCGAGCCGATTCGGTTCCGCGAACGGGGACAGAAACACGGCCCGCGCCCCCGGTACGAACCGTTTGTACCCGTTCAGCCGGTGCGTCGTGCGGAACCACCAGCGGCTGAATTCGATCTCGGTTTCACTCACGCGGTAGCGCTGTGGAACCCAGAACCGGTTGAGGGATCCGAGCAGGAAGACCAGGCTGATGAGTGCCCATTCACTCGAGTGGAAGCTGAGGCCGACCAGCAGCGGAATCAGCACCAACGCGGCGACGAAAACCGTCGATCGCGCGTGATCCGCGCCCAGCGGCAACACACTCCATTCAAAGATCACATCGGTGTCACGCATCAAACCCGTAACCTCCGATGGCAGATAAGGCGAAATATATAACACGATTCTTGAAAATGCAAGTCCTTTCGCAAAAAAAGCCAGTACTTTGCGTTGGAAACGCGACTGCATCCGCATTCACGGAGCGATGTTGCCCGAATTCATGCATCACACCGCTCCAATCCTGTTCGAGAATTGCTCTCTGCTCCGGTCCGCGCGGTCGAAGATATCCACAGGACGGTGCTCCCATCGCGGTTCGCCGCGTGCCGCCGTGCCGGATTCACCGGGTCAGTGCGCCGCGAGCCAACTTGGGCCGTGGCCGATGTCCACGATCACCGGAACGGACATCGGCAGCGCGTGCTGCATCTCCTCGCGGACCATCGTCTCCAGCGGTTCGCGGTCGGCTTCCGCGACCTCGAACACGAGTTCGTCGTGAACCTGTAAGAGCATCCGGGCGGCAATCTTTTCCGAATGCAAGCGGCGATGAATGCCGATCATCGCGAGCTTGATCATGTCGGCGGCGCTGCCTTGAACGGGGGTATTGATGGCCGTGCGCTCGGCGAATTCGCGGACTTGCCGTTCCTTGGCCTCAATGTCCGGGATGCGCCGCTGGCGGCCCAGAATCGTCTCGACGAATCCCCGTTCCCGGCACGTCACGATGGTTCGATCCATGAATTCGCGGACCCCCGGATAGAGCTGGAAATAGGCATCGCGGAACGCTTTGGCCTCGTTTCTCGGGATGCCCAGCTCCTGCGCGAGGCCGAAATCGGTTTGGCCGTAGATGATGCCGAAATTGACCGTTTTGGCCGCGCGCCGCATGTCCGAATTGACCGTAGTCAGGTCGCACTTGTAGATCAGCGCGGCGGTCTCCGCGTGAATATCGCCGCCCCGGTTGAAGGCCGCGACCAGCCGCTCATCGCCCGACAAGTGCGCCATGATCCGCAGCTCGATTTGGCTGTAATCGGCGGAAACCAGAGTCCAGCCTGCCTCGCCCGGGACGAAGGCCTCGCGGATTCGGCGGCCGACTTCGGTTCGAATCGGGATATTCTGCAGGTTGGGGTTGTTGGAGGCCAATCGTCCGGTCGCCGCCACGGTTTGACTGAACGTCGTATGGACGCGCCCGGTTCGCGGATGCACCATCTGCGGCAGCGCCTCGACGTAGGTGCTCTTGAGTTTGGCCAGCGTCCGGTATTCGAGCAGTTTGAGCGGCAGATCGTGCATCGGCGCGAGGGTCGTCAGCGTGTCCACATCGGTGGACGGGCCGGTCTTGAGCTTCTTCTGGACCGGCAGCTTGAGCTTGTCGAACAGGATTGTGGCGAGCTGTTTGGTTGAGTTCAGGTTGAACGATTCTCCCGCCGCGCGATAGCACTCGTCGGTCAGCCGGATCAGATCGCGATCCAGCTCTTTGCTCATTTCGGCCAGCAGCTCGACATTCAGCCGGATGCCGTTGAACTCCATTTCGCGCAGCACGGGCAGGAGCGGCAGTTCGACCTCGGTCAGGATCTTCTCCTGTGAGGCGAGCATGGGCTTGAGCTTGTGCGCCAGCCGCAACGCGTAATCGGCGTCCTCGCAGGCGTATTCGCAGACCCGCTCGACCGGAACCTCGCGCATGGTGATCTGGCTCTTGCCCAAGCCGATCAGCTCGTCGGTGGCGATCTTCGGCAATTGCAGGTAGTCCCGCGCCAGCGCGTCAATGCTGAGCGTGCGGCTGCCGGGGTTGATGATATAGGCCGCGAGGATGCTATCGAACACAATCCCGCAGGTCACGACCCCGTGGTTCAGCAGCACCAGCGTGTCATATTTCAGGTTCTGTCCGGTCTTGGGCACCTGCTCGTCTTCATAGAGCGCCCTCGCGAAGGACAAGAACGCCTCGCTGCCCCTCCTGCTCTCCCCCCCGTTCACGGGGGGGCTGGGGGGGGGTCCAAGATCGGCATTTGGATTATCGGCCATGCCCCCTCCGAACAGATCCAACCTCCGGCTCTCCCTCCCGCTCATGTGGCCTTCGCTCTCCCCCCCGTTCACGGGGGGGCTGGGGGGGGTTCTCAGATCGGCATTTCGATTTTCGATTTTGGATTTTGGATTTCCGGCATCCCCCAGACTCGCCACATCCACATACCACGCCTCACCTTCGACGATCGCGAAACTGGCGCCCACGATTTCGGCTCGCATCGGATCGACGGATGTCGTTTCGAGATCCATGGAAAGCAGGGGGCGCTCGCGCCGCCACTTATCCACAAGTTGCGATAGTGTCGCTCGATCCTGAATCAAGCGGTAGTTCCGCACCGACAGCGGTGCCTGCGCTCCGGCCGGAGCCGCCGCACCCGCCATCTTGCGGATGCGCTCGAGCAGCGAGTAGAGTTCGAGTTCGTTCAACAGCCGCTCGAGTTCCGCATTCAGGATCGGCTTGAGATCGCACTGGTCATGCCCGAAATCGACCGGCGCGTGCGTATCGATGGTGACGAGTTCCTTGCTCATGAGCACCTGTTCGCGGTCCCGGAGGAGCGCGTCCCGCGCTTTGCCCGGCTTCATTTCCGCGGCGGCGTCGAGCACAGCCTCCACGGAACCATGATCCAGCACCAGCTTGACCGCTGTTTTCGGTCCAATTCCGGCCGCTCCGGGCACGTTATCGGACGTGTCTCCCATCAGCGCGAGCACGTCAATCACTCGTTCCGGCGGGACGCCGAAGTGGGCTTCGACCTCCTTTGGCCCCATCACGAGCGTCTCTTCCTTGCTCGGATTATAGAGAAAGACGTGCTCACTCACCAGTTGCTGGTAATCCTTGTCTCCGGTCACCATGAAGACATCATAGCCCTCGGCTTCCGCCTGCCTGGCCATGGTGCCGATCACATCGTCGGCCTCCCAACCCGGTCGAGCCAGAATCGGAATTCCGGTGGCCTTCAAGACCTGATCGAGTCGGCCCAGTTGATCCACCAACTCCTCGGGCATCTTCTGTCGCGTGGCTTTGTACTCGGTATAGGCTTTGTGGCGAAAAGTCGGTTCAGCGGTATCGAAGACAATCGCCAGATGCGTCGGCCGCTCTTTCTCGATCAAGCTAACCAGCGTATTCAGGAAGCCGAAAATGGCGGACGTGATCTCGCCCCGGCTGGTCTTGAGCGGGTTGCGCAGGAAGGCGAAGTGCGCGCGATACATCTGCGCCGAGCCGTCGATCAGGAAGATTCGCTTGTCCATAGGTCGAGTCCGTGGTCGTTCAATTCTGCGCCCCGGGCAGGGTCAAGTTCACGCCGAGCGGGGTCTTCAGACCCCGCCGGAAACCGCTTTCGCAATTCAACGTCTCCATCAGTGCAATCTAACTAATCGCTGCAAATAGGCAAGCCGTGCGGTTCGTGGATCCCTCTTCGGTGGACCGTCCCGCTTGACTTTCTCCCAGATTCTGCTTCTTTGTAGAGGTGTCTTTCTAACCATTTGTTCAAGTGAAAACCATTCCCATGTCTGCCGACCCGAAACCACAGCAAATCAATATTCAGTTAGACGAGAAGATCGCCGAGGGGATCTACTCCAACCTCGCTTTGATCTCCCACAGCCCGGCTGAGTTCTTTATCGACTTCGCCCGCATGGTACCCGGCGCGCCCAAGGCCACTGTCCAGTCGCGGATTATCATGACTCCGTCGCACATGAAGTTCCTAATGAATGCGATCAAGGAGAATATCGAGCGATACGAGAAGCAGTTTGGCGAGATTAAGCTGCACGGTCAGCCGCAGCCCGGCGGCGGCGGCTTCGGCTTCAAACCCGGCGGCGAAGGCCAGTAGGCCGCGCGCGGCCGGAATCTGCCTCGAGTCCCCCTCCGTTCGCGGGGGGGTCAGGGGGGCTCGGAGCCCCCGCCGAGCCGTGCGTCCTCGCGCGGCCGGACTCGGAGCGTCACGCCGGGTAGGGCACCGGATAGCAAGTTACCCCGAGCAGGGTCTCCCGACCCTGCCGGAATCCGTATCGAGACTTTGATTTTTCAATTTTCGTTTTTCATTGCTTCTTCCCATGTCCCGAATCAATCCACTCATCCTCCTGTTGCTCGTCGCGGGACTCGTGCTTTCCTGTAAAGATCCGAAAGACCCTGTGACTCCGCCTGCGCCCGTGGTGCCGACCGGGCCCAACCTGTTCACGATCGTCAGTGTGACGCAGTACTCGATGAATCTGACTTGGAACGATCGGTCGGAGGATGAAGACGGGTTCAAGGTCCAGGTCTATATCGAGTCGGAAAGCGCCTGGTTTACCCAGGCGAATGTGGCCGCGCATGCCGGGATCGGAACGGTGACCTACGAGCTGACCAACCTCTCACCGGGGACAGTTTACCGGCTGCGGGTGGTCGCGTGGAACGCGGCGGGAGAGTCGGCTCCGTCCAATGAGCAGCAGCGGTCCACGACCGCCGCGCCGTTGCCCCGCGCGCCGTCGGACGTACAGGCGGTGGCGCTTGCTGCGGTCACGGTTCGCGTGACCTGGCAGGACAATGACGTCGTGGATGCTTTCGTGATTCAGCGCCATGTCGCGGGGGGGCAGTGGGCGGATCTCGCCACCGTCGGTGATGCGGTCGTGGTTTACACGGACAACACCGTGAGCGCGGAGACGACATACTACTACCGCGTCGGTGCGCAGAACGAGAATGGGATCGCCTGGAGCGCGGATTCCGCCGTGGTGACGACACCGGCGCCCGGCGCGCCGTTGGCCCCCGACAGTTTGGTCGCCGAGGTCGTGATCGGCCGCCGCGTCATTCTGCATTGGTTGGATCGCGCCGTGAACGAGACGGGCTTCGAGCTGCAACGCGCGCCGTACGGACAGCAGTTCCAGCCGCTGGCCATGCTGGGGCCGGATGTGACCCAGTACAATGATGAGTTGGGGACGAACCCGGATGTTTACAACTATCAGTTGCGCGCCTACAACGGCATCGGCTCGTCCGGCTGGGTTCGCATTACCGTGGATTATCGCTACTGTTCGGACGGGCTCATTCCACTCTGCGAGGGCAACACCTGGGACTACGTAGTCTCCGACACGGTCGGCGAAGATTATGAGATTCGCGTGCAGTCGCTGCGTCCGGAATTCATCGACGATCTCGACTGGTACGGGATCCGTTCGATCCGCACCGGCACGCCCGACGTCGATACGCTGTATTACTGGCGGAACATCGACGACACCGGAACATTCCAGCTCGATTACCCGGCTCCGGTCCCGGCGGCGGGCAACCTGCTCTATCGCTGGCCGGCCGCGCTCGGCAGTTACACCGTAATCAATGGTGACTCCGTGCAGTTGGTTTCGACGGGAACCACCGTACTGGGCCGCACGGAAGCGGGCGAGGATACGGCGTTCACGAACTGCCTTGCGTACGAACATCGTTACCACGGCTCCGACCGCTATGATCAGGTCTTCATTCATCCGAATGATATTGGAGTGGTACAGCTCAAACAGTACGTCCGCGGCATTGGCGTGGTCGCCGTCCGCGATCTGATCCGCTGGCACATCCAAAACTGAACTTGCTGAACCTCCAGTAACTGAGAACGGCGACCGCCTTGGTCGCCGTTTCTGCTCGGGTCTCCCCCCACATCCAGTGGGGGGCCGGGGGGGATGCGCGTCTTCGCGCAGCTGTTCTTCCTCGCCGCACGCTGCGCGTCTCCGCGCCGCTCCACCGCCCTGCTTCCTCCCTCATCCTTCCAGTAGCAGCATTCCCCCCTCCATCGGTCCGCCCGACGGCTCTGCAATCACGACCGGCAGGTTGCGAATCTCGATTTCCTGCTCGATCAGCGGTCGCAGGATCTCGCGCTGTTCCCACAATCCGCCCATGATAACCACCGGCACGGCATGCGCATCGGGCAGCAACGGCTCCGCGATTCGCTCCACCAGGTCCACGAGTTCGATGGCCATTCGCGTCAGCATCTTCATCACCGACGGATCTTCCTGAGCGTATTGGAACGCCAGCGGTGCCAGCTGCGCCCACTCGCTCGGCCCGAAGTTTTCGGAGTAAACCTTGGTGATTAGCTGTGGCGTGAATTCCAACCCCAGTTGTTCCAGGACTGCGGAATGAAACGGGGATAGTTCATCGTTCTCATACTCGAAGAGACACTGCCGGATGATCTCGCGCCCCAGCCAAGCTCCGCCGCCTTCGTCGCCCAATAGCGGTCCCCAGCCACCGACGCGCTTGAATTCGCGGCTGGCCGGTGTCTGGCCGTAGGCAATCGTCCCCGTTCCGCAGATGAGGAGCACACCCTGTCGGCCTCCGGCGAACGCCCCTCGATACGCCAATTCCGCGTCCGGCACGACATGAATCTTGCAGGTCGGCCACTCAGTCCGGGCCGCGACCAGGGCGGCATTCCGTTCTTGTTCGCGTCCGACTCCGGCCAGCCCGAGTACGACGGTATCAAACCGCGCGTCGCCGCCGAGCAGGTGCCGGAGGTCGCGCAGCACGGCTCGCAGGCCTTCCGCTTTGACCTTTCCGAAATTGGACGGTCCGGATTCCGCGGTCGCCAGAATCCGTTTGTTGGGAATATCCACGAGCCACGCCCGCGTTTTGGTCCCGCCGCCGTCCGCGATCAAGGCATGCACGTCAATAGACTCCGTTTTCGAGAATCGTCCCGGGTAGGAAATACCCGAGTTCTTTCAAATCGCCCACCGCCTTTTCGAGCGCGCCCTGCCAGCGGTTATGCATATTCTCCGTTAGCGGCAGCAGGTAATCGGGCTTCAACTCCAGCGAACCCGCCCAAGCCGGTCGGGTCACATCGAGCTGTTGCACCACCGCTTGTGCTCCGGGTGAATTCGTCGGCAACGCCGCCAACACATCGGTAATGACCGTCATGCGCTCAACTTTAGAGCGGGCATTTCGCCGCGCGTCCTCGACCGCGGAGATGGCATTGAAGTAGGCGCTGCCGCCTGCCCCCGTGGTTCCACCGGGCAACTCCGACAGCGTCGTGCGATAGTCCACGGACTTGATATCCTCGTTCATCTCGCTCAGCAGAATATTCCCCTGCCGCGAAAGGGCAACCGCGAGAAACCGGCCAATCTCGCGCCAGGCGTCAGGGGGTTCTTGTTTGTGCCGCAGGCTGATTGCCGCGCAGACCAGACTCGCCTGCAACAGGTACGGCAGGGGGTCTTTGTCCTGCACTTCGAGTGGCCGGACCAGCTCGGTCGTGAGGCGGCAGAACTCCAGCCAGACCTTCATCCGGTCCGGCTTTTCATTGACCAGTTGAATCGCCAGTGCGCGCGCATTCTCGATGTCGCCGCTCTTGCGCAACGATTCGACCTCGCGGAACGACTCGTCGCCGACGCATCCGCCCAGCGCGATCAACAGCGTGAAGATAAGTATAGTGCGCATGATCGTAGGATTTGCTTTCAGATTTCAGCGTTTCACTCGCCCGCCGGGGACTGATAGTTTCGCCGAGCCGTGCGACCTCGCGCGGCCGGGATCGGAGCGTCAGACCGTTCCCCGGTTTCCGGGGCAGTCAGATGGGGTTGGTCTTCGGCAATGGACTCCCCCCCGTCAGCGGCGGAGGACAACGGGGGGTCTGTACCAGCCAGAATTCGTGCCGCACCCGGCGGCACCGTGCTCGGCGCCATCGCCGTGCGGGCTTGTCGCCGAAATCGGAATCCGCCGAGCGGGGACTGTGTCCCCGCCGGAATTGACGGCAGTCAAATTCCGTTGTGCTTCAATCGGCATCAAATGCCTCAGATTCCGGCCGCGCGGGGACGCACGGCTCGGCGAGCGCCTTTCAGCAATAAGCGCCATCCAGCCGTGCGCGAGCTTCAGACTCTATCCGCCGAGCGGGGACTGTGTCCCCGCCGGAATTGACGGCAGTCAAACTCCGTTGTGCTTCAATCGGCATCAAATGCCTCAGATTCCGGCCGCGCGGGGACGCACGGCTCGGCGAGCGCCTTTCAGCAACAAGCCCGTGCGCCGTTGCGGAATTCAGATTCTAAGTCTGCTTCAACTTCGCCAGCACGACCCGGTCCGCCTTCGGGAACGCGTAATCATCGAGTTCGGCCGGCGTCACCCAGCGATAGTCCGCCACGGCCAGTTTGCGAATGCGTCCCGACCGGACCCGGCAGTCATAGCAGTGCAACGTGATCGAGAAGTGCGAGTAGCCATGATCGACGCTCATCAGATGCTTGCCCACGGCGATTTCGATCCCCAGCTCTTCCAGGATTTCGCGCGCGACGCACTCCTCCAAGGACTCGCCGTCATGTTGCTTGCCGCCCGGAAACTCCCAGAGGCCGCCCAGCATCCCTTCGGGTGGTCGCTGCGTGATCAGGACTTTGCCACGTCGCCGGATCACCGCCGCGCCGATTTGATAGTGTGGAATCCGTTTCGCCGGAGTTTTGCGTGGCAGGACCGTGACATCGGCCAGCGAGGCTCTCGCCCGGCATTCCGTCCTCAACGGGCAATCTTCGCACATCGCCGAGCGCGGCCGGCAGAGCGTGGCGCCCAACTCCATCAGCGCCTGATTGTAGTCGCCGGGACCGAGTTTCAGCCGGGTAATCTCCGTCATCAGCGATTCCGCGACGACCCGCAGCCGTTTCAAGGCAGGCGTGGTCTTCAGAATCCGTCGTTCGCGGAGCACGCGGGCGAGGACGCGCTCCACGTTGCCGTCAATTACGGGCACCGCTTCGCCGTAGGCGATCGAAGCGATCGCGGCAGCCGTGTAGGCGCCGATGCCCGGTAGTTTTCGCCATTCCGCCGCCGCATGCGGCAGCCTTCCGGTTTCGGCAACGAGCCTGGCCGCTTTGTGCAGATTCCGCGCGCGGGCATAATAACCGCAACCTTCCCACGCTTTCAGCACCCTGTCCATCGGTGCCGCGGCCAGGGTCTCGACCGTCGGAAACTGTCTCAGGAAGCGCGCGTAGTATGGCTTGACCGTCTCGACTTGCGTCTGCTGAAGCAGAATCTCACTGATCCAAATTCGGTACGGATCACGTTGCTCACGCCACGGCAGCTCGCGCTTCTGTTTCCGGTACCAGCGGAGCAGCGCCCGCAGCGCGTTGGCCGACAGCGCCGGTTTACTTTTCGGCATGCAGGTCCCGGCGGGCAAACAGGTAGAAGTCGGGTGCCCAGTCCGTGACAAAACTCTCAATCGGTGCGAGGACGTCGGTCTTTCCGTTCATCGACGCTCGCCACAGCGGCTCATAGAGTTCGGCGATCATTCCGCCGCGCATGGCGCGCAGATTGTCCTGATTCGCGGTCACGAAAGCATATTCCGGACGTTCCGCGAGCAGGATCGTCTGCAAATCATTCCGGAAGGTCATCGCCTGCGGCCAGACCAAGCCCGGCTCGTCCAGAATCTGCAATCCGGTATAATAGCCGAACGCGCCGAAGTCCATGCCGTAGGCCCGCATTCCGGTAAATGACTTCCCCGCCACCCACTCGCGAATCTTCGAATACACGTTGCTCTCCATCCGGTCACGTCCGAACGCCGCCGCAAACCCGACCCATGCTGTCACGATGAAAACCGCCGCACCGATTGCAATCCTCTCCGTCCCGGGCAGGGGACGCCCGTTGGATTCCCCTCTGTTCACGGGGGGGCAGGGGGGGGTCACGTCGGCCCCGGGCTTGCGGATCGCATCAACCCACACCCCGGCAGCCACCGCCGTCACCACCACCTTATAGAACCAAATTGGCACACAATACCACGCCCATAGATGCGCGCCGGTAATCATCCAGACCAGCAGCAACAGCACGGCCCACGGAGTATAAACCCGCACCAGGGCGGACGCGCTCCACGCGCTGCGCAGTCCAACTAATGTCGTGATTGTGAGCACAAACTGCAATGGGTCCCGCAACGGAAACAGGGCCAGCGTGAAGACCTCATGGTAGTGGTTCGGCAGCGCCATCTTCCCGGCCACGGACTGCGGAATCCAAGTTCCGTAGTACCACCGTTGCAACACCGCCCCCAGCGTGACGATGACGAATCCGACCGCTGCCGCGGCGAGCAATCGCTGCCACTCGGTGCCTCCTCCATGCACGGGGCGCAATGCAGTCTCCCCTTTTTTTACGGTAGGGCAGGGGGGAGTCTCTACCTCCCCGCCGAGCCGGGTCTCCAGACCGTGTTCCCCGCCGAGCAGGGTCTCCCGACCCTGCCGGAATCTACCCGGACTTCGCATTTTTCTCACCACCGCATACCCGAGCATCCCCGCGGCGCACAGCGCCCCTTCCGGTCGCACAAACACGCTGGCCGCAACGATCACGGCGGACGCGATCAGCCGCCCGTCTAAGAGCAGCAGCATCGCCCCCATGGTCATGAGCAGGAACAGTGACGATTCCATGCCGCTCACCGCCGTTTTCGCCAAGAACAAGTCCAGCGCGAATAACCCGACCGCCACCGTCGCCGCCCGCGCGCGGCCCTCGTCGCGCAGCCGACGATAGACGAGCAGTGCGATCACCGCATCGAGCAGCAGTCCAAGCGTTCGGGCACTCCACACGAGCCGCAGGCCCGCTGCCGTCGGAGCGGCCAGCACCAGCCCCCACAGTGGTGTGCTGATCCCCTGCACCCGTTCGCCTGCATTATAAAGAAAACCTTGCCCGGAGACAAGGTTTTCCACAAATCGAAACGTGATGAACGCGTCATCGTAAAGATAGAAGCTGTACATCGCCGCCAGCCGCGACACGATGAGCGCGAGCAAAAGTGCGAAGAAGGGGCGCAGCGGAGGAGGCGGTGAGGTTTGATGGGGAACGTGGCGCGGCAGAGTAACAACCGGGGAGCAGCCATCCTCCCGTTTGACGGGGGATAGCGGGCGGGTAGCGACGCTCAATTCATGGACACTTCGCCGAGGTCCATTTCCAGCAGAAACCGGATCGTCCCGGAGACCGGCTCCATCGGCATGTCATCCGATCGATCTCCGAGCCACCAGCCCTGCACCTCCTCGGAACCATCGAGCCACACTCGCATCATCCGGCGATTGGTCACCACGAGCACCGATTGACCGGGATTGAGCCGCTGGAGTCGCCACCGCCGCCAGAGCATGGCGACTGCCACGAGTCCGAACAGCCCCAGCCAACTCAATAGCGCCAGCGCCACCGCGACCGGATCCTGAAAGATAAACGCCGTGGTCCCCACAATCAAGAGCGGAGTCACGAGCATCATGGTCTTGAGGACCAGGAAATGGCGGGCCTGATGCCGGTTGCGCGGATCGGGCCAATCCTGCACGGTGCTTACGAACTCGTTGGGCCGCAGGTGCTCCTGCAACAGGTCCAGCAGCTCACCGGCCTGCCGGTGGACCGCCATGAACTGCTTGGGCGTAAGCTCGCCGCTGCTATATCTTTTGAGAGTATCGAGGTCCATGATTTGACGTTGCCCGAGTCCCGCTTGGGCACCCCACCATTCAACCACTACAAATATACGCTTCCCGTCTCACTACCGCAAGCCCGCAATGGCCTGCTGCGTGAGCTGGTCAGGATAGGCTAAAGAGTTGCTTTTCAGGAGAAAAAGGCGGATATTGAGACTCCATGAACCCGTATTATCAGGACTTTAGCCGTACTCTCCGGGCTTTCCTCCTTGTACTCGGCTGGACCGCTGTGGTTTCCGCCCAGCCGGTCCCGGATTCGTTGACCTGTCCGGGGGACTCCCTACGGATTATACCTTGCGGTCCGGTCGTCGGTTCGTTTGGCCCGTCGGCTCGCGTCACCGTGGCCGATACCGTGGCAGGCTGGGCGAAAGTGTATGTCGAGGGCTGGGTCCCGGTGGACCGGGCGATCCCGTTCCTCAATCAGGTTCGCCTTGACAGCGTTTCCGCAAGGGCCGCCCTCGACCTATTGCCGGCCTCCGTCAGCAAGCCGTCCGACGTCCGCCGGCAGTGTGAGGCGACGACTACCAAGGGCACGCGCTGCTCCCGCAAAGCCGAAAAGGGCTCGCGGTACTGCTGGCAGCACAAGAACTGAGCGTCTTTCTGCCGAGGCACCCATCCCCTGGTGCCCGGAATCTGTCGCCGCGCCGTGCGTCCCCGCGTGCCCGGAACGTGTCAATCGTAGCGGCGCACTGCGTGCGCTCTGTTTCGCCGGGCAGGGACCATGTCCCCACTGGAGTCGGTTCGGTTCGCCGTAATCATTCTCGAAGTTTCGCATTTCCAATCTTGAAATTCCTGCTTTCCCTCCTCCTCTTGTTACCAGCCGTCGCACCCGCTCAGCCGCTCCTGCAGCCGACGAGCGGTCTCGCCACGGATTACGAGTGGGAGTTACAATCGCCCAATCGCACGTTGTTCCGTGATCTGACTCCCGTGGGCCGGATTTCGCTGCGGCACATCGGCGGCATGGGCGGTATGTTGGGCAAGAAGGGTAAGGACACGGGTGAAGACCTCTTCGTACAGGCGGATGTCGCGTTTATTCCGGGCGATACGGTACGGTTCTTCGCCGCCAACATCTCGCTGACCAACGGCGGCGTGCAGGCCGAGAGCATACTCGATGCCGGCGAGCTGCCCGCGCTCTATTCCGCGTTGAAATACATGTTGCAGACCGCCGGGCATATTATTGATACGGATCGACCTGACACGCGCGTGCAGCATCGCTCGAAGAGCGGTTTGACGTTCATGTTTAGTCAGCGGGGCACAGAGCAGGGTTTTTCGATCAGCTGGCCGGTCGGGCCGGGCCGGGTTGTCGAACGCGGACTTGAAGCGGATCAGTTTCAATCCCTGATTGATCTGCTCGACCTGACCATGTTTGAACTGCGGCGGCAGGGTGCGGTGATTCAGGCCGTTGTGGAGCTCCCGCGATGAGTCCGGAGCCGAAAGTTCCGGCCCAGCCGCGTCGCCCCAAACCGCGAATTCCGCTTCCCACCCAACCCGCCAAGGTGATCGACGACGACAAGGTTTACAAGCGTAAACCCAAGCATCCCAAGCGCATCCAGCCTTAGTTCGCCGTGCGTGTCGCGCTCGCCTTCTTCCGCCGCGCGGGTTGTCTTCGCGTTTTTCCGCCGCGCGGGTTGTCTTCAACTCGCCGGAATCCGACTGCTTGTGGCGGCACGTCAAATAAGTCTTGACGTGTCCACCTCTGCCTTCAGGTTTCAAGTTTCACGTTTCAGGTTTTCTGCACTTCTCCCCATGTTCTACAAAGACCTCATCCCCAAGACCGCCGCGCTCGCCGCGGGCCGACATGTCATCTACGCGTTGAACGACGGTCGTGTGGAGATACGCAACGTCGGCCGGCGTCATCATAGTCTGGCCGCGCAGCCGGAATTCCGCCTGCATCTGCATTTCGATCAGCGCGAGCTCACGCCGCGCCATAGCGATTTCTTCAGCGATTTTCTGCTCAAGATCGAAACCCGGCACGAGTTGCGGTTGGCCCTGACGGAGACCTGCGAACTGGTCTGCAACGGCAGCGATCCCATTGAGAGCGCGCAGCATCACAAGCTGCCGGCCTATTTTGCCGAATGGGGGGAAGGCACGTGGTCGTTTCAGATGGGCATGTATCAGACGGGCGGCCTGCCGACGGAAGTGTTCCTGTGCGGGTTGCAGACGCTAATTCGCGTCTATCAATTGAATGATCCGACGCGCAACTGGCCGGAACTCTATCGCGTCGGTTTTGTGAATCTGGAGAAGGGCCAACCGTTGCTCGACGTGGTGAGATCGCTGGCTCCCATCGTGCGCCCCGGCAAGCGCTATTTTGACCGGCAGGAACGCAAGCTTGCGTGAGCTGTTGTGGGTGGGCAGCGGCGGGTTTCTCGGCTCGGTGCTGCGCTATTATGTCGGCGGCTGTGTACAGCGCGGCTTGCCCGGCTCCGCGTTTCCCATGGGCACGCTGGCCGTGAATGCCCTCGGCTGTTTGGTGATCGGATTGCTCGCCGGCCTCGCGGAGTCGCGTTTCGTGCTCTCGGCGGAAGCGCGGCTCTTCTTGTTGATCGGCGTGCTCGGCGGCTTCACGACGTATTCTTCGTTCGGCTACGAAACGGTTGCGCTCGCTCGTGACGGCCAACTGCTCGCGGCGTTCGGTAACATCGCATTGCAGCTCGTGCTCGGCCTCGGCGCGGTCTATCTCGGCCTCGTGGCCAGCCGCTTCCTGTAACCGGGTCCGCCGCGCAGGGGCTGTGTCCCTGCCGGAATCGGAATTCCTGCGGCAGCACGTCTGCTGAGTCTTGACGTTCCCCGCTCTGCCTTTCACGTTTCAAGTTTCACGATTCAAGTTTTTCTTCCCATGCTCTCCGGCGACGGCCAACTACTTAGAATTTTCATCGGTGAAAGCGACCGCATCGACGGCAAGCCGCTCCACGAGTGGATCGTCTTGCGCGCGCGCGAACACGGCCTCGCGGGAGCCACGGTCCTGCGCGGTCTCGAAGGCTTCGGCGCGCACAGCCGCCTGCACACGGCCAAAGTACTGCGGCTATCGACGGATCTTCCGCTGGTCATCGAGATCATCGACAAGGCCGAGAGGATTGAAGCGTTTCTGTCGGTGATCGATTCGGCGATCGTCGAAGGCCTCGCGACCGTGGAGAAAGTGCACGTTCGCTGGTATCGCGGTCGCCAGCCGCGCGAGGGTTGATGCACACCGCGGCCTGGATCGTGCTCGGGGTATGTCTGCTGGCGATGCTGCACACGTACGCGCTCTATCCGCTGACGCTGCGGCTGTTTCGCCGTCGCTTTGTCGATCCGCCGCATTTTCCCGACGGGGCCTGGCCAACCGTGGCGGTATTGATTCCGGCGTACAATGAAGAGCGCGTGATCGGCGAGAAGGTCCATAACGCGTTGGCGCTGGAGTATGGGCCGGGCAAGCTGGAAATCCTGATCGGCTCTGACGGTTCGACCGACCGGACCAACGAGATTGTGCGCGGGATTGCCGATGCGCGCGTGAGATTGATCGAGCTGCCCGGTCGCAGCGGCAAAGCCGGCGTGTTGAATGCACTCGTCGCTTGCACGGAGGCCGAGATCCTTGTCATCTCGGACGCCAACGTGGAACTTGCCGCGGACGCCGTGGGCAATCTGGTGCGGCATTTTGCCGACCCGCACGTCGGCGTCGTGAATGGCGGCAAGTACATTCGGGTTCCGGCCGGCGCCATCGACGTCGCGGGCGAAGCGACCTACGGCACGTACGAGAATCGCCTGCGCACGATCGAGAGTGAGGTGGGCGGCATGTCCGGCGCGCTTGGCTCGCTGATGGCCGTGCGCCGCTCGCTGTATCAACCCTATGGACGCGGCGCGCTGAATGATGATACGGTGCCCGCGATCTGGGCCGTACTCGCGGGCTTGCGGCAGGTGCATGATCCCGCGGCCCGCGCATTCGAAGAATCGGGGGCGTCGGTGCGCGAGGAATACCGCCGTCGCGTGCGCATCGGTGCGGGCAATTTCCAGACGCTCTTTCGCTACGCCCGCGTCTTGCAACCGCGGTACGGTCTGGCCGCCTACAGCTATTTCTCGCACAAGGTGCTGCGCTGGGTCTTTCCCTTCCTGATGATCGGCGCGCTGGTTTCCAGTTTCTCGCTGCGCGCCACGCTGCCGGGCTACTACCTGTTTTTAGTCCAAGTGTGCGGCTATGCGGCGGCGCTGCTCGGTGGCCTGCTCGGACTGGTGGGAATCAAACTGCGCATCCTGTCCCTGTTGTTTCTCTTCGTGGCCCTGAATGTGGCGCTGTTGCAGGGCTTCTTTCGTTACGCGCGCGGCATTCGCGCCAGCACCTGGGAGCGCACCGACCGCGCCTGAGGTCCCGTCTCAACTCCGCTGAAGCGGGCGGCAGGGGCCGACGGCGTCGCCCGCTTTTCCCCGCCGAGGCGCCCGTCCCTGCGTGCCCGGAAGCGGATCGTCAAGTTCCAAGTTTCACCTTTCAAGTATTCTTCGATGCCCCGCATTTCCTGGGACGAATATTTCTTCGGCATTTCGCATCTGATCGCGCAACGCAGCGTCTGCCCGCGGCGCAAGGTCGGCTGCCTGATCGTCCGCAACAATCAGATTTTGTGCACCGGCTACAACGGTCCGCCGGCGGGCCATCCGCATCCCGATGAACTCGGCGGTTGCGAGCGCGAGCGCGAGGGGGTGAAGTCCGGCGATCGCCTCGAACTCTGCTGGTGTTTGCATGCGGAGCAGAACGCGATTCTACAGGCCGCGCGCAATGGCGTGTCGATCGAAGGCGCGACGATCTTTGTGACGGTCTTTCCCTGTCCGATTTGCGCGCGCATGATCGCCAACTCCGGCATTCGTCACGTGAAAGTGTTCGGTAATTACGCGGGCGAGGAGCGCTCGAAGCTCATGTTTGAACGCACCAAGATCGACGTGAGTTGGCCTGACGTGACCGGTTTCAAGTTTCCTCTCGAAGGCCCCGACGGCTGGTGACGAATCCGCTTTTCTCTCGCCTCCTGTGTGGGGATCAAAGGGGGAATTAACGTTCCCTGCCGGAATCGTGCTTGACCGGTCCCCGTAGCGCCGCACCGCCGTGCGCGATCTGCCTCTGCCGCCGCCAATCCAATTGCCCATCGCCGGGTTCGGGTGTGTTGTCCCGATCTTCCCGCGGTGGGCTTTTCTTGGGGATCAAGTTAGATCAACTCCGCCACAGATTGTCTCGCAAGCCGGGGGCAGATAACGCACCGTATCGGGCACGGAGTTGATTCTAATTGTTGCGGTCACTACCTTGTTGACAGGATGGCAACAATCACCGGAATCGATCCATGCAAATACGAAATCTGTTCTGCCTGCTGCTCTGCGCCGCAACCTGCACCGCGCAAGTTCAGCAATTCAACCCCGCCGGCATCGGCGGCGGCGGTGGTCTCTTCTACCCCGCGCTCAGCCCGCAGGATTCGGCGGAGTTCCACCTCGCCTGCGACATGGGCGAGTTCTTTCAATCTTCCGACGCCGGAGTGTCGTGGCAAGTTCCGTCTTTCCGCGAGTTGCGTTCGAGTGACCGGGGCCGCGTCAAGTACAGTGGCGATCCCCTCGTTCGCTACGCGCTCAGCGGTGGTGACGTCATGGGTTTGCACAAAACCACGGATGGCGGAAACGACTGGTTTCCGGTGGTGGCCGATCCCACCGGCGGTGAAGCTTACGGCCTCGCGGTTGCTGTGAATTCAAGCAACCGGCTCGTGGTCTCCGACTACAGCAGTGTGTACTACTCGGGCAACGGTGGCAGCACCTTTTCGACCCTCGCCTCGAACGGTGGCGGTTTGCATCTCGCCGGAGCGGCGTTCCTCGGAGACACGATTTACGTCGCCACCGGCAGTGGTCTATTCAGTTCCGCAAACGGTGGCAGCAGTTTCGTTCCGCTGAATCTGCCCGGCATTCCGGCGGGTCAAACCTACCTTTCCTTCTGCGGCGCCAGACAGGGCGCGACCGTTCGCCTGTTCTGCATCGTGGCCGCCGTGGCCGATGTCTATCCCGGCATCGGCGGCGCGGATTACGGCATCTTCAGCGGGCTCTATACCTGGACGAGCGGCGACGCCTCCTGGACGCAGCGCACGGCCGGGATTCAAGGCGGTGATCGGCTGTTCTACATCGACTGCGCGGTGGACAGTGTCGAGATGGCTTATGCCGCGGGCGCGAGCATTTCCAGTTACAATCCGATCGTGCTCAAGACCACGAATGGCGGCACCGCTTGGCAGAGTGTGTTCCTGACGACGAATAACCAGAACATCACGACCGGCTGGTGCGGTGACCACGGCGATGTCAACTGGGGTTGGGCCGAGTGTCCGCTCGGCTTCAGCGTCTGCGCGACGGCTCCGCAGCGGGTGCTGATCACGGATTATGGTTTTGCGCATTTGAGCACCGACGGCGGAGCGAGCTGGCGGCAGGTCTATCTCGATCCCGCCACTTCAAATCCGGCGGGCAGTCAAACCCCGCGCTATCAAGCGTACTCCAGCAACGGGCTGGAACCGACCTCCGTATGGCAACTCCTGTGGGTGGATTCGCTGCGCATGATCGCGAGTTTCACGGACATTCGCGGCGTGCGCTCCACCGACGGTGGAACTTCGTGGTCGCGACTCAAGCTTGACACACTCGGGACGTTCGGCGTGAATACAGTCTATCACACGATCAAGCACCCGGTATCGGGACTGCTCTACGCCGCGACCTCTTCCGTTCACGATCTGTACGAGAGCACGTATCTGACCGACGGTTCGATGGACGGCGGCCGCGGGCAACTCTGGTACAGTGGCGATTTCGGCGCGACCTGGTCCGTGCTGCATGACTTCCTGCATCCCGTGATCTGGGTCGCGAGTGATCCGACCAATCCCGCGCGACTCTATTGCAGCGTCGTCCACAGCACGCTCGGCGGCATCTATGTCACGAACAACTTGCCAGACGGTCCCGCGGCGACGTGGACCAGGCTGAGCGCACCGCCGCGTACGCAGGGACACGCCTTCAATATTCATGTGCTGAACGACGGGACGCTGCTGGCCACCTACTCCGCCCGTCGCGCGGGATCGCCGTTGGCGTTCACGCCGAGCGCGGGCGTCTTCTATTCCACAAACGGTGGCACGAGTTGGCTTGACCGCTCTGACCCCATGATGATCTACTGGACGAAAGACCTCGTGATCGACCCGCACGATCCTCTGCAAGACTCGTGGTTCGTGACCGTGCGGCGGGGCTGGGGCGGACCTCCGAATGAACTCGGCGGATTGTTTCGCACCACCGATCGCGGCGCGAATTGGACGCGCATCAGCGATCAACTGTACGCCGAATCGTGCCGCATCAGTCCGCTCGATTCCAATGCAGCCTACCTCTCCACATCCGAAAGCGGCTTGTGGTATTCCTCGAACGTGCGCGCCGCCCTGCCGACCTTCACGGAGTTGACCGCTTTCCCGTTCGCGCATCCATCCCGGATCTTCTACAATCCCGCGGATCCCGGCGAAGTCTGGTTCGGCAGTTTCGGCAACGGGCTGCGCTATGGCTCAGCGGCTTCGCCGCCGCCAGCCGTCTCCGATCTCACGGCGATCTTTGCGGCAGGACAACTGCTGCTCCGCTGGTCGGCAACCGCTGGCGCACAAAGTTACCGGATTTACGGAAGTCCCGATGCCGCGTTTGGTTCGTTGACGTTGCTGGGTACCACGAGCTCCACCGAGTATGCGCTGCCGACTCCGGACGATCGCTATTTCTATTACGTGACAGCCAGCGACGCGCCGTAGTCGAAGGCAGCCCTGCGTGCCAAAAACAAATCGGGAGACCAACATGGGTCTCCCGATTTGTTTCCATCGCAGCGGGCCGGTATCTCGTCCTCCGCCGAGCAGGGATTGTACCCCGTTCCGCCGAGCAGAGATTGTAACGCGTCTTCCGCCGAGCAGGGATTCCTTCCCTGCCGGCACCTCGCTCAACCATTCACCCCGCGCAGGGTCTCCAGACCCTGCCGGATGGTCGCCCCGCCTATCGGATGTTCAAGTCGATGTCCACCTGTGCCGTGAAGTAGTTCTCCACGCCCGCCAGATCGGCATCATTGAGAATATCGTAGCCGAGCAGGATCGATGCATTGTCCGCGAACTTCCATGAGCCGCCGATGTTCATCGTTCCATACGCGCTGTTACTTCCGACATACTCCAGACAGAGCCACAGCTTGTCCGAAATCTCCGGCATCGAGCGCTCCCAAGCCGCCAGCAAACCCGTGTTCGATTTCTCGCCTTCGCTGTCAAGCAACAGCTTGTCATTTCCGCTGAAAAAACCTACGGAGAGGCGGCCCACCTGCTCGAACGACATCGCGGCCTTGCCATACACCACGTTGTAGTCTGTCTTGTCCGACTCGGTGCCGACATCAAAAACACCGACGGCCAACGCCGGAAAGCGACTCATCAGTGTGTTCTCGGGCACACCCAGCTTCGCGTTGAAATAGAGCGGATAGCGATCAAACGCGCCGAACCCGGCCTTGTGATCGACTCCCACTTCCAACTGCACTTCCTTGGTGGGTAGCACACCGCAGGTCAGTCCCAGATTCGTCACGGGCGGCAACTGCACACCCACGTCTCCGGGCAGCGCGTCCAGTTGTGTCGGCAGATACATGTCCGCCGTGACATGCAGGACTTTGAACGGTTGAACGTCCGTCGCCGGTCCCCAGATGTGCGTGGTCGCTGTCGCCAACGCCAGGTTCGCCGCCGGGACCATCAGTGAAAGCAAAATGATCGTACGCAAAGTTCGCATGAAGCCTCCTATTCGTATGCGATTTCGCCGTGCAGCGATTGGTCCAGTCCCTTTTCCTCCTCACCTTCCGTCGTGCGAACGCGGGTCAGCTTGTTGATGAGCCACAGCATGCCCCACGTGAACACAAAGGCATAAATCGAAGAGACCACCACCGCCATGAGTTGCGCCATAAAAAAGCTGGTGTTGCCCAGCAGCAGTCCGTCCGCGCCCGCCGAGTTCACCGCTTTGTCCGCCAGGATCCCGAGCAGAATGATCCCGATCAAGCCGCCCACGCCGTGCACGCCCCAGACGTCGAGCGCATCGTCCCAACCGAGTTTGTTCTTCAGGCTCACGGCGAAGTAGCACACTATGCCTGCGACAATACCGATCAACGCCGCGCTCGTCGGAGTCACGTAGCCCGCGCAGGGCGTGATCGTCGCCAGACCCGCCACCGCGCCCGTCAACAGTCCCAGGAACTTCGGTTTCTTCTCGATCATCCACGCCAGCAGCATCCACGTCGGGCCGGCAAATGAGGCGGCGAGGTCCGTGTTCAGAAATGCGAGTCCGGTTACCGCATCAACCGCCAGCTGACTGCCCGCGTTGAAACCATACCAACCGAACCACAGCAAACCCGTGCCCAGCGCCACCAGCGGAATGCTGTGCGGGACCGCATCCCCCACTCTCCGCCGTCCCACATACAGCACGGAGGCCAGCGCGGCCATTCCGGCGATATTGTGCACCACAATCCCGCCCGCGAAATCCAGCACTCCCATCTTCGCCAGTACACCGCCGCCCCATACCATGTGCACGAACGGAAAGTACACCAGTGTCAGCCATGCCACCAGAAAGAGCAGGTACGCGCTGAACCGGATGCGATTGGAAAATGCGCCCGTAATCAACGCTGGCGTGATGATCGCGAACATCATCTGATACGCGACAAACACATACAGCGGGATGTTCCCGGCGCCGAACGGACACGGCGTCGTGAGCGAAATCCCGCTCAGGAACGCCTGATCCAGATTCCCGATAATCCCGCCCTCACCGCCGCTGAAGCAGAGCGAGTAGCCGTAGGCCCACCACACGATCGTGGTCACGCCCATCGACACAAAGCTCTGAATCATGATCGTCAGCACATTCTTCCGCCCGACCAAGCCGCCATAAAAGAACGCCAGTCCCGGTGTCATCAGCATCACCAGACTGGTCGCCACCAGCATAAAGCCAGTATTTCCAGTGTCAAACATCGAACGTCCTCCAGGTGAATCGGATCAATCCATGGAGGACCAATTTAGGTGGCGACGCGGTTAACCGCCATCGGGAAAACGCTGATTCTGAGCGGGGGAATCCCTGACACCCGGTCCCGCTACTCCAAGGATGTCAACCCCTCGCGGATCGCGTACCGCGTCAGATCCGCCACGGTGAACAGATTCAGCTTTTCCATGATATGCTGACGATGCGTCTCCACGGTCTTCACGCTCAAACTCAGCTTGTCCGCGATCTGCTTCGTCGTGTTACCCTCCGCGATCAGTTGCAGCACGGTGCGCTCGCGTCCGCTGAGTAAATCGTAAACCCCCGTGGCGGGTGGAGCGGCGAGCTTCAGGAACTCCGCGATAATCTGCTGATTCGTGGATTCAGACAAATAGTACTGATTCTGCGTCACGCGTCGAATGGCCCGCACCAGCTCCTCGGGTGCCGCGTCTTTCAGGACATAGCCACGCGCGCCCGCCCGCAACGACTCGATCACGTAGCGACGGTCGGCGTGCATCGAGAGCATCACCACGCGGATATCCGGCTCCTCGGAAACGATGCGCCGGCACGCCTCGATGCCGTTCAACTCCGACATCGAGATATCCATCAGGATTACATCCGGATGCAATTCCCGCGCCAGTGAAATCGCTTCCAGTCCGTTGCCCGCCTCACCCACGACGTTGAGCCCTTGGTGCGACGTGAGCAACTCCCGCAGCCCCAGCCGAAAGAGCTTGTGATCGTCCGCCAAAATCACGCGAAGTTCGCGCATCTACCCCTCCCGCCGCAATAGCAACCGAACCCGTGCTCCCGCTCCCGGCGCCGCCTCGATCTGCATCTCGCCGCCCAGATACCGCACGCGCTCCCGGATGCTGAATAGACCAAATCCTGCCGCATCGGAACGCACGGCATCCGTGATCGCCGGGTCGAAGCCGCGGCCATTGTCGCGCACTTCGAGCGAAATTTGCCGCCGATTCGCTCGCAGCGAGACCGTCACCGCCGCGGCCTGCGCGTACTTGACCGTATTGGTCAACAATTCCTGCGTGCACTTGAATAACGTCACACGTTCCGCCTCCGAAAGGGTGCTCGCATCGCCGGTCGCGCTGAACGTGACCGGCAGCCCATGCCGGGTCTGATACTGTTCGACCAACCACTCCAGCGCCGCGGCGAGTCCCAATTCATAGAGAATCGGGGTGCTGATCTCAAAGATCAGCCGCCGCGCATGCCGGATCGCCCGATCCAACAGCGTGGCGATTTCTTCCAGATTCTGCTCGAAGCCGCAGAATACCGCGTCGCCGCGAAACTGCTGGATCCGCAGCCGCAGGAACGCGAACTCCTGAATCACATGATCGTGCAGGTCCGTCGCCAACTCCCGCCGTTGCCGCTCCTCCGCCAGCGCAAGTTCCGCCGCCAACTTGCGCAGCCGGTCGCGGTACTCTTCGATCTGCGCCCGCGCCGAACGATGCTGCGCGATCTCCTGTTCCAGTGCCGCCGTACGCTCGCGCACCAGTTCTTCCAACCGGCGCGCCGTCGCGAGGATCTCCGCATCCGCCAGCTGGTGTTGAAAATAAGTCTCGAGCATGTCTGCCAGCGACTCAATCAGCTCGCGTTCCTCCGGCAGAAACGGCCCCTCGCCGCACTCCGGACGCGCTTCGAGATAGCAGACCTCAACGGTTCCGCAAAGTCCCTCGCGCGGTTCAAACGTCGCCGCCTGCCGCCACACCGTCGCGCGAAATCCGGGCGAAAGCGCCTCGTGATCCTCAAACTGTATCCGCGCGCACGCAACATCGGGATATTGCCACGCCGCCGGAAGCTGCGCGGCAACCGCGCTCAGGCAGTCGCCAATCGACAACCGCTCGTCCTGCAACAGGCGTGCCGTCCGGTGCAGCGCCGTGAGTTCCTTCACGCGCTCTTCCAGCCGCCAGCGGGTCTCGTCGGCAGGCGCGGTCACGCTGACCCCGGCCACGTGTGTGCCACCGCTGCCGCGTCCACCCTCGGCTTCCGCGCGAACCGGTCCAGGAGCGTGTACATGACGGGAACCAACACGAGCGTCAGTAGCAGGGATGAAATGAGTCCGCCGATGATCACGATGCCCATCCCGGATCGCATCTCCGAGCCCTCGCCCAGCGCCAGTGCCAGCGGCATCATGCCCAGCACCATGGTCATCGTCGTCATCAGAATCGGCCGCAGCCGCAGCGGTCCCGCCGTGAGCAACGCCTCGCGCATGGTCAGGCCCTGACTCCGCAAGTGCTGCGTAACGTCCACAATCAAGATCCCGTTCTTGGTCACCAGTCCCAGCAGGATCAGAATCCCGATCATCGAGAACATCGAAAGCGTTGCTCCGCTCAGCGCCAGACCGAGAAACGCGCCGATCAGCGCCACCGGGACCGAAAACATGATCGTCAACGGATGCACGTAACTCTCGTACAGCGTCGCCAGAATCATATAGACAAACAGCACCGAGAGCGCGATCGCCGTCAGCATGTCCGTCATCATCGTGCGCATATTCTCCACGTCGCCGAAGGCGAAAAACGTCACGCCGCGCGGCGGTTCATAGGACTCCATCGCCTGGTCAAAATCGCCCTGCACCGCGCCCAGCGAACGGCCCACTACATTCGCCGACACCGTAATCAACCGCTCGCGATCCTTGCGCGTAATCGACGATGGGCCGCCGGCCCGTTGAATTGTCGCCACGTCGCCGAGCTTGACCATCCGCCCGGCCCGATTGCGAATCTCGATGCGCGAGATCAGCGACGGATCCTGCCGGTATTGAGACGATAGCAGCGAGCGAATGTCCACCTCCACTTCGCCCGTGCGAAACCGCGTGATGACGGTCCCGGTGACCGCGTTGCGCAAGGTCCCCGCGATTTCGCCCGGCGTCAACAGACTATTCGCGGCGCGCGCCCGATCAATCGAAATCTGCATCTCGGGCGAACCCAGCTCGTAGCTGGTCTGCACGTCGCGCGCGCCCGGCACCGCCCGCAACGTCTTGAGCGCGTATTGCGCCGCCACCTGCACCGAGTCGAGGTCTTGCCCGCGCACCTCGTATTGAATCGGTTGCGCGTTGGCCATGCCGAACAGCCCGATATCACTGACCACAACCTCCATCCCCGGAATGCCGCGCGCGAAAGCCGCGATCTCATTCTGCGTCTGCCGCGTCAACTGCCGCCGCTCGTGCTTCGCGCTCAACCGCACCTGAATCGTGCCCAGCCGGGCGTTCGTCGTGATCCCATTCTCGGTTTCCTGCTGACCGATAATGGTCAACATCTGCACCAGATCAGGGTTGTTCAGAATGAACTCCTCGATCTTCGCCATCGCCGCGTTGTTCTCGGCCAGGGTTGTGCCCAACGGCATCTTCGTCGTGACCGCGAACTCGCCGCGATCCGTCGGCGGAATGAAGTCCGTGCCGATCAGGCCGAGCGGAACCAGCGCGATCGAACCGATCATCAGCACGGTAATTCCCAGCAGCACCAGCCCGCGGTGGTCGAGCGCCCACGTCAACACCGTGCGGTACCCGTGTTCCAGCGCGGCAAACCACCGCTCGAAGCCCCGCGCGAAGCCGCGCATCCAGCGCTCGCCGGCCACCGTCTCCCGCGTGTTCATCCGACTGGAAAGCAAGGGCGTGATCGTAAACGAAACCAGCAGCGACATCAGCACGGCCGTCACGAACACTCCCGAGAATTCGCGGAAGATGTTTCCCACCAGCCCGCCCAGAAACGCCACCGGCAGGAAGATCACGACGTCCACCAGCGTGATCGAAACCGCCGCCAATCCGATCTCATTGCGCCCCTGAATTGCCGCGGTCTTGGGATCGGCCCCCGTTTTCAGACAGCGATGGATGTTCTCCAACACGACAATGGAATCATCCACCAGCACGCCGATCACCATGCCCAGCGCCATCATCGTCATCAGATTCACCGAAAACCCGAACAGCTCCATGCTGATGAACGTGGACACAATGGAAATCGGTATGGCGATCAGCACGATCAGCGAATTGCGCAGCGAGTGCAGGAACACCAGCAGCACCAGGGCGACCACGAGCAGCGCCTCGGACAGATTGCGCTGAACTTCGGCGATGGCGTTGCGCGTGAAAATCGTAATGTCCTGGGCGACTTCGATCCGAATCGAGCCCGCGTAATCCCGCTCCAATTTCGCCAGTTCCGCGCGAATCCGCTGCGAAGTCTGAACACTGTTCGCCTGGGCCTGCTTGACGACTTGAATGCCGAGCGCGGAACGGTTATTCAGCCGCGCCAGCGAGCGTTCCGCTTTGATCGTATCCGTGACCGCGGCGACGTCCCGCAAATAGATAGCGCGGCCATCCGCCAGCGGAATCCGCGTGCGTTCGATCTCTGCCAGCGATCCATACTTGCCGGCGACGCGCACCGTGAAATCCTGCGACGCGCCGTACACCTTGCCCGCGGGGACATCCAGATTGTCGGCGACCAGCACGCCGTTCACATCCTGCAACGACAAGCCATAAGTCTTCAACTTGGCCGGATCCACGGCGATCTCGATCTCGCGTTCTTCCGCGCCGGAGATCGCCACCTGACCGACGCCGTCCACCTGCTCCAGCCGCGGCCGGATCTTCTGATCGATCAGCGTGAACAAGTCCGGCCCCGCGAGTCCGCTCGTGACCGCGATTCGGAGAATCGGCAGCGCGCCGATATCCGCCTTGTAGAACTGCGGCTCCTCGGCATCGTCCGGCAACTGCGCCCGCATCGCGCTGACCACGCGCTGCGTCTCCTGGGCAATCTGGTCCGCATCGGCCGACATGTCAAATTCGAGCACGACCACCGAAGCATTCTCCTGATTGTAGGAGCGAATGTGCTTCAGCTTGTTGAGCGAGATGACTGCGTCCTCGATCGGCTTCGTCACCATGGTCTCGATTTCCTTCGGACCCGCCCCCGGCCATACCGTGACCACCGTAACCCACGGCCAGTTCATCGATGGCAACAGGTCCACGGCCAGCCGCTGGTAGAGGAAGAGTCCGACCACCGCGATCGCCACAAAGAACATCGCGACCGCGGTCGAACGCTTGATGGCAAGTTCGGTCAAGGTCATCTGGACTCACCCCGCAGCGAGAGCTGAATCGGCGTGCCTTCGGCGAGGAGTTGATTCCCGGTAACGATCACCGTGTCGCCCGCCTCGATTCCGCTGACGGCTAACAGATCGCCCTGCGTTCCCAGCGTCTTCACTGCGACCTTATGCGCTGTCTGTCCCCGTGCGACAAAGACGACCAACCGCCCCATGTCCACCAACGCCGCGGCGCGCGGAATCAACAGCCCGTGTTCGTCCGTGCTCCCCGCAATGATGACGCGCGCAAACATCCCCGACTTCAGTCCGGCGCGACCCGGAATCTTGACTTCCACCGGATACGTCCGCGACCCCGGCGCGGCGCGACTGCCGATGGAATACACCTCACCGCCGATCGAGTCCGCCAGCGTCTCCACGATTACGGTGGCCGGCGCCCGTTCTTTAACCAACGGAATCTCCGCCTCCGAAATCTGCACCGTGATCTTGAACGCGGAAGCGTCAACAATTTGGGCAACCGGCATCCCGCGCTCCAGCATCTGGCCGACTTCCACGAAGCGCGAGGCCACGCTGCCGGCAAACGGCGCGCGCACCGTGCCGTCGCGATAATTCTTGTCCGCCAGCCGGTACGCCACCTCCGCGCCCTTCATTCCCAGTCGCGCACCCTCCAGCTCGGAATCGGAAACGCTGCGTTGCTCGTGCAGCTTCCGAACGCGCTCGAAATCGAGTGTCGCTTTGTCAAAGCCGACTTTCGCGCGCTCGGCTTCGAGTCCCAACAGCTCATCATCCAACCGCGCCAGCGGGGCCCCGGCGGCCACCTGCTCTCCCGCTTCCACCGCGACGGCGGTCACGCGACCGCCGACCTCGGCGGAGATCACCGCCTCGCGATTTCCCTGCAACGTACCGGTTTCTTCCAGGCTTCGCACGAACGCTTGCGGCGTCACCACCAGGCCGGCGACGGGCACCGTGAGGCTCACGCCATCGCTCGCGACTTCCGTGCGCGCCGAACGAATCAGCCGCGTCGTAATGAGCGCCAGCAGCACGATGGCGAAGATCAGGAGTGTTGATTTGGTCTTTCGTGTCATGATAGTTCTCGGTATCGTTAGCGGGTAAAGGGTGCGTGCCCCGCCGCCATTCTGGCCTCCGCCGTGGCCATCAGCCGCCCGAACTTCGCGTTCGCCAGCGCCACCCGCGCCACCAACTCGTCCAGGAGCGCCGCGTCCATTTCCAGCGGCGTCAACTGCCCCTGCGCAAATTTCGTCTCCGCGATCGTTCGCGCCTGCGTCGCCGCGTCCACCGTCGTGCGCGCCGCGGCTTCGCTCTCCAGCGCCGCGCCATACGAACGCAGCGCCGATTCGTATTGCAACCGGGCTCCGCGTTCGGCCTTGCGGACGTTCAAATCCGCCCGCAGCCACTCCGCCTTTTGCTGCTGTGCCCGGCCCCGGTAGTAGCCGCCCGTCCAGATGGGGATGGACAGGCCCAGCCCGCCATAGACCGCCGAGAGATTATTCCGCGGCTGGATTCCCCACTGGTCGTTCTGCCACGTCCACGAATATTTCACCTGCCCGCCCAGGGTCGGCCAGCGCGCGTTGCGGTAGATCACGTAGATGCTCCGCTGCATCTCGTTCAAATCGCGCAGCGCCTCCAGATCGTCCCGCGCCAGGATCCGTTCGGCGCCGCCGGTCGAATCGATTTGCAGCGTGAAGTCATCAAAGTCGCCTTCGCAGCGGAACGCGGTGTCCAGCGACACTCCCAGCCACTCCTTGAGCGCGAGTTCCGCGAGTTGTCGCTGATTCTCCGCCTCCCGCAGCGGCGGCCGCTGATTCATCGACTGCACGTTGACGCGCAGTACATCGTAATCGCTCAATAACCCCACGTCGCGCATGCGGGTCGCGCGCGCCAGCGAACTGTCACTGATCGACAAGCTGAGCTGTCGCGCCTGCACGACGTCGTGCGCGAGCAACACACTCCAAAACCGCCGCAACGTTTCCAATTCCACCGCGCGGTCCGTATTCGCCGCCTGATGGGCGGTGGCCCGCTGCGCGGCGTACGCTCCGCGCAATCCGGCTGCGATGCGCCCAAACGTCAGCAACGGCTGATTCAACGTGAGATCCGCCTGCACGGTGTTGTCCTGCTGCATCTTCAACGCCATGTAGTCGCCCGTCTCGGGATTCGGAAAGAAGATCTTGCTCGCCTTGAACGCGCGCTGGTAGCCGATCTCCCCAGCGAGTTGCGGCAGCGCCGCCGACCACGCCTCCGCAATCTGACCTTGCACGCCCACCCGATTGATGCGCGGATCCTCCAACGCCAGCGCGCGCGACTTTGCAATCGCCAGCGCTTCATCCAGCGTCAACGCGTACGCGTTGCCGCCGCCCAGCAGCGTCAGCAGGATGGCCGCGGTCCACCATCGACGAGCCCTCATGCGCGCGCCTCCGGTGAGCGGGGCGCGGCCGCGGTGACCAGGGCGTCGTAGATCAGCTTGGTCGTGGTCTCGATCACCTCGATCGGATTGATGCTCGGATCCATTTGTGCCCGGATCATGATGCCGTCGTATAGCGCGTTGATCGCCTGCGCCACCTCGCGCGTGCGAAAGGCGCGGAAATGTCCATTCTCGACCGCGCGGTCGAAGAGCGCGGAGACCGTGTCGTCCCATTCACGGTGATACTGATTCAGCCGGTCGCGAATTTCCGGATAACGGTTCGACAGGCTCACCAGCTGATTGAACAGCAGGTCATGCGCCGGATTCGTCTGCATCCGCTCCAGGAACGCGCGATGGCTCTTGTACAGCGCCTCGACGCCCATCTGATCGGGATCGGCCATATGCACGATCTCCGCCTGACTGCCGTGCACGAAGCGGTCCGTGAGTTCAAACAGAATCTCGAGTTTGCTCGGAAAGTGCCAGTAGATTGCGCCCTTGGATAGTCCCGCGGAACTGGCGATGTCGTCCACGGAGCTGTTCTCGAATCCCTTGCTCGCGAAGAGCTGGAAGGCCGCATTCAGGATCTGTTCTTTGCGGACGTCTCGTGATTGATGCTCTGTCATGGTTCCTCCAATACTGACCGGTCGGTATAAAATGGAGTAGCTGATCCCGACAATTGTTGCCCGAGACCGGAGCCGAATTGGACCAAGTTGGTATAAAAACCGACCAGTTGGTATAATCTAATATCTTTCTCGACGAGAAGCAAACCCAATCCGCTGACCCGCTGCGAAAATAATCGATCTAAATTATTTTATTGCAATGATTTAGCAGATCTCTATAGCGACGTATTCAATATCATCCCCGCTGCCTCCTGCAGACGGCCGCTGCATCGAAATACTTCACCATGCGGCCAAAACCCACCAAGGATCCCTCATGCGCCGGTTTTCACATGCGACAGTTTGCGGCATGAGAAGTGCTACGGTGTGGGATAACGAATCGTCCTCTCGGCGTTACTCCACAGAAACTCGCAGCACCTATGCGTCTTGCTATCTTAACCAGCGGCGGGGATTGCCCCGGTCTCAATGCGGTCATCCGCGCCGTCGTGCGCGCCGCGAACGATCGTCATCAGTGGGAAGTCGTGGGGATCAAGAACGGCTGGAAAGGCGCGGCCACCGGCGAACTGGTCCCGCTCCCGGCTAAGGCCGTCTCCGGCATTCTCTATCGCGGCGGCACGATCCTCGGCACCTCTCGTTTCAACCCCATGCAGGATAAGCAGACGACCGCCCGCATCTTAGAGAATCTCACGCTGCATCAGATTGATGCGGTGATCTGCGTCGGCGGCGACGGGACGCTGCGCGCCAGCCATGAGCTGGCCAAGCTCGGCGTCAACATCATCGGCGTCCCGAAGACCATTGACAATGACATCGCCGCCACCGATGTAACGTTCGGCTTTCACACGGCAGTGCAGATCGTCACGGATGCGATCGATCGGCTGCACTCCACCGCCGAGTCCCATGCCCGCATCATGATTCTCGAAACCATGGGTCGGCACACCGGCTGGATCGCGCTCATGGCCGGCATGGCGGGCGGCGCGGACTTGATTCTGATTCCCGAGCGGCCGTTCAGTTACGAAACGATTTGTGATCAGCTCGCCAAACGCCACGAACGAAAATCCTTCTCCATCGTCGTGATCGCGGAGGGCGCTCACCCCGCGGGCGGCAAGCCGGTGGATCTCGGCGAACTGGACGCCTTCGGTCGGCCACGGCTGGGCGGGATCGGCTTTGAGCTGGCCCACGAGATCGAAACGCGCACGCAGATTGAGTCCCGCGTCACCGTGCTCAGTTACGTGCAGCGCGGCGGCTCCCCCGTGGCTTACGATCGCATCCTGGCCACTCGCTTCGGCGTCGCGGCCGTCGCGGCCGTGAAAGCCAGGCAGTACGATCACTTCATTGCGCTCAAAGGCGAACACCTGGTCCCGATTCCCATTGCCGATGGTATCGGCCAGCCTAAGACCGCCGACGACGAACTGTTCAGCGTCGCGGAGCTGTTCTTCGGGTAATTGAGACTCTTCGCCGCGCCGGGCCGGCATCGGAGCATCGGCTCTCCCCCCACATCCTGTGGGGGGCCGGGGGGGTGCGCGTCTTCGCTCATCGGGAACTCTCGTCCGACATCGGAGCTCGGCACTCCCCCCCACATCCTGTGGGGGGCCGGGGGGGGCGCGTCTTCGCGCATCGGGAACTCCTCGTCCGGCATCGGAGCATCGGCTCTCCCCCCACATCCTGTGGGGGGCCGGGGGGGTGCGCGTCTTCGCGCATCGGGAACTCCTCGTCCGGCATCGGAGCATCGGCTCTCCCCCCACATCCCGTGGGGGGCCGGGGGGGTGCGCGTCTTCGCGCATCGGGAACTCCTCGTCCGGCATCCCGCTCCGGTCGTCAACCAGACCAGATTCCGCCGCGCAGCAGGTGCGTCAAATCCTGCACATCCTGTGCCGTGCACCCCTGTCGGGGCGGCTCCGCGACCTGCCCACTGAACCGCACGTTTGGAAGCGAGCCCTCCGCGAACCCTCCCCAGCGGGTCATCTGCCGCCATTTACCGCCGCGTGTAAACCTTGGTCGGGGCGACCGTGGATTCGTTCTTCGATATCTTCAACTCAGTGGAGCTGCCACCGCGGCGGATCTATGCCGTCGTCGTGACGACCCCGGCCTTCGGCGGTGGTGGACACGGGGGCGGGCTGACGAGTGCAACCCGCGAGTGGCTGTCGCAACAGACGGATCTTGAAGTGATCAGGACCGAACTTGACCGTCGCAAGATCAAGTTCCGGATGGTCACCAGCGCCGACGAACAGTAACGCGTCGGCTTGGAGGAGCACGCGCGGAATAGTCTGTCCCCCTACAATGAGAACGGATACACAGCAGGGCCTGCAAGCAAATCGCTTGCAGGCCCTGCTTCCTTCTGCAGGCCGGCGGCGCGGTGATCGCCTCGCACTATTGAAGCTTGACTCTCGACGATTAAAGCCCCCCTCCGACACACCCGCCTACCACCACCCTACCGCAGCAGCATCAGCCGCTTCGTCTGCGAGGGTTCTTCCGGTTCCGGGCATTCCAGTAAGCTCCGGATGCGGCAAGGGGACAGCGGATTCGACTCCATGAAGCGCTCGGTCGAGTGAATACGTTCAAATTCACCAATGATGTAACTAATCGTTAACAATTCGACTCTTTGAGAAATAATGCGTTCACAAGTGACTATGGCTTGACACAGAAGCGGTTTACCATTATATTTGTGTATCAACTATGGTGCTACATGTCAAGAGTGTGAAGAAGGAGAAGGTTGTGAATAGTTTCTCAAAGATGTTACTAATGTTGCTGATCACGGCGGCAGCGGTGGACGTGGTGTGGGGGCAAGATGACTGCGGCAGCCGTGCCATTGTCACGGGTTTGCCCTACGTGTCAACCGGTAGTATCTCAGAAGCGGCACACAATTTCGGGGGGGAATCACCCTGTCCGCTGGGTGGTCCGGATGTGATCTACGAGTTCACCCCGCTGGTCTCCGGAGCGTATTCGGTTTCATTATGCGGGAGCCAGTTTGACACTTTCCTCTATGTGCGATCTGGCGGTCTTTGTCCCGGGAGCGTGCAAATCGCTTGCAATGACAACGGCTGCCACGCCCCTGCCGATACACTTACTTTGCCACAATCCTACTTGGATCTGCCGCTGGCTGCGGACTCAACTTACTTCGTTATCGTGAGCAGAGCAGATACATCCACTAACGGGGACTATGTGCTCAGTATCTCGCTGCAGAACCAGGGTGACAACTGCGCGTCAGCAATCGCAATTGATTCACTTCCGTATCGTGCGAGCTGGACCACCATCGGAGCACTTGACGACTATCACTGTGGGGGCAATACAGCACCGGATGTCATCTACAGTTTCACACCCGATCAGTCTGGCATCTACGCGGTGACCAGTTGCGGTTCTGCCGGCGCTGTCAGATTGGAGACCCGTGTGGGCGGTTCGTGTCCCGGCAACTCTCAGTTATCGTGTGCTGACATCGGTTGCACCCTGAACGGGGACACGATACCAACGTATTACGTTCAGCTTGACCTTACCGCAGGGTTAGATTACTATGTTATTGTGGACGGTGCAGACGGTCAATCGGAAGGCAACTTCTCCATTGGAGTGGTGCCGCTCGGTGCGGAAGATCACATCGTTTGCCCGCCCGGTGAGAGTTTCTTCGAGTCAAGTTCATTCCCAGCCGAATGGGCGAGCTACATCAGCAATGATGCAGGTGCTACGTGGAGCCAGGGGTATCACCCCGCACGTCACGCTATCATGACGTATCCAACCTACGATCCAATCCTCGGCGGCACCGTGCTTCCCTGCACGCGCGAAGGGACTTACGGGATCCGGCTCGGTAATGACTATACCAATAATGAAGCCGATGGGCTGAGCACATACTTCACGGTCTCCGCGGCCGATCCGATCTTGCGATTCAGTTATGCCTTGGTTCTTCAGGATCCAGGCCACTCCGCATCGAGTCAACCCACCTTTTCGTACACAGTCTATACAATGGGCATGCCCTGGCCGGTGACAATTACCTCGATCGTCAAAGGAGCTGACGCGAATGATCCGTATTTCATCTTGGCAGCATCTACACAGGGGGGTACCGTTGTCTATCATCCATGGGAGTGCGTCGCTGTTGACCTGAGTGCATATGTTGGGCAGACCGTCTTCGTGGACTTTCGCACCGCGGATTGTTCGCTGGGAGGGCATTACGGTTATGCCTACATCGACGGTTTCTGTGACTCCGGTTACCAACCGGTTTTGACCATGGCCGACACTGTTTGCGACGATGATCCCGAGTTCTGGGCGGACGGAAGCGCGACTACCGGCGAAATCTCCCACTTCTGGTCAGTGGAGCAGTCAGATGAATTCGGTAACCGTTACCCGCTAACAGAACGGTCACAGTGGTTCGTCGGCCAGCAAGCGGGAGTCAAAGATCTCAAGTCCTTCTATCTTGGCTTAGGCGGAACCTACATCTGCAATACGTGGTACCGGGCAACGTTGGCGCTATGGGACGGGGGATGCTTTGGCTGGCGATCGACGGAGAAGCTCTTCTTCGTGGCTTGCTGCGGTCCCGGCTGCTGCTGCTACTGCGACTCGCTGAACCACACGTTCCAGGCCATCACGACGTTTGCACTCTGCAATCAGCTTGCTGGTCTGTGGACGCCTAACAGCACATGCGGCTCTCCCTGCGTCTTTCCCGAACACGTCAAAGTGAATTCGATCCAGGCGCCCGAATTCTCGTGCGTAAATGGCGTCTTCAGTCCCACCATTTTTGACTTGACCGTTCAGGTCCACAACTCAGCGCCCTACTATTGCGATGTTAGCGGCGTGCAGCTCAGCGGCGGGTCAGGACCGGGGGGAGTCGTCATTCCCCTCACTCCCCTCTCCACGAGCTTCCTGCTTGCCCCGGGAGGAACACAGGTGGTCACGTTACCCGTTCAATTGACAAGTATATTCCCTTCCGGCGGATGCGTCAACGTGACGATTAGCATCACTTCGTCCTGCTGCGAAGCTGATTCGGACTACTGCATCAACATTCCTCCCTGTCCGTGCCCGTTCCAAGACTACGAGACGCAACACAATGTCGAGAGTTTCAACAACTCCTGCGAAACGATTGAGGCGTCGATCGGCTGCGGTACCTATTGCGGGACCATCGTTTCTGCTATCGACGTGGACTTTTATCGGATCTCGACGCTGAATCCCTTCCCTGGGCACTGCGTCGAGCTTGACGTGAATGTGTACGGCAATGATACCCCGACCGAATACCCCTACGGCAAGGGACTCAATCCCCGCGTCTCCATCTACCATTCGATGCCCGGAGGGATGTTCGGATTGACTTGCGCATCCTTGTTAGCCACGGACGATAGTCTCGGAGTCGGAAATGACTGCCAAATTGCACCCTGTGTCAATCCGCTCCCGGAGTATTTTATCAAGGTTGAAGGCGAGGGCGGTAGTTCCGGCCCCTATGTTCTCGACATCCAGTGTCACAGCTGTGACTGCTCGCCGGCCTGCGAGGACTCCTGTGACAACTGGCTCACCGACTTGCAGAACTGGTGGCCGCTCGACGAACTCGCGGGGACTACGTCGGCGGACGTGGCCAGCAATCGTGACGGCACCTGGCAGGGAACGCCGACGCCAATTCCGGCGGTGGTCGGCCCGCGGGGCTTGCTGTTCAACGGCTCCAACGACGTGCGTTCCCCAGACCATCCGTATAACAACGTGAACGACGGTTCCTTCACGCTCGATTGCTGGTTTGAGCAAAGCAATCTCTCCCCCGGCGCCGAAAGCATTGCCGGCAAGGAAGACGATCAGGGCGGATTCCAGCTTTACGTCGAAGACAGCCAGCTCTGCTGCCGGGTTAACGATGCCGTGGGGAATCCCGTTGCGGTGAAGTGCGGACCGAATATTTCTTCGGGTGTATGGTACTTTGCCGCGATGACATTTGAAAAATTCAACAGCGGGATTGGAACGGGCATTCTCCGGTTGTACGTGAATGGCGTGCAATGGGGCGGCATTGTTGTGACCACCCAGGGTTCGCTGGCCAGCGCGGGAACGTACTTTGGTATCGCATCCACGCAGGTTACGGGCTTCGGCAAGTTCAACGGTGCCATCGACGAAGTGGAACTCTTCCGCCGGGCCCTGCGCGCTGATGAACTGCTCAAGATCTACAATAGCGGCTCCGTGGGCAAATGCAAAGAGTACTGCCACATCACCGGCCCGTTCAACTGGAACGGGAGTGTCGCGCAGTACACGCTCACACTTTGCAATTCCGGTCCGCAAGCCAACTATTCATTCCTGTTAGGCGGCGTAACGCCAACTACGCCGGGCTGCGCCTACATGCCCCCGACCGTCCTTAGTCCGTCCGGTTGGCAAGGCTCTTATCCGCTCCCGAGCGGCGGAAACAACTGCCAAACCTTCACGATCAACGTGACACTGCCGGCGGGAATCCCGCTCTTCGAGTGCGCCTGCTTTCAGGTTGAGGTACTGAACGAGACCACTGGAGATATCTTCTGCTGCGAGCACCAGCTCTGTAACTCGCCGTTCGAGGGTGACACCGGCGGCGATTCCAGCCTCACCGGCAGAATCGGCGTCCCCGTCGGCAACGACAGCACCTACTCGCTGCGCATAAAGAAAGACCTCGATATGTTATGGAGCGGATACGGGCGGCTGCGCGAACAGGCGCCCGATGCATCCACGCCGCGTGTCCGCATCAGTGGTGCTTCGCCCGGTGTGGCATTCCCCTTCACGATTCCCGATCTGGCCTTGGGCGATTCGGTGGTCATCCCCTTCACCCTCGAATTCACGAGTCGCCAAGCGGTCGCCGTACACGACCTCGTGATCGAAGTTGATCGCGGCGACGGCGAGTGGGTTCCACTGCACAACTACTGGTTGCAGAGCCTTGACGATTCGCCGCCCCCCACCGACGTCACGAATCTGGTCATCAAGAAGATACTTGAGGCCATCAAGAAGCTCTATTGGCCCCCGGTAGCGGGTGCCGCGAGTTACGCGGTGTATTCGTCGCCCGATGTCACCGTGGATCCGTTACTGTGGACGCTGGAGGGCATGACCTCTGACACGACGTTCACCGACTCCACGGACGGCTTGCGCAAATTCTACTTCGTTCGCTCCGTGAATTAGCGGATCGAGTTTGAAATCGACCGCCATCACCCCTGCCGCTCCGGCGAGCGGCAGGGGTGAATTGCGCGGGTGCGGTAAGATTGCCCCAATTCCCTCAATCTTCATTGCAAGGTAGCGTGCCATTACCGCTGCCGCTTGATATGTTGGCTGAAACTATCCATGCCCGCGGAGTGTATCTCATGACGCACACCATTCGCATTCTGTTTGCTCTCGCGGTGCTGTTCGCGAGTTTGCCCGCCCGCGCGATTACGACCAGTTGGACCAACGCCACCGGTGGCTTGTGGTCGGTCTCGGGCAATTGGGGGCAGGGCACGCCCGGTCCCAACGACACCGCTGCGATTCAACTCAACGGTACTTATTCCGTGACCGTGGATATCCCCGTCACGGTTGAAGCGCTCCTCCTCGGCGGCGCCGGCGGAGTCCAAACGCTGGTCGTGAATAGCCCGTTCACCTGCGGCCAGACCGCGGTCGCCTGCTCCGTCGGAGTCAACGGGGTGCTTGATCTGTGGAGTCTCTTCACCACCGCCACCTCGGCTCCCGTCGGCCTCATGAATCACGGACTCATTCAGGTGCGGACCGGGACGGGGAGCTTAACCCTGTCAACCACGCGCCTCGACAATTATGCTTCGGGCATGCTGATTCTCGAAGGCTTTTGTGTAGTAGGTGACGTCACCACCGTGCGGAACTATGGATATCTGGGTACTCTCGATGTCGGCTGCCTGATCGACGGCGATGTCGAGAATCTCTCGCCCTCCGGCATCGTCTCGATCGACGGCTTCCTCAGTACACACGATTTCCTCAATGAGGCGACGGTTCAGGTCAGTCAGGCCTCTCAGCTCTTTCTGGACTCGCTGGATACCGGCGCCGCCGCGACATTGAATAATGACGCAAGCGCCACGCTCGAACTCTATCCCGGGTCGTCAATCGATGGCCGCTCCACCGATTCCGGCGAACCGGCTATCGACAACTTTGGCCGCGTGTCTGTCATCGACACGTTGCTCGTGGACGACTGGGCCACCGTACTCATCCCGTTCTCCCAGTACCCGCCCGCTGGGATGTTGTCGCTGCTCTCCGGGAAACTGGAATTGACGGATACGACCTATCTCGACGATTCCACGCGTGTCTCCGCGTCCTGCACACTGAAAGTCCACGGTCTTTCCCTGCCCGGCACGGCGGAAACGACGGGCGGCGGAGTCATCCAATTCGCGGGAGATCCGGCGAACCTCGCGGGAACCGCCCCCTACGTGCGCGGTACCTGGGGCTTCACCGGCTCGCTTTATGTCACCGCGGCCGCGTCATTTCCGACCACGGTGGACTTCATTGCCGACGGCGGACCGACGATCGTCAATCTGCGCTCGCTCGTTTTGCCCGATCCGCTCTCGCGCTTCATCGCCCCCGACATTCCTGCGGCAACGGTGCGCATCGATTCCATTCGGCATTACCGTGGCCTCTTGAACGGCCTGGTCGAGCCGCAAGACTACTATCAGTGGGCCGGCGGCACTCTTACCGCCGATTCGGGCACGGACTTCCTGATTCCTTTTGGTGCGACCCTGCTGCTCGATTCCTCGATCTCCAAAACGCTCGACGGCATCGCGCTCGTCGTCGAGGGCAGCGGGACTCTGGCCGGATCGGGAGTGTTGACCTTGACGGACTCCGCCCGCCTCGCCTCCCAGCCCACGGGTACGCTCAGCTTTGAAACCGGCTTCGAAATGACCGGCATCGGCGACTTCTACAATTCCGGCCAATCCGCGTTCGATGCGCAGCCGGACACCATTCTCATCGACGTGTTTGTCGAGAACACCACGGTCTCCCGCACACCCGGCACGATTGACGTGCTCTCGGGCAAAGTCGTGTGGAGTGGCAGCGGATCCAACAAGGGCACGATCACGATCTACGAAGACGCGACTTTAATCATCTACGGCAGCTTTGTGAACGAAGTCAGCGGCACGATTCAAGGCACGGGCACCCTCGACATCACCGAAGCGCTATTCACGAACCGCGGCACGATCAGCCCCGGTCTCTCGCCCGGCGCGCTGACCATGCTTGGGGATGCCGTGCTGGACTCCGCAGCCGTGCTCCGCGTGGAACTCGCCGGTCCGATTCCCGGTACGCAGCACGATCAGCTCCTCTGCAACGGCGCGCTGCAGCTTGGCGGCACGCTGAATCTGCAATTCCTGAACGGCTATATTCCTCCGCCCGGTGCGCTGTTCCCGCTGCTCACCTACTCCGGCATCACCGATAGCTTCGCGGCGATCACCGGGACCAGTATCGGCAACGGGCAGTTCCTGGAGTTTGACTTCGGCCCGACCGGGATGACCGGACTCCTCTGCGAGGGCGTCTCCAATTTGACCGTACCTGCTCTCCTTTCGGACACGATTTGGCAGGCGTCCGCTCCCATTGACACGCTGGAGTTTGACATTTTGAATAGCGGTCAATGTCCGCTCACCTTCAGCATCACGGTCGGAGCCCTCAATCCGCCGTCGCCCAACTGGCTTTCCGTTGTGCCGTCGAGTGCAGGAACGCAATTCAGCCCGTTACGGAGTGCAAAGACGGCGAAGGAGCTGCTTCGCATCAACACCGCAGGTGGACCGACCGGCACCTACACGGGTTCGATCACGATTCATTGCAACGACCCGGACGACTCCGCGCACGTGGTCCCGCTGACGCTCCAGGTAATCCACGGGCCGGATGTCTGGGACATTGGCGGAGGTAGCAATGATTTCGCGAACTTCACTCAGGCGGTAAGCTATCTGGATTCCACCACCATCAGCTATCCGCAGCTCTTCAATGTCTATCCGGGTACGTTCGTCGAAACGGTCACGCTGATTCCCGTCGCGGGAGCTTCGGCGACAAATACGGTCACGTTTCGGCGGAAGCTCATGGATGAAGAAAGTCCCCGCCTGCAATCTCCGGTGGCCGCGGTACTGCGGTTCAAGGGTGCGGATCACATCATCTGGGACGGAATCGACATCACCCATCTCGGAACCGGAGCAGGCTCCGCGATTGTGGACACCGCCGGAGCGGATTCCAACGTCGTGCGCAACTGCACGCTGACCAATGCTCAGACGTCGGCCCAGACACAGGGAATCTTTGTGCGCAGCGCCAGCGGTCCGACCACGACCAACGACTACAATCTCTACGAGAACGTGACCATCGAGGGCTTCACGACCGCCGTGCTCCTCGGATCGGCAACCGGAGTCGTCACGTCGCAATCCGGAAATGTCGTGAGCAACTGCGTCATTCAGTATTGCGGCTCGGGCGTCGTCGCCGGATGTCAGAACAAGGCCCGCCTTAAGAGGCTCAAGATTTCACTATCACATCCCTACGTGTCCACGGTCAAGGGAATTGAGATCGGGCAGCTGAACAACGGCGATACCGTTCGTGTCCAGTCCAACGAAATCCACGATCTGACCGGCAGTCTGGCCTACGGCATCAATCTCGTCACCTTCAATACCAACAGCATGGTCTGGGTGTACAACAACACGCTCCATAGTTGGAATGCGGGTCTCTGTCAGGCCATTGTCGTGAACGAGGGTTCCCGCGCGGGAGTTCACTTTAACAGCATCTATCTGAACGAGAGTCCCGCGGCGACGTTCTACTACGGCATCGGCGGCGGCGGCACCTCCAACTGCACGATCTCGAATAACATCATCTTCAGCGACGCCACCGGCGACACCTCCATCGCCATCGCCATGGGCTCGTTAGTGAGCTTCACCAGTGACCACAACTGCTTCTATGGCAGCGGATCGCGCTATCTTGTTGGCCGTGTCTTCACGACATCATATCCGACATTCGCCTCGTGGCAGGCCAGCGGTCGCGACTCGAACTCGCTCTTCGATCTGCCCGGCTTCGCCGGTTCATCGGACCTGCACATCGACGGTTACTACACGACCTGCGATGCGCAGGGCGTCCCGGTCACCGGCATCAGCACCGACATGGATGAACAAGCGCGTAACGCGCTCACGCCGGACATCGGTGCGGACGAATTCACGACCTTGCCCGGACCGGTCACCGGCCTCGTGATCGCGCGCGCGCCCTTGAGTCAGAATGTGCGGCTGGACTGGTCTCCGGTGGCGGGTGCGCTCAGCTATCGCGTCTATCGTCACACCGATCCGGCTGCGCTCGCACCGGTTGCCACCCAGTACAGCGGCAGCGCGTCAACCACCACCTATCTTGATCCCGGCGTCCTGGCCACACCGAATCTGAAATTCTTCTACCTCATCCGCGCATCGACTCTCCCGTAGTGCCGCCCGCCCGTCCGGCATCGGAGCGTTGGTTCTCCCCCCACATCCTGTGGGGGGCCGGGGGGGTGCGCGTCTTCGCGCATCGGGAACTCTCGTCCGGAATCGGAGCGTCGGCACTCCCCCCACATCCTGTGGGGGGCCGGGGGGGTGCGCGTCTTCGCGCATCTTTTGCTCGCCGAACACGGATTTCTTCCCTGCCGGAATGATTCGCGGCGGCACTCGTCTCCAAGTGCCCCGCTCTTCCGCCGAGCGCGGATTCCTTCCTCGATCAGCTCGCCGAGCACGGATTCCCTTCCCTGCTGGAATCTCGCTCAACCAATCTTCCGCCTCGGGTCCTTCCCCAGTTTCTGGGGAAGTTAGATGGGGTCGGATCTCCTCCCGGCGCACCCCACGACCCGCACCGTAGAACCCACCTCCACAGTCTCCCCCCGGAACCTCCACCTAAAAATCGGAGTATTATTGTCGTATTTCACACGAATGCGAATAAGTTAAGTTCAACCGATTGAAAGGGTTACAATGCCTGAACGGAAGTTGATTGCGGTGACAGGTGCGACCGGCGCCCAGGGCGGCGGGCTGGTTCGGGCCATTCTGGCGGACAAGTCTGGCCAATGGACCGTGCGTGCGATCACGCGAAAGCTCGATTCTGACAAAGCCAAGGCCCTCGCGGCGGCCGGCGTCGAAGTCGTGGCCGCGGATTTGGACGATGTTGATAGCCTGACAAAAGCCTTTGCCGGTGCGCACGGAGTCTTCTGCGTGACGAATTACTGGGAGCATTTCTCGGTAGAAAAGGAGATGCAGCAGGCGAAGAATCTTGCGGCGGCAGCGAAACTTGCTGGCGTCCAGCACGCGATCTGGTCCACACTCGAAGATACTCGCGCCCTCGTTCCGTTGAGCGACACGCGCATGCCCACACTGCACGAGAAGTACAAAGTCCCGCATTTTGATGGCAAAGGCGAGAGCAACCGGTTCTTCAGCGACGCGGGCGTACCGACGACCTGGTTGAACACGTCCTTCTACTGGGAGAATTTCATCCACTTCGGCATGGGACCGATGCGCGGACCGGATGGGGTGCTCGGCATCACGATGCCCATGGGTGACACGAAGCTGCCCGGCATTGCCGCGGAAGACATCGGCAAGTGCGCGTTTGGCATTTTCAAGAAGGGCCATGAGTTCATCGGCAAGACGGTCGGCATCGCGGGCGAGCATCTGACCGGAAACGAAATGGCCTCAGCCCTCACAAGAGCGATCGGCCAGCCGATTCGCTACCATGATGTCCCTGCGGATGTCTATCGCGGATTTGGCTTTCCCGGTGCGGACGATGTCGGCAACATGTTTCAGTACAAGCGCGACTTCAACGCGGATTTCGTCGGCGGTCGCAACCTCGGTCTCGCTCGGTCGTTGAATCCGGAGTTGCAGTCCTTTGAGACCTGGCTGAAGTCGAACGCGGCAAACATTCCGCTTCCGCAGTAGGCTCTGCTCGCCGAGCGGGGACTGTGTCCCTGCCGGAATCTCGCTCAGCCGGTGTTCTTCGCCGCGCGGCGCGTTCCCGCGCCTCAGCCAACAACACAAACGCGCGCCGTCACTTCCCGGGAGGTGACGGCGCGCTTATTAACGTGCACACAGCGACGCGGCGCGGATAGACGAGCATCCTGCTCGTCCGATCATCAGTTCCTCGTCGGCGCTTCCTTGACCGGCACCGGCGGCGCGACCGGTGTGAACAGCGGGTCATCGGCGGCAACTCGGGTCGGCCCCTGCACCGCAGTGGCCTTCGCCAGCGCGCTGAGGTCACGCGGCGCAACGGCGTTTGCGGCGGAATAATTTTCCACGATCACCCCGAAGAAGTAGCTCATGCCGAGATTGAAACACTCTGGGCAGGCGTACGAACTCCCCGTAACGTCCGCGTACAGATGCTCTGGAGCGAACAGATCATCAGGTGTCGGCGACGCGTAGATGTGATAGACATCGGCCGCGCGCGCCGGGGCGTCCCAGTTGAACAGGACTTCGCCGGCGCCCGCATTGATCTGCACCACGACATCGACAATGGGGTCCGGCGCGACCACACACGGGGTTCCCGTCACGTTGAGCGCGTAGTTGCCATAGTAACTGAAGAAGCCGTGCACCAGAATTTGATAGTTCGTATTGGCCTCGGCCTGGAAACTGGCCGTGCTTTGAGTGGTGAACAAACCGCCGCAGAAATTGTCATCATCGCAGGTGATGAGCGGGGCAATGTCGGGGCAGACGCCGCCGAAGATTCCGATTTCAGTGTCGAAATCGGAACCACAGAGCGAGACCGTCACCATCTGGCACGTCGGCAGGCTGAACTGATAGACGATTTCCGGCGATAGCGCGGGACTCGAACAATTGGTGTAGTTGGGATTCAGGCACGAGGTACTTCCGTAATCGGTAAACGGCAGCGCCGGAATCTGAATCCCTGTGCAAACATCGCCGAGATGCGGCAACGCATTCGGATGAGTTTCCAGGTTAAACCAGAACGGACCTTCGGACACATCGTAGAAGCCACCGACGATAATGTAATACGTGCGATTGGCATCGGCTCCCCATGTTGCATTACTCTGCGAACCGCAGGCATCGTCATTGATGGCCACGATCGTCGAGCCGGGGCACGGACCGCCGGTGCGGATCTCCACCGCGGTATCGAAGCCATTCATGCCGCAGGTGCTGAAGGAAAGGTTCTGACACGTCGGGGAGGTATATTGAAAGAATACTTCCTTCGACGACGCGCCATAGTACGTCGCGAAGTCATCGCGCGCGGGCCGCGTGTCCCCCGTGCTGTAGGTTGGTACGTCCGGTAGCACGAACGGCGAGGAGCAGTCGTCATTCGCAGCTTCGAGTTGAAACGACGTCGTGCCCTCCGCGCCATTGAAGCCGTCGATGTGGAACCAGTACGTTGCGCCGGTCTGCGGGAAGAAGCTCACGCTGCTGCCCAAGCCGCAGGCATCGTCATTGCAGCCCGCGCTGGACCCGCCGCTGGTGCAATTGCCGCCGCGAATAACTTCCAGCACCGTGTCGAAGTTGGTATTGCAGGTCTTGGCGCGCATCTGCTGACCGTAGTTCGCAACCCAGTTGTACACGACGTCACTGCCACCGTTCGGCCAGCACGAGGAGACATGGTCGTCCTGTGCGCAATAGTTGTCGGTGAACGTGAAATAGGGCAAGGCGCCGACCGTCGTCCCGGGACACAATCCCGTCGGCTGCACGGCGACCGGCGCGCCGGTAACCGAGAAGCTGTAGTTACCGGACGACGATGCGTAGCCACTCACCCAGACCGAGTAAAGATGTCCCGACAATGCCGTGAAGCTGAACTGACTTCGCGTTCCGCAAAAATCGTCATTACCGCCTTCGGCGGCGCCCGACCCGTCGCAGTCCGGTGTCGTGCGGTAAACGTAGATCTTGGTGTCGAAGTCGGCGCCGTCGCAGGTGCTCACCGTGATCGCATAGTCGCACGGGAATTGCAGCGTGTACACCACATCGGGTGAACTCGAAGACTGGCCATTGGCCGCGGCCCATTTCGTGCTGCCGCTATGGGCGTACGGAACGGCCCTAATCAAGGGCACGCCAGGCATGCCGCAACTGTCGTTCGGCGGTCCCACCGGTTGGAACGCGTCCACCCACGTTGCTCCGGTATTCGCGGGATCGAGCCAGTCGCGCAGTCGGCCCAGCGCCGTGCCGTCGCCTTCCCAGCTTGTGGCAATTTTACCGTAGCTGCTGATGTCCGCGGTCTCGACCACGCAATCGGACGCACCTCCGTGAAGCTGTCCCACCACGCGATGGTTCTCGTCAAACAGCGGCGAGCCTGATGATCCGCCTTCCGTGATTCCGCCTTCCCATTCCACCGTCCAGTGAGTATTCGGTCCGACACCGTTCCAGTCGTCGCTGACGGCCGGCTCGATGTCATAGGAGCCTTTCTTCACATCGCCGGCGGGATGGTGAACTCCGGTGGACGACAGGGGCGCGATGTCGTTGCGATCCCATCCTTCAAAGCGGGGTATGAACGGCCCCTCGGGACGCGGCCTGGACAGCCGCAGCAGCAGGAAATCGGACGGCGCATCGCGGGCTACTGTGGTCGCGTTGGAAATGGTCAGGGAGGTCGGCCCATCCGTCGTGGGATTGCACTCCGGGCTTTCGTATTCGAAGTAGAACAACCAATTCGAGATGTCCGCTCGCCAGCAGTGGTCAGCGGTGAGAAAGTTCGCGGCCCCATCTTGCGCCGTACTATTGAGCATGACTCCTGAACACCAACGACCGAACGCCGGAGCGAAGATCATCGCCACGGAATGCTTTTCGTCCTGCCAGGCCGGGAGGCAGCGAATATTGAATTCGCACGCCATCGCATCACCGTAATTGTCGAGCGGATTCGCCTCGCGCGCCGTCTGGTTGAACATGTTGCGGTAGCCGTGCAGCACATTCTGAATCGCCAGCTCTCCTTGATCCGCATCGACCGGGACAAGATACTCGAGCGTTACCGCTTCGCCGGTCGTAAACGGCGTGACATTCGTGCCGTCCCAATTGTCGATGTAGGTGTAGGGGCCGAGCACCTGCGAGCGGTCATCGTTGTAGAGATAGAGTTCGCAGGGCTTGTGCAAGGTCCACCTGTCGTAGTGGAGACATAGGTCGGTGGCGCCGGGCGAAAGGATGCGCAGTCGCCACAGTCGATCGCCTGAGGGCAGCGTTTCCCAGCTTCCCGAATTGTTCAGATTCAAGTTTGCGGCCAGTGGAACGGCGCTGCGAAACGGAACGTCTTCACCGCTGAGTTGAGCGGCGGCGAGTTCCGCTTCATCTTCCGCGATGAAAACCGCATTATCCACGCGGGCCATGGTAGCGGCGGTGACTTGGGACTGGCGACCGAGGCTGATGCTCGGCAGGCGGACTCCGGCGCTGGTTTGGCAAAGTGCGGACGAACATAGCGCGAAGGTCGCGCAGACACCGGCCACCCCCGCGATGAACACTCGTGAGACACATACGGATAAATAATTCCTCTTCATGACGTACCTTCTGTTGGGGATTTGAATAACCGGGAATCCAACTCTAAGAGCTTTCGCGGTTAATATGATAAGATACGGAGAATTTACAGATAAGCCTAACGAAGCACGTAATTCACAACAAGATACACTTATGTAACACTTAGTTTATTTCTGCTGAATTCTACTCGCTCATCCATCGAGTCGTCGCAAAATTTGCACTCTCACTGCGGCAAACACGATAGCTCTGCCCAATAGACGCCTCCGTCAAATTGCAGGTCCGCCCGCTATTTCGTATCTTTTCCTTATAGGTCGAGGACGGCTTCGCCTGCCCGCGACCGCCGGATGGGGTGCCCCACGCGGCCCGAATCGGACTCCGGCCAGGGGGGCGGCTTCCAAGTTTCAAGTTTGAAGTTTCAGGTTTTCTTTTTTGAGGATACCCCATGTTTGAAACGATTCCCGGTCTGGATCTCGGGACCAACGGCAACGGCAAGCAAGACAACGGTCCGTTCGATGAGATCGAGACCCGCGAGTGGCTGGAGTCGCTCGATTATGTGCTCGAGACCTCCGGCCGCGAGCGCGCCGCGCTGATCATGCGCCAGTTGCGCTATCACGCGCAGCGGCAGGGCGTCGCGGTTCCGCTCTCGCTGAACACTTCCTATCAAAATAGTATTCCGCTTAAAGAGCAACCCGCGTTTCCCGGCGACCGCGCCCTCGAGCGTCGCATCAAATCGCTCGTGCGCTGGAACGCTATCGCCATGGTCGTGCGCGCCAATCGCGCGGATGCCAGCATCGGCGGTCACCTCTCGACTTACGCCTCAGCCGCCACGCTCTACGAAGTCGGCTTCAATCATTTCTTCCGCGGCAAAGATCATCCGAGCGGCGGCGATCTGGTCTATTTTCAGGGTCACGCCTCGCCCGGCATTTACTCCCGCGCGTTTCTCGAAGGCCGCTTAAGCGAGCAGCAGCTCGCCAACTTCCGGCATGAACTGGCGCCCGGCGGCGGTCTCGCCTCCTATCCGCATCCCTGGCTGATGCCCGACTTCTGGGAGTTCCCCACGGTCTCGATGGGCCTCGGTCCGATCAACGCGATCTATCAGGCGCGCTTTGAACGCTACCTCGAAGATCGGGGCCTGAAGCCCGTTACCGACTCCAACGTGTGGGCCTTTCTCGGCGACGGCGAAACCGATGAACCCGAAGCCCTCGGCGCGATCTCCCTCGCCGGCCGCGAGAAGCTGGACAACCTGATCTTCGTCGTGAACTGCAACTTGCAGCGGCTCGACGGACCGGTGCGCGGCAACGGCAAGATCATTCAGGAACTCGAGCGGGTGTTCCGCGGCGCGGGCTGGAATGTCATCAAAGTCATCTGGGGCGATGACTGGGATCCGCTGCTCGAGCGGGACACCGAAGGACTGCTCGTCCGGCGCATGGCCGAAGTCGTGGACGGCGACTACCAGAAATACTCCGTGGAGCCGGGCAGCTACGTGCGCGAGCATTTCTTCGGCGTGGACCCCCGGCTTCTGAAAATGGTCGAACACCTGAGCGACGATCAGCTTCAGCGCATGCGGCGCGGCGGCCACGATCCGGAAAAAGTTCACGCCGGGTTCGCCGCGGCGGTGCAGCACAACGGCCAGCCGACCTGCGTGCTGGTCAAGACGATCAAAGGCTACGGTCTTGGCGAGAGTGGCGAAGCGAAAAACATTACACACCAGCAGAAGAAGCTCGACACAGATTCCCTGATCGAATTCTGCGAGCGCTTCGAGCTCCCGATTCCCAAAGCCAAGGTCGGCGAGCTGCCGTTCTACCGCCCTGATGAGAAGAGCAAAGAGATTCAGTATCTGAAGGAGCGTCGCGCGGCCCTCGGCGGCGCGCTGCCGCGGCGCGTCGTGCGCGCCAAACCCGTTCCCGCTCCGCCCGCGGCCCTGATCGAGGAATATGTCGCCGGAACGAAGGATCGTGAGGTCTCCACCACGATGGTCTTCGTCAGTCTGTTGACGAGGCTATTGAAGGAGCAGGATTACGGCAAGCTGATCGTGCCCATCGTGCCTGACGAAGCGCGCACCTTCGGCATGGAATCGCTGTTCCGGCAGATCGGCATCTATTCCCACGTCGGCCAGCTCTACGATCCCGTCGATCGCGACCAGCTGCTCTATTACAAGGAAGCCCGCGACGGCCAGCTGCTCGAAGAGGGCATCACCGAAGCCGGTTCGATGTCTTCCTTCATCGCGGCGGGCACGGGTTACGCGAATTTCGGCGTGCCCACCATTCCGTTCTACATCTTCTACTCCATGTTCGGCTTGCAGCGCACGCTGGACCTCGCCTGGGCCGCGGGTGATATCCGCTGTCGCGGGTTCATGATCGGTGCCACCTCGGGCCGCACCACTCTGAACGGCGAAGGCCTGCAGCATGAAGACGGCAACAGCCATCTGCTCGCCTACACGATTCCGAATCTGATCGCGTATGACCCCGCCTATGCTTACGAGCTCGCGGTGATCATCCGCGACGGTTTGCGCCGCATGTACGAGCAGAGCGAGGACATCTTCTACTACGTGACCGTGATGAACGAAAACTACGTGCATCCGCCGATGCCCGCCGGCGCCGAAGCCGGGATCTTGCGCGGGATGTACAAGTTGCGCGGTCCGCTCCAGGGCGACAAGCCGAAACCGCAGGTACATCTGCTCGGCAGCGGCACGATTCTGAACGAAGTCGTCGCGGCGCAAAAACTGCTCGCCGAGCAATACAATATCGTCGCCGACGTCTGGAGCGTCACGAGTTACAAAGAACTCTACAAGGACGCCACCACCTGCGATCGCCAGAACATGTTACGGCCCGCCGCGAAGTCCCCGCGGGTCCCCTATGTCACCCAGTGCTTCTCGCCTTCGGAGAGCAAAGCCACCCGCAGTGTGTTTGTGGCGGCGACGGACTATGTGAAAGCGTTGCCCGACAGCATTGGCCGTTGGCTGCCCGGTCCGCTGCACAGTCTCGGCACCGACGGTTTCGGCCGCAGCGAGAGCCGCGCGGCCCTGCGCAGCTTCTTCGAGGTCGATCGCAACTGGATCGCGTACGCCGCGCTGTTCAGGCTGATGCAACAAAAAGAGATCGACGTCGGCCTGCTGATGAAAGCGCAAAAAGCGCTGAACATCGACCCGGGCAAGGCCGAAGCGGTGTACGTATAGTCTGAGGGCGCACATCCATGTGCGCCCTTTGTGTTCCCTTGCGGCGGCCTGTCTGTTGAGGCATGACGTGCCCCGCTCGGAACTTCTTCGCCGCGCGGGGTGCCCTCACCCCGCCGCAATCGGTCTTCGGAATTTCAATTTCCAATTTTGGATTTCCGCCGTGCCGGGCTGTCGGGGCCGATTGCATCGCCCGCTTCGCGCCCCCGCGGGTACTTCTTGCCGCGGCATGTCTCTTGAGCATTGACATGCCCGCAATCGGTCTTCGGAACTTCAATTTTCAATTTCCAATTTTGGATTTCCGCCGTGCCGGGCTGTCGGGGCCGATTGCATCGCCCGTTAGAACCCTTGACCATCGCCGCATCCGGCTGATCGCTTTCGCACTCCATCCCCCCTTTCAAGGGGGGATCATAGGGGGGTGTCGGGTCTTTCGGAACTCGGTTCTGGATTTTTGATTCTCGGACACGAGCACGGGCGCCCCTTTCGAGACGCCCGAGTCCTGCAACCAGAAATTCAGATCACCATTTCGGTGGCGGCGCTTCGGAGGCCATCGGCAATCGAAACGTCGAGAACGCCGTCGTGTTCACGGTCACATAGTAGAACTGTTTCGGTGAAGCGGCCACGGCACCCACATCCGTATAGGAGAGCGAGTCCGAGCTCCCGATATTGGAGTAGGTTCCCGCGACCTCGCCGCTGCGATAGACGTTGAACGGCGTGTGATCGGGATTGGCGATCCACGACAACACGATGTTGTTGCCCTGCGGCTTGATCACAAGCACGGGTCCGACCACGAACGTATCGAGTAGCGTGATCGACCAGTTGCCGAGTTCATCGCGGAAGCGGATGCCGAACAGGTGCACACCCGTGGGCACGCCCGTGATATAGAACGCCGCGTCTTCGTTCAGTTCATCCCACGCGCTGTCCTGTGGCAAGAGCACTTGCATGCCGTTGCCGATGCCGGGATCGACATTAACAAACCACTCGGCGGCGGTGAGTCGGGCGTTGCCGCGCGGTCCGACGCCGGTCCAGACGAAAAACGGTCGGGCTTCGGTGGGGCCCCACACGCCGGTGTCATCGCGGTAGCGCAGATAAAAGCGATGCGTGCCCGCCGCCGCGTAATGCGCGACGGAATCGAGGAAGTTCACATTCCAGCCGTCGGCGATGTCGAGCGTCGTCGCGGCGGTGGAATCGACCCAGTACTGCAGGTGCGTGACGATTCGCGGCTCGTAGTCGCTGCCGGGATCATCATGCAGGAAGAAGTAGCGCGCTTCGGGATTGCTCCAGAGGCCGCGGTCATCGAGGTAGCGCACGGTGAACTTGTGCGAACGGTTCACGGTTAGCGCCGCCGCGGGGATGAGCGCGGTCCAACTCTCGAACGTCGCATCGGCGAGATCGATCAGCACCGGCGCGTCGTTATCGAAGAAATATTCGAGGTGCGTGATCCGGCGGATGCCGTAGCCGCCGTCGTCCGCGTCGCGATGAATAAAGAAGTACCGCGCCTCCGGATTGCTGAGCTCTCCCGTATTCGAGACATAGCGCACGGTGAACTTATGTGACGTGTTCAGGGCGAGACCCGTCGTCGGCAACAGCGCCGACCATGTGGCATGATGCTCGTCGGGGATGTCAATCGTGACCGGCGCCTGATTGTCGAACCAGTATTGCAGGTCATTGACATTCGCCTGATGTTCCAGCGCCGGCTCCGGCTCGAACAGGAAGAACCGCTGCATCAGCGGCGCGCTCCACGGCCCTTCTTCGGAGCGGTAGCGCAGGAACACGCGATGCGACAGATTCTCGCCGAGGCTGCCCGTGGGCACGAACAGCGCGGAAATCGTGACCGTGTCGGCGGTCGTGACGGCGATGGGCGTACCGTTGCCCGCTCCCGGATCCGTATTGACGAAGTACTCCGCTTGAGTAATCGTCAGCGCGCACGCAAGCGGCGCCAGCACGGCCAGCATCGCCAGGATCAGCATGGTTTTCATGGGCGGATGAGCTCCGCTCATTAGTAGCGCGGCCCGATCCGGCCCGTCGAACTCACGCCCACGGAATCGCCGACTTCCACCAGCGGATCGATCGTCAGCGTCAGCGCGAACGGATACGCCGCAATGCCGTGAACCACGAACGGTTTCGGCCCCCCGTAGATGCCGAGATCGGAGCGCGAGCCGTCCAGATCGAGGACCGACGGGTATCCGGTATTCGTACAGGCCAAGCCTCCCGCCAGCGCGTTCAGGTGCAGGTCGGTCCCCGGATAGCTGTAATTCGCCCCGGTGGAGTAGGTGACGAACGGATTGTCACCGCCCAGCGCGATGTTGTTCGTGAAGAAGGCGTTGAACGCGGGCGCGCTGTTGTCCGTGGCCGTGTACTCGAAGATACTTCCGGCGGGCAGCGTGCCCCAGGTCGGGCTGTTTTGCCAGTCGAAGCAGATATTGTTCAGTCCGATCACCTGCGCCGTGCCGACCAGATTGAAGGCATACTGCACGTTGACCCACACGTTGTTGTAGAGCTCAACGGTAGCGCCATGCGCGCCGCTGATCGTATAGCCGGTGTATCCCGGCAGATAGGTGAACACGGTATTCCGCACGACCAACGGTCCCGCGTTGGCGGTGGCAAATCCCAGCAGGGTAATGCTGCTGTTGCCGAACAGTACGCAGTCTTCCACGTTCAGGTGGCCCGCATCATAGTAGATACAGCCCGTGCTACTCGAAATGTGGCAGCGCCGGATCGTGATCGAGTCCACCGGTGCGACGGCATACAGCGCGTAGTAGCTGGCGTCAACCTTGAAGCCTTCGAACACGCTGCCCGTCGACGTGCCGTAAAACCAGAGGGCATAACTGCCGGTAATCGTCGTATAATCCCAACCAGCGCCGATCCAGTGCAGCCTCTTGTAGCTGCCGAAGGAAGCGCTGTAACTGCCCGGTCCGACGACAATCGTATCGCCATTCACGGCGGCATTGTACGCATCACCCATCGTGGTAAACTGGGCGGCGCCGACAACGGGAGAGACGGTACGGACGGTGGCCTGGGCCAGGTTGCCAGCCGCCAGGGCGGCAAGGAAAAGTGCGGCGAGTATTGCGCTCAATTTCATCGGATCTCCTCTCGATTCCGGGTCACATCAGGTCAGGGTCAGAACAGTTTTGTTCCACATTACAGGAAACCGCAAATATAAGCAGAAGATTCCCCAAACGCAAGTCACATATCTGCCTCTTCACCAAATTTGCGTCTTTGCGCGTCTTCCGCCGTGGCGGGCTATCGGGGCCGATTGCATCGCCCGCTTCGCGCCCCCGCGGGTACTTCTTGCCGCGGCATGTCTCTTGAGCATTGACATGCCCGGAATCGGTTCTCGGAACTTCAATTTTCAATTTCCAATTTTGGATTTTCCTGCGGCAGCCCGTCTCTTTCGCTGTTGACGTGCCCCGCTCGGAACTTTTTCGCCGAGCGGGGTGCCCTCACCCCGCCGGAATCAGAGCGAGTCGCATTGAATTTGTGAGCCCCTTCTCAGATTCCGGGCACCCGGGGACGCCCGCCTCGGCGAATTCACCTTTGGGCAACGAGCGCCGCACAGCCGTGCGCGACCTGCCTGTTCGCTTTTTCGCATCTTCGTTTTCTTCTTCAACCTCGGAGGACCAACCATGAATCGCTGGGTCATGATTCTGCTAACGGTGGCCTCAACACTTGCTTACGGCACACCGCTGCAATGGGACGAGCCGGGAATTACCGTTCGCACCGGCACATTTTTGCGATCGGAAGGCAGCGTCTCCCGCGCGGATGGCACGACGCTGCTGATTTGGACGGACGCCCGTCGCGGCGATCGCGACGTTTGGGTACAAATGCTCTCGCCGCAAGGCCAACCGCTCTGGACGCCCGGCGGGGTGTGCCTGTCTGGTGCTTCGGGCGTGACCGATGACCGCCCCGTCGCGGCGGATGTCGGCGACGGCTGGGTGCTGAGCTGGGGCGGGAGCACGGACACGCACTGGGGCGGCATTTGGTCGCAGAAGATCAGCGATGCGGGGGCGCTGGTGTGGGGCGCCGAACCCGTGCACATTTTCGACAATACGAGCCCGGCGAATATCCGGCTCGCCAAAGCTCAGGCTGGCGGCGCATTTCTGGTTTGGACAGACAATTGGAGTTCTGGACAAATCCTCGCGCAGCACGTGAACAGTATAGGTACATTGTGGCCGGAACCCCTTGCGATTTCTCCGGCCGGGAGCTATGCGGAACTCGGGTCGTTGGTTTCCGACCTCAGTGGCAATGTCCTGATCGGTTGGAACACCGTCTCCGGAAACCCTAATCCCGGTGATCCGCGCGTCACCAAGCTCACCGCCGACGGCCAATTTCCGTGGGGTGAATCCGGCGTCGCGCTCGAACAAAGTCCCGGATATGAATTTGGAGTGCAGCTGACTCCCGACGCGTTCGGCGGAGCGTATGCGATCTGGAGCGGTGATCGCGGCCTTGCCGAGCCGCACATTCTTGCCCAGCGTCTGAACTCCAACGGGGAAGCACAGTGGGCGGTCGGTGGCGTACCGGTCTGTGCTGCCGAGCAGCTCTCCTCCCGCTATGTCCCCCGCGCCACCGCGCTAAGCATCATGATGGACTCCTTCGATGGCCTGCTCGTCGCCTGGACCGACACCCGCGCTACGCAATATGCCAGCGAGCTCTGGGCGCAAAAACTCTCCGGCGACGGCGTTCCGCAATGGGCGACCGACGGCCTCCGCGTCTGCGGCGATGGCGAAGCCGGTGAGTGGGCGCATGATCGCTGGGATCCGGCGCTGAGTAGCGACGGGCTGGGCGGCGCGGTTCTGTGTTGGACGGACGTACGCGAGAACTGGGATTGGGCAAACACTCAGCTCTATGCGGCGCGCCTCGACGGTGCCGGTGAATTTGTCTGGGGCGACGGTTGCGGAATACCGCTGGCCACATTGCCGGGTCAACAACAGGAATCGTCGCTCGTGCTGCAAGGCGACCGGCTGCTCGCCGCATGGGAAGACGTTCAAGCTCCGCTCGAGTCGGTTCGCATTCAGCGCCTCAGTGTGTCCGACGGCGAGCGCGAATTCGCGGAAGCGGGTCTGGTGATGACCGGCGGCAATGTTGGTGAACCCATGAATGTTTCCGCGGCGACTCTTGGCGGACATCACGTCGCCCTCTTCTGGAGCGACACTCGCGGACAGAGTTTCCAGCCGCAGCCCTATTACGCGGTGGTGGACTCCAGCGGGGAGCAGCTCGGACCCGTGGACGGTGCGCGCATCGCGCCCGGCCTCGAACTCGCTTACGGCACCTATCACGCCCCGTCAGCCTGTCTGGATGGCGACGGCGGAGCGTTCGCGCTGTGGTCGGCTATTTCCGAATCCGGCGACGCGCGATATTATCTGAGCCATATCGACCAGAATGGCAATCTGCTCTCGGACCCTGCGGGGACTCCCGTCTGGCACGAACCGGGCTTTTATGACCAAATCTTGGGTGCCTGTATCTCCGATGGCGCTGGCGGCTGCTTCGTCGCCTGGTCGGGATTTGATCAGGATTTCGCCCTCGATGTTTACGTCATGCGCATGAGTTCTACGTGCTATCCGGTGTGGGCCGCTCCCGTGCGTCTGTGGCGTGGCGTTACCCCCGATGACTACCTTGGCGGCCTCGTCTCGACTCCCGATGGTTGCATCGCCTACTGGACCTCCGGTGCGACCGCGGAGCACAACATTTCCGCCGCGAAGCTGCTGCGCGACGGCACCGTGGCGTGGGACCGCGATGTCTGCGACGCGGTCAACCAGCAGAACGAGCCGCTGGCGGTGACCGACTACGCAGGCGGCGCCTATTTCGTGTGGCAGGACCATCGCATCGTTGGCCAGTCAGATATCTTTCTCCAGCATCTGGCCAATGACGGCACCGACTATCTGGCGGACAACGGAATTCATGTGCCCGGGGTTTCCGTCGGCACGTCGATTCACCCCGCGCTGGCCGTGACCACGGCGGGCCACCTCTACGTAGCCTGGGAAGACTTCCGCGGCGGCGAGCAGACTCGTGCCTATGCGCAAAAGCTTACCTCCGCCGCTGAACCGCTATGGGAATCCGCGGGGCGCGCCCTCGGTCCGGTGACAGCGGATTTGTCCGGGGGAACCCTCCGCATCTCCGCCGATGATGCTCATGGCCTGCTCGCCGTTTGGTCCGCCTTCACGGGCGAGTCCGTGGACCTCCTCGGCGAATACTTCGACGCCGCGGGCAATCCCAAGTCGAACTTCTGGCAGAATCACGACGCGGTGATTGCCGGCGGGCCATTCTATCAACACGGTCCCGTCCTCGTTCCCGACGGCACACACGGCTTCGTCGTCGCCTACCTGCACGAGTATATTGCCGACGACGACAATACCCGTTGCCTTCGCGTCCAGCGCATCCTCGATGGCGATGTCTGGTCCGCCGGGGATCATCGAAATTTCGCCAACGAATTCTCGCTTGAGCAGAACTATCCGAATCCGTTTAATCCGTCCACGGAGATTTCCTTCACCATTCCGCAGTCCGGCTACGTGACACTCGAAATCTTCGATCTGCTCGGTCGCTCCGTCACGACGTTGGTCAACGAATCCCTGACCGCGGGCCACCACACCCGTCTGTTTGATGCCGCGTCGTTACCTACCGGCGTCTATTTGTATCGCCTCCAATCCGCCGGCCTGAGCAGTGTCAAAAAGCTGATCCTGCTCCGGTAGCCGCACAGCGTCTCGGTGAGCCCCCCCCCGAATTCCGATTTGGGGGGGCAGGGGGGGGGTCTCGGAGTCCCCGCCGAGCCGTGCGTCCTCGCGCGGCCGGAATCGGAGTGTCTTGCCGAGCAGGGATTCCTTCCCTGCCGGAATCGGCCTCGGGTCCTTCCCCGGTCCCCGGGGAAGTTAGATGGGGTCTATTCTTCTTCGCGCATCTTCCGCCGAGCCGTGCGTCCTCGCGCGGCCGGAATCGGAGTGTCTTGCCGAGCAGGGATTCCCTCCCTGCCGGAATCGGAATGTCTTGCCGAGCAGGGATTCCTTCCCTGCCGGAATCTCGCTCGACTCTCCCCCCCACAACCCGTGGGGGGGCAGGGGGGGTCTCGGAGTTCCGCGTTCCACTTCTCAAATTTCTTCCATGCTCCCCGACCACATCCTCACTATCCTCGCCGTCCGCGATCTGTCGCGCGCGGTAAATTTCTATCGTTCCGCCTTCGACTGGAAGACCGTCGTTGACGTTCCTGTGTATGTGGAGTTCGAGCTTCCCCGCGGCCAACGCCTCGGTCTGTATCAACGTGAAGCCTTCGCTCGCAACACGGGTCAGTTGCCGGCCTCGGTCGAGCCGGGCCAGTTGACCGGCACGGAAATCTACCTCTATTGTACGGATCCAACTGCCACACTCGCGCGTGTAACCACCTTCGGGGGGCGTCTGCTATCGCCGCTAAGCTTGCGCGATTGGGGCGACGAAGCGGCGTACACCGCCGACCCCGACGGTAACATCATCGTCCTCGCCCGGCGAGCCACCTGACCGCGAGGCTCGCCGGAATCTCGCCTCGCCGAGCCGTGCGTCCTCGCGCGGCCGGAATCGGAGAGACACCCCGAGCAGGGATTCCTTCCCTGCCGGAATCCGCTTCGGGTCCTTCCCCGGTCTCCGGGGAAGTTAGATGGGGTCTTCTCTTTCGCGGCCTGTGTCTTTCTTCGCCGCGGCATATGTCTTCATATGCCCGGAATCGGGATCTTCTTCGCCGAGCCGTGCGTCCTCGCGCGGCCGGAATCCGTTTCGGGTCCTTCCCCGGTCTCCGGGGAAGTTAGATGGGGTCTTCTCTTTCGCGGCACGTGTCTTCTTCGCGGCGGCACGTCTCTGGAGTCATTGACGTGCCCCGCTCGGCTTCTGCTTTCACGTTTCACGTTTTCGGAGTTCCAATGACCATTGAGGTTCAACTTCCCGAACTCGGGGAGAACATCGAGCGCGGCGACATTGTAAAATGGCTGGTCGCCGTCGGCGATCTCGTGCAGGCCGACCAGCCCATTGTCGAAATCGAAACCGGCAAGGCCGTCGTCGAAGTCCCATCCACGCAAGCGGGCCGTGTGACTCGCTTGCATTTTGAAGAAGGCGACGCGGCCAATGTCGGTGACGTCATGATTTCGCTCGATAGTGATCTCGCGGCCACCGTCGCGCCTGCACCCGCTGTGAAGTCTGCGCCCAAATCCATGCCCAAGCCCGCGCCATCACCCGCGCCGGTCCTCGGTCCTCAGCACGGCGATACGAGTCTGCTCCCCGCGACTCCGGTCGTGAAGCGCATGGCGCGCGAAGCCGGGATCGATCTGGTCGCGATTCACGGCAGCGGCCCCGGCGGTCGCATCACGCCTGCCGATCTGCTCACGCACGGTGCCGCGCCGGCACCATCGCCGGCCGGAATCAAACTGCCCGACTTCAATCTGTGGGGCGCTACCGAGCGCAAGCCGTTGACCGCCGTGCGTCGCGCCGTCGCCGACCATCTTTCGCGCTCGTGGGCGAACACTCCGCAAGTCACGCAGTTCGACAAAGCCGACATCACGCAGCTTGAGGCTCTGCGCAAGCAAACGGCTCCGCAGGCCGCAGCGCGCGGCGGCAAGCTCACGCTGACCGCGCTCGCGTTGAAAGTTTGCGCCGTCGCGCTGACGAAGTTTCCGCACTTCAACGCCAGCCTCGATCTCGCCGGTAATGCCGTGATCTTGAAACAGTATGTGAACATCGGCGTCGCTGTCGATACCGACCGCGGTCTGCTCGTTCCCGTCGTGCGCGACTGCCATCGCAAAGGCATTCTCGATCTCTCGGTCGATCTCGCGCAACTCTCCGCGCGCGCTCGCCAGGCCCAATTGAGCGTCGAGGAGATGCAAGGCGGCTGCTTTTCGATTTCCAATCTCGGCGGCATCGGCGGCGTCGGCTTTTCGCCCATCGTCAACGGTCCCGAAGTCGCGATTCTCGGTCTGTCCCGCGCCGTCCTCGAGCCCGTCTGGAACGGCGAGCAATTCGCGCCGCGCCTGTTGCTCCCGCTCGCGCTGTCCTACGATCATCGCTGGATCGACGGCGCCGCCGCCGCGCACTTCCTCCGCTTCATCTGCGAAGCTTTCGAGCAACCGCTGCTACTATCGCTATAGCCCGCTCATTGCCGGAATAAGCCGTCTTCGCCGCGGCATGTGTCTTCACATGCCCGGCATCGGGATCTTGTTCGCCGCGCGGGGTGCCCTCACCCCGCCGGAATCTCGCTTCGCCGAGCCGTGCGTCCTCGCGCGGCCGGGATCGGAGCGTCCCCCCGTCTTCGCCGCGGCATGTGTCTCCACATGCCCGGCATCGGGATCTTCTTCCCCGCGCGGGTTGTCTTCAACCCGCCAGCATCGTTTCGGGCGCACCGCTTTCGCCAATCCCGCACCTCATGCTCAAGTACATCCTCCTGCTGCTCACGGTCACGACGTGCGCCAGCGCCGACGATCTCGACAGCGCGCTGCACGTCGTCGGCCTCACTCGCGCCGACTTCCGCGTCGATCCCGGCATCATGCTCACGCGTCCCGGTCAGCGCGGCAAGCTGCCCATCTTCGATCAGTGGTTCTCCGATCCGCTCCGCATGCCGACCTATGAGCGTCATCTGCGTGACGCGTTGCTCAAGAGCGACGGCCGGCTCGATCCGCAATTCGCCGTCGCCGCCTCGCTGATTGCCTCGGGGACGCGCCGCGACCTGATTGGTCCCACCGCCGCCGATCGCTATCGGCAACTTGCCTCGATTCCGGACGCGCTGTCTTCCGCGCTTCACGCCATCGATTCCACCGCGCGCGTTCCGCTCCTCGATGCGATCCCCGGCGAGCTGCAAACCTTCGTCGCCGCGAATCTGTTTGCCCTCGCCGACGCGATTCACTGGCGCGATATGGCGCTGCGCGACGTCGATGCGCAAGCCGCGCTCACACTACTCACCACCCCACTCGAATTTTCCGACCGCCATCCCGCCGCGCGCGAAGACACGCTCTTTCCGCGAAGTTTCGCCCGCTACTATGCCGGCATGGAGCAGTTGGAAAAGCTCGACCTCGCGCTGCTCTGCGCCGCCGCGGATGATCTGTGCTCGATGGTCGATGCCACCGTCGCCGCGCTCGATTCAGTGTCCCTCCCCGCCAATTTGTCATTCATCTGCCGCACGCGGCACGGCGACACCATCCTCCGTGGCCGGAACGCGCCACCGGGCATCGCCGCCGACGAGCAACCGCTGTTCGCGCTCGGATTTCCCGGCAACAGCAACCATCACTTCGCCCTCCACTCCGGAATCAGCGTCGTAATCGATGTCTCCGGTAATGACCATTACACCGGCAGCGCCGGTGCCGGTCTGCTCGGCATCAGTATTCTCGCGGATCTGAGCGGCAATGACACCTACACCTCCGGCGATTTCTACGCGCAGGGCTGCGGTCTCGGCGGTGTCGGTATTCTACTCGACCGCGCCGGCGACGACCATTACCATGCTCTCGGCGGCGCGCAGGGCTTCGCCAATTGCGGCGTCGGACTACTCTCCGATCTCCGCGGCAATGATACCTATCACAGCTTCAATTGCGCGCAAGGCTGCGGTCTCTTTCGCGGTGGCGGCCTGCTGACGGATTTCTCGGGAAACGACCGTTACATCGCCGACGATGATACCATTCTCTTCCCCAGTCCGCAATCCAAAGCACACAACGCGAGCATGTGTCAGGGCGCCGGCTACGGTGCGCGCCGCGACTATATCGACGCGCATTCCAGCGCGGGCGGCGTCGGCTTTCTGCTCGATGCCGCGGGCGATGACGAATACGTCGGCGGCGTCTTCTGTCAGGCCGTGGGCTATTGGTACGCCATCGGCATTCTCGACGATCGCGCCGGCCACGATCGCTATCGCGGCGTGTGGTACACCCAATCCGCCACCGCGCACATGGGTGCCAGCCTGCTCGCGGATGGCGGCGGTGACGACGACTACACCGCGCTCATGACCATGAGCGGCGGCGCCGCGCACGATTTCTCCGTCAGCATCTTCATTGAGGAATCCGGCGCCGACGCCTATCATTACAAGGCCAACGCGCTCGGCAATTCGCTGAACAGCAGCGCGGCGCTCGCCGTCGATTTCTCCGGCGACGACATCATTGAAGTCGAATCCGGCGCCGGTCGCGCGCACAACGAATCCACGAGCGGCATCCGCTCCGCGGCCGGAACCTTCGGTGTGTTTGTCGATCTCGACGGCGCCGACCGCTACTCACAATCCTCCGGTACCGACAACGCCCATTGGGAATTTCGCGAACCGGTCTCCACGCCGCGCCCGGTTATGCGCGCCTGTGGTTGGGATCGGCAATCCGGTCATCTCATCTGGAACTAAAGCGGAGCGCAACGATGATTCGCCGAATGCTGCTGTGCCTGTTGCTCGCGCCCGCGGCGCATGCGCTGACTCCCTATGCGCCGCTGCCCGACATTCAGGCCCGCGTCGATCAGCTCAGCGCGGATACCCTGCTCGCCACCGTGTCCCGCCTCGACGGTTTCTATTCGCGACACACCTACAGCGACACGACGAGCGAGATCTACGGCATTGGCGCGGCGCTGCGTTGGGTCGAAGCCACGGCGCGCGGCTACGATGCGCTCGGCCGCTTCACGTTTGAGAAATTCGCCTGGACTCAGCCGGGCCGTCCGACTCGTCACATTCTAATCGCGCGCGTTTCCGGAACCGCCGTTCCGCGCGGCAGATATCTCATCGGCGGTCACCTCGATTCCCGTACCGTCACTATCAACGACACCGGTCGCGCGCCCGGCGCCGACGATAACGCGAGTTCCTGCGCCGCGCTCTTGGAGTTGTTGCGCATCCTGCCCGACACCATACAGCACGATCTCGAAGTCATCTGGTTCACCGGCGAGGAGCAGGGCCTGTGGGGCAGCGCGGCGTATGCGGACCACCTCGCGGCGAGCGGCGCGCGTGTTGACGGGGTCGTCGCCATGGACATGATCTCGCACATCACCTTGCCCGGCGGGCAGGTCGATTCGACCTCGTGTCGCCTGTATGCGCAGGGGCTGACCTCGCAGGGCGGTTCGTCGAGTGTCTCGCGCGTCTGGCAGCGCAGCTTTCATTGGAGCGCCGACGACTACGTGCCGGAGTTCAACTTTGCGGTCAACGCAGCCACCGATCGCCCCGGTCGCGGCAGCGATCACATCAGCTTCTCCGAAGCGGGCTATCCGGCCCTGCGTGTGATCGAGCGCAACGAGGACTTGGCGTTTCAGCACAATGCGAACGACCTGACGCAGTATGTCTCGCCGGGATATGCGCGGAAGGTTTCCGCGCTCACGCTGGCCGGGTTGCTGAATGCCCTGCTCGCTCCCCTGCGCCCGCCGCCGCCGCGTGTCGAAGTCCCCGTGGACATGCTCGGGATCTTTGTCGCGGATACGGTCGCGCTGCCCGACGGCGGCGACTTCTTCCTCGCCATTCGCGGCTACTATTCCGCGACCTGGGATACCGTCATCAACCTCGGCGGCGATCGCTTCTATCCGTTTGACTGGGGGACGCCCGGTGAATTGTACGGCTTCGCCCTTGCGCGCTCCGATGCTCAGGGTCATGTCTCCCCCTTCTCGGGCGAAGTCGTGAGCGAAGATGTGGAGGCCGCCAACCGCCGCGCACGACCGGTGCTGCCGGCGAATTCGATCATCGCCTCGCCCAATCCGTTCAATGATGAACTGCGGTTGGAGATTCAGCTCACCCAGTCCGGCCCCGTCGAGTTACGCATTTTCGATCTCCTCGGCCGCGAGGTTGCGCTGCTCGCCGGCGGCTATCGCGCGTCCGGCGCATTCACCGTATTCTGGGAACCGCATGATGCCGCCACCGGAATATACGTCGTGAACTTGCGCACCCCATCTCAATCGCTCTCGCACAAGCTCCTCTATCTGCGCTGATCTTTCACCCCGAATCGGGTCCTTCCCCCATTCCATGGGGGAAGTTAGATGGGGGTCGGATTCCCATGCCGCGCCGGGATTCCCCCCACTTCCGCCGCGCAGGGATTCCTTCCCTGCCGGAATTTCGCTCAGCCACGAGTTCGGAGTTCACCGTCAATCCTGTCCGCACCCCGTCCCCCCTTCCAAGGGGGGACCATAGGGGGGTTCTTTCTTCGCCGCGGCAGGTATCTTCCGCCGCGCCGGGATTCCTTCCCTGCCGGAATTTCGCTCAGCCACGAGTTCGGAGTTCACCGTCAATCCTGTCCGCACCCCGTCCCCCCTTCCAAGGGGGGACTACAGGGGGGTTCTTTCTTCGCCGCGGCAGGTGTCTCCACCTACCCGGAATCGGCTTTCAAGTTTCACGTTTCAAGTTTAGACTTCCAACTCCGCCTCTGTGATCACCTTCATCGCCGTCGCGCTTTCGATTTCCGGTCTGATTCACTGGTTTCTGTACGCACGTTTTGTTGCCGCGTTTGGCATTACCGCGCCGCAACTGCTGTGGCTGTTGCGCGGCGTTGCGACGCTGCTTGCGGTCTCCTACCTCATCGCGCGCAATCTCGAATACTCCGGCGCGCCGTGGCAATTGGTCACGACCGCGCACTGGATTTCCTGCGTGTGGCTGGGCTTCATGCTGCAGTTCTTCTGGATGGGACTGACCGGCATGCTGGTCAAAGCCGGGCTGGTCATGACCGGCGAGTGGGCGCGCATGGGCCCCCTCAATCAGGCCGCGCTGGGTCGCAATGTCGGCCTGCTGGCGATTGCGGCGGCGACGCTGCTCTGTGGTTATGCGCTCTGGCGCGCGGCGGCCCCGGCGGAGCTTGTGCGCTTCAAGGTTCCGGTGAAAAGCATCACCGACGAACTGCGCAAGCTGAAGATCGTGCTCGTCAGCGACCTGCACGCGGGAATTCTGGTCAACGAGCGACAGCTCAACCGCATGGTTGAGCAGGTGAACTCGCTGAAGCCCGACGTGATTCTGATTCCCGGCGACATCATCGATGCTCCGGCCCGGCTGCTCGGAAATCTACCGCCGTATTTTGCGCGACTGACGGCCCCGCTCGGCGTGTTCGGGACCACGGGCAACCACGAATACTACATCGGGCTCGGCGGCGCGCTCGACTTGCTGGCGCGCAGCAACGTCACCGTGCTCATGAATTCGCAGGTCGAATTGCCGAACGGCTTGCTGATCGCCGGAATTGAAGATCGCACCGCGGGCCAGATGGGGCTGCCGCGTCCTCCGGTGGAACAGGTGCTCGGACCGCGCGCCAAAGCACTGCCGACCATTTTGCTCGATCATACACCCGGCACCGCCGAAGTCAATCGCGCGACACAAGCGGGCGCGGATCTCGTCGTCAGCGGTCACACGCACGGCGGCCAGATGTGGCCGTTCAACTATCTCGTCAAGCGTGCGTTTCCCTATCTTCACGGCCTGTACCCCACGCCCGGCGGCAACGTGATCACGACCTGCGGGATCGGCTACTGGGGTCCGCCGATGCGTCTCGGCGCTTCGCCGGAGATCGTCATCATCAGCTTGACCGGCATGGACGAGAGCTATGAGAACCCGCCCAATCCCGGCGTCGTCAAACCTTCTCGCGAAAGCGAAGTTGACGAGCGCTAAGCCTTCGCCGCGGCAGGTGTCTTCCGCCGAGCAGGGATTCCCTCCCTGCCGGAATTTCGCTCAGCCACGAGTTCGGAGTTCACCGTCAATCCTGTCCGCACCCCGTCCCCCCTTCCAAGGGGGGACTATAGGGGGGTTCTTTCTTCGCTGCGGCAGGTGTCTCCACCTGCCCAGAATCGGATCGGGTTCTTCCCCCATTTCATGGGGGAAGTTAGATGGGGGTCCTTGCCGCGCCGGGATTCCATTCTTTCTTCGCCGCGGCAGGTGTCTCCACCTGCCCGGCATCGGAATCCGGCCCCGCCGCGGCACATGCTTGAGCCGTTGACGTGCTCCGCTCGACTTCGGCTTTCACGTGTCACGTTTTAACCCCGCTTAGCCGTATTCCTCACCATCGTCGTTCCATGTCTCGTTGCCTGCTCCTCGAACTGCTGATCGCCGCACTTTTGCTTGGCTCCTGCGACAGGTCGAGCGACGAGCAGCCGGATCCGATTCCGGCCGGCCACGCCCGCGTGATGGGTGTGGTAACCGACGAAGCGGACGGTCAGCCGCTGATCGACGTCGCTTTCCATGTTGTGTACCGGATCGACTCCGGAGCTCCGGCGCGGGAGTCCCGTAACCCGCCGACGCTCGATGAAGACCCGCAACTCTCGCAGAACTTCCCGAATCCGTACGCGGACACGACCCGCGTGGCCTTCGATCTTGCGGTTCCCATGGACGTCCACCTCTGGGTCACGGCGCACGACGCGGATTCGGTGGTCTGGGATCTGGGCGAATTCACCCTCGTCGCGGGGCACCATGCGATTCCCGTTGCCAACAGCGCGTTGGCGAACCTCATCTACGATTTTCACCTGCGCGCCGGACCGGTTACGAGCCGCATTGTCATGCTCAAGAACACGCCCAACGACGGCCGTTTGCGCGCGGCTCGACCGCTCGCTGTCTCGGCGTCCGACGGCAGCTTCGCGCTGAATGTCGCCGTCGGACAAACCATCGCGCTCGTCGATGACCAATCCCATTCGCTGGGAAACACCACATTGCGGATTATCGAGCTCGTCGCGATCAAGGCCGGGTATCGTTCGGAGTCCATCACGCAGAATCTCGATCCCGGTGTCCGGCGTGAGGTTTCAATTCAAATGCAAAGGGAGTAAGTGGAATGCGCAAGTTGTACAAGCAGCTCGGGTGGTATGTCACGATCGTGCCGCTGGTCCTAACGGTACTGCAGCTGGTGAGCTGTCGGGAGAAGGACGAAGAAGGGGACACCGGCGGACCGGCGGCGATTCCCCCGGCCCTCGCGCGGATTCACGGCGTGATCTCCGATTCCAGCGGCGTACCGCTTTCGGACGCGACGCTGCGCGTGTATTATCCGCTGACGCAGGGCGGCGCCCTGTCGGAGCCGCTGTTTCCGTCCGCGGCGATTTTCTATACGGAACAAGTGCTGACCACGCAGTGTGACAATTCGATTCCGCTCTCCGACGGAATACTCGTCAAAATCTTTTGGGACGCTAACGGCAACGGCGCCGATGCCGCCGACCTTCAGCCGCCGATCTGTCCGAACGCGCCGTCGTGCGAAGGCGACGGCCCCGGCTATGTGAACATCAACGAGCTTCCCATCAACGGCGAGCGCCTCGCAGGTTTGGATCCCGGCACATTTTACGCGGAAGACGTCTTCAACACGACGATGGACGAATTCGTGCCCAATCTCTTCTATGGCCGCATCTATTGCGCCGACGGCGACGTGCTGTGGACCAGTCGGGTGATCGACCTGCCCGGCGGTCCCAGCGAGCAGCGCATGGTATTCGATGAGTGCAATCACGACTGCAACGGCGCGCCGGAGATTCCGCAATGGTCGCTGGGTCAGGCCTATCCCAATCCGGCGACGACCAGCGCCACGATTCTTTACAGCCTGCGTGAAGCCGCCAGCACGCTGCTCACGTTCGGGCTGTCGGGCAGCGGTCGCGCGGATACACTGGTGGACGGGACGCAGGCGGCGGGTTCGCGGACGCTTGACGTATCGTTCTCCGGCCGTGCCAACGGACTCTATCGCTACGCTCTCCGCGCGGGCGACTACTCGAACAGCGGCACGGTAATCTACAACATCGCCGACCGCAACGCGATGCATGCGCAGCCCGCGCTGGCGACGTCGGACAATAACGGCGCATATACCTTCGACTGTGCGGCGGGCGAGCTCCTCTCCCTGCGCGACACGCAGAACGGGCCGACCGGTGTGGCAACCTTGACGCAGGTTCGGGTCACGGCCACGCGCACCGGTTTTCAGGATACCGACACGACGATCGCGATTGCCAGTTCGCAGGACATCGAGCTGAATCTGCGTCTCCGTCCATAGTAGTTGGCGAAACAAAAAAGACAACGGGGTCAGCCGCTCGGCTGACCCCATTTTCATTTCCGCCGAGCGGGGACTGTGTCCCCGCCGGAATCCCACGCACCGGCTCACTTCGCCGCGGCCTCCATCCGTTCGGCTTCGTCGATGGTTCCGTGAATCCGCTTAAGCAGCAGCATCAACACGCCGAACGCGATGAGCGACGCGACGACCAGCAGCAGGAAGAACGTGCTGTGGGCCATCTTATCCCAGCCGACGCCGACCTGTCCGGACAGCCAGCCGCCAATCGCGGTCGAGGCAAACCACGCGCCCATCAGCATCCCCTGCTTATGCGGCGGCGCGAGTCTGGAGACCAGCGAGAGTCCCATCGGTGACAGGCACAATTCGGCGAACGTAATCATGGCATAGGTGCTGACGAGCCAGCCCACATTTACGCGTCCGGTATCGCCGCCGACGAACCCTGCCGTGGTCATGATCAGATAGGCCGCGGCGGTGAGCAGCATGCCGATCGCAATTTTTGACGCGGTGGCGGGTTCCCGCTTGCGATCGCGCAGGAACGTCCAGAACCGCACCAGGAGCGGTGTGAACAGCAGAATGAAGAACGGATTAATGGACTGGAAGATCTCCGGCGAAATACTGGTATCGGTATTATCGCGCGCCCAGAACGTGAGTGTGTAGCCGTTCTGATCGAAGGCGATCCAGAACACGATCACCACGGCGAAGATCAGCATCAGGGCGGTGACGCGCTCGCGCTCCTGCTTCGGCGTGAGCTGAATACCGTGCTTGCGGACCTGCGTCGCTTTGGTGCCCGGGGTGATGTCGCCGGCGATGATATGCCGCTTGAAGCCGATGAAGATCGCGAGCGAGATGATCATCCCGATCCCCGCCGCGCCAAACGCATAGTGCCAGCCGAAGTTATTGCGCAAATAGGCTGCCACCAGCGGCGAGGCCAGCGCGCCGAGGTTGATGCCCATGTAGAAAATGTTGTAGGCATCGTCGCGCTTCTCCGGCATGTCATGATAGAGGTTGCCGAGGATCGTGGAGATATTCGGCTTGAACATGCCGTTGCCGATGATCAGGCAGATCAGTCCGGCGAAGAAGGTGGGCAAGGGCGAGAACGCCAGCAGCAGATGGCCGAGTCCCATCACGACGCCGCCGATCAGAATCGCTTTGCGGAAGCCGGTGAAGCGGTCCGCGATCCAGCCGCCGATCAGCGGCGTGAAATAGACCAGCCCGATATAGCCGCCGTAGATTTGGCCGACGATGTCATTGGAGAAGCCGAGGCTCTCGTCCATATAAAGCGTCAGGATCGAGAGCATGCAGTAGAAGCTGAACCGCTCCCACATTTCGGTAAAGAACAGCACCGGCAATCCCGCCGGATGCTTACGATGGACAGGGTGTGTGGTCATGGGCGAAGGGGAGTTCATTATTTATCTTGGCGGCGCTTGTCTCCAAGTGCCCTCTCGGGTGAGAGTTCTCCTCTTGGCGGCACTTGTCTCCAAGTGCCCCATCGGGCGAGAGTTCTCTTCTTGGCGGCACTTGTCTCCAAGTGCCCCATCGGGCGAGAGTTCTCTTCTTGGCGGCACTTGTCTCCAAGTGCCCCATCGGGCGAGAGTTCTCCTCTTGGCGGCACTTGTCTTCAAGTGCCCCATCGGGCGAGAGTTCTCTTCTTGGCGGCACTTGTCTTCAAGTGCCCCATCGGGCGGGAGTTCGTGGCTTGGCGGCACTTGTCTCCAAGTGCCCCATCGGGCGAGAGTTCTCCTCTTGGCGGCACTTGTCTCCAAGTGCCCCATCGGCCGAGAGTTCTCCTCTTGGCGGCACTTGTCTCCAAGTGCCCCATCGGGCGAGAGTTCTCTTCTTGGCGGCACTTGTCTTCAAGTGCCCCATCGGGAGAGAGTTCTCTTCTTGGCGGCACTTGTCTCCAAGTGCCCCATCGGGAGAAACAAACAGCAATCACGGCATCAACGGCGGCAACTTCTCTTTGGCAACCGTAACGAGTCCCGGCTGATTCAACAGGTAATCCCGCGCACTTGACCAAGGGTAGGCCTCAGCGGTTTCCGCGAAAACTTTCTTGACCGGGTTGTGGTGCATGTAGTTCAACTTCAAGTGCATCGCATCCGGTCCGGGGATGTAGTTGTCATCGAATCTCCTCCGCCAGAGATCACGCTCAGGATACTCGGCTGGTCGAAACGGAAACGAGGTCTTGCGCTTGAATCGACGCATGAATTCTGAGACAATCGCCCCATCGACTTCTTGCAACATGAGTGCGTGCAGATGATCCGGCATCAGCACATAACCAAGGCATATCACTCCCGTGTCCCTGCGATGCTGTTCAAATATCTCGAGCATTTCCGTGCAAATGGACGGAACCACGAACCACTGCCCCCGAACGCTCGTAACCGTCGTGACGAAATGCACACTTCCCGCAAACGCTAACCGCTTGTGCCTACGAAGCATGTTTCACATCATTCCTTGGCGGCACAGAAGTCTTTGGCGGCACTTGTCTTCAAGTGCCCCATCGGACGATTCCTCTTGGCGGCACTTGTCTCCAAGTGCCCCTTCGGCCGAGAGTTCGTGGCTTGGCGGCACTTGTCTTCAAGTGCCCCTTCGGCCGAGAGTTCTCCTCTTGGCGGCACTTGTCTTCAAGTGCCCCATCGGGCGAGAGTTCTCCTCTTGGCGGCACTTGTCTCCAAGTGCCCCTTCGGCCGAGAGTTCTTGGCTCGGCGGCACTTGTCTTCAAGTGCCCCATCGGACGATTCCTCTTGGCGGCACTTGTCTTCAAGTGCCCCATCGGGCGAGAGTTCTCTTCTTGGCGGCACTTGTCTTCAAGTGCCCCATCGGAAAAAACTCTTGGCGTAGTCCAAACGTGTTCGGTCCGGCACCCTGTCTCCCGAAGGGGCACTTGAAGACAAGTGCCGCCAAGGGCTGTGTCCGGGCCATCCCCATGCATGTCAACACCTTGCACAATATTAAAAAAGTACTTGACTTTAGTCAAAAAACGTTGTATATTACACCCATAGAATTGAACACAAAAACAGTATTTCTCCCCCCATGTCCACTTCCCTTCTCCCCATCCTTCACCCGACCGCCTCTCGCCTTCACCACCAAACCGGCCCCAAGTCCGTAGCAGGCAAGCAGCGGTCCCGCTTGAACGCCGTCAAGCACAGCCTCTCCGCCACCGACGAGGTATTCCTGAACGGCCTCAAGCCATCTGAGCGGACCGCCTTTTCCCAAATCCGTCGCGGCCTGTGCAAATTCTACGAGCCGGAGACTGCCTACGAACGCTTGATTGTGGACCGCATGGCTGTGCATCACCTCCGCATGCTCCGCCTCTACAAACTCGAGTCCGACTCCTTCGAGATTCTTCCTCTGCACAAAGGCCCCGATCAATCCATTCTCCCTCACCTCGACCGCCTCTCCCGTTACGATGTCCGCATCGAACGGCAGCTTCGTATCCTCCACAACCGCCTGCTTTCGCTCTACAATCAACGCCTCTCCAACACGCTTAAGTCCTTTCCCACCCGCGAGTAACCCTCATTTCGTTTTGTCAAAAAAGAGCTATCGAGTCGGACCCCTTGGCGGCACTTGTCTCCAAGTGCCCCCTCGGGCGAGAGTCCGTGGCTTGGCGGCACTTGTCTCCAAGTGCCCCTTCAGCCTGTTACCGCACGGCCGTGACTTGGAAGTAGAATTGGTCGTACGGGATCGAGGTCATGGGAATCGTGACCGTTGTGTCCGTGGTGCCGGTGAGGTAATGCTCGGGGGTGATGATGTCGTCGGGTGTGCCGGACAGATAGATCTTGTACGAACCGGCATCAGCGGAGGGTCGCCACGCGAGCACGACCTGATCGAATTGCACGTCGATCATCAGGTCACGCGGCGGTTCGGGTACGGTGGGCGCGCCGATGATCGTGATGTCATCGATTGCCGCCTCGACGAGCGACGCGGGCGCGGCATCCTCGGCAACGAAGCGCAGGACCATGTTGTTGGTGGAGACGACAAAGTCCGCGAGCTGAATCGTGGTCTGCTTCCAGCCGACCGTGCTGCTCGCGGTGTTGACGAGGTTCACCCATTTGAGACCGCCATCATTGGAGATTTGCACGCGGAAGAAATCGCCGCGACTCGGTCCCTTGTCATTGGAGTACCAATAGGAGAAATTCAATTCCGGTTCCGCGAGTTCGATCAAACTGAAGCGCGGCGAGCGCAGCGAGGTGCTGCCGCCGTCCACGTCGGCGCTGCCGGGTTCGGCGGACTCCGCATTGGCATTCGCCGTGACGAAGCAGAGCTTGCCGCTGTTGGCATAGGACGGCTGGACGTACGCGCCGTTGGCCTTGGAGCCGACGGGCAGCGCGCGCGTCCACTCGCCGCCGGTGGCATTGTCTTCGGGATCGCCCAGCAGCCAACCCTGATCCTCTTCCACATCATCATAGAAGCCGCGGGTCATATTGACGATCAGGTCGATACCGCCGCGGGCCGGAACGGTCACGGGCTCGGGATATTCGTAGTTCAGGAAGCCGAACCGCCCGACGCGAATCGTGTACGGTTGATCGGCGATGATATGATCGAAGCGGAACGCGCCGCCGCTGTTCGTGGTCGCATAGACGTCGCCGAACGACCCGCTGAGTCGCACGCGGGCGCCCTCGACGGGTTCGCCGCCATAGCGGACGGCGCCCTGCAGGAATCCGGTGTTGGAATTCTGGGTTGCCAAATCGAGCGCGCCGGGGATGTTGAGCATGCCGTTGCCGAACGAGTTGTCGGGTCCGGGCGTGCCGGCATCGGTGGCGCCGAGCAGCAGCGCGCGCTTCATATCGAATACGGAGAGCCCGGGGTTGGCTTCGCGGAGCAGCGCGGCGGCTGCGGCGACATGCGCGGCGGCGATGATCGAACCGCTGGTGCGCGCGTAACCCGCCGGAACATCGCGGCTGGCGGTGCGCACATCGCGACCGGGCGCGACGAGCTCGGGTTTGATGACGCGACCATCGCAACCGGACGGACCGTGCGCGCTGGCGGGATCATGTTCGGGCCGCATGCCGCGCGCGTCCACGCTGCCGACGGCGAGGAATCCTTCGAGCGCGGCCGGGCCGTTCATCGTCGCGAGTTGATTGTCGCTGTTGTTCGCGGCGAAGACGAGCAGCGGGCCGAGCGCTTCGACATTGGCGAAGGCGGTCGCGGCCAGCGCCGGCAGTCCGCCGAGGCACGGGGCGTCGAGCTGCCAGGCATTGAGAATGGCATCGGGCACGTCGCTCATCGTCTGGCTGTTGCCGTCCGGATCGACGGCCCACTCGTACGATTTGAGCAGCGTGGAGAAGCGCGATTTTCCGCAGACGAACAGATCGGCGCCGATCCAGTGCGCGGCGGGAGCGACGCCGAGCGTGTCGTGCAGCGCGGGATCGACGCCGCACATGACACTGAGGGCGCGCACGGAGAGGTCACCGCAATACTGATCGGTGCGCAAGCCGAGCGGATCGAACAGCGCGGTATTTGGCGGGGCGAACTTGGTCTGCCGGTTGCCGTCGAGCGCGGCATTCGGTTTGGCAAATGCTTCGCCCATGATGCAGAGCAGTCGGCCGTGGCCGGTCCAGCCGCGACTCCAACTCTCGGTTGCGCCGACGGCGCGCAAGTTCAGTTCGACGTTGTTGGAGAGTGGTGTCGCGTCCTGCGACGCGACGCGCGGGATGAGCGTGATATCTTCATCGAGTCCGACTTCCGCGACTTCGGCCATGTTGGCAATCAGCTCGGCTCCGGTCCTGGTCAGTTCGGCGGCGAACATGTTGCCGATCCAGAACGTTCGGATGTTGCGGGCCATGGCCGTGGTTTCGAGGATCTCGAGGGACTTGCGTACCGGCGGCTGCGCGGTGGCGGCGCGGTTTTTCAGTTGATCGAGCAAGCGTTCGTGCACCTGATTCAGCGGCACACCGGCGCGAGCCATGACGCCGATTTCCGTGCCGGCATTGATGCGGTCAATCAGACAAATGATGACGGGGGCGCGCTCGGACTCGCCGTGCGCGGCGTACCACGCGATGAGTCCGGCGGACAGTCCACCGGCGAACAGGAGAGAGTTAAGCACAAGAATAGCGATCAGGAAGAGTAGGGGACGCATGCGAGATCCAGTCGTTATGTTCATCCGGGGCGGTGGAAAGACGAAGCGGTGAAGATACGGTTTGCGGCGAGACCTTGAGACACCGCTCGGCGAAGAAAGAGTGGGGCACGTCAAGTCTCAAGAGACGTGCCGCCGCAGGGAGTGCCGACGCTCCGATTCCGGCCGGGCGGGGACGCCCGGCTCGGCGGCGATTCTGCGGGGACGGCTGGCTCGGCGAAGAAAGAGCGGGGCACGTCAAGTCTCAAGAGACGTGCCGCCGCAGGGAGTGCCGACGCTCCGATTCCGGCCGGGCGAGGACGCCCGGCTCGGCGGGGGACGGCTGGCTCGGCGAAGAAAGAGCGGGGCACGTCAAGTCTCAAGAGACGTGCCGCCGCAGGGAGTGCCGACTCTCCGATTCCGGCCGGGCGGGGACGCCCGGCTCGGCGGCGAGCTAATCGAGGCGTTCTTTTTCGCGGAGGATGGCGCTGGCTCGTTCGAGTCGTTTTTGTTCGGAGCGGGTGAGTCCGTCGAAGCCGACGCGGCTGACTTTTTCGAGCAGGTCATCGACTTCGCGGCGGATTTCATCGAGCCGGTGTTCTTCCTGCCAGCGTTTGCGGATGGTATCGTGCTCGCGTTCATGTCGGCTTTTGAAGACGGACGGCATGAACTTGGCGCGTTTGAGATAGAGGTAACCGATAACCATCCCGCCGAGATGCGCGAGATGCGCGACGCCGCTGCCGGTGTTGAAGCTGGAGAAGAATTCGACGGCGCCGAAGATCAGGGCGAACCACTTGGCTTTGAGCGGGATCACGAACCAGACATAGATGATGTTGTCGGGGAAGATGATCGCATAGGCGGCGAGCAACCCGTAGATGGCGCCGGAGGCGCCGACAGTGGGGATCGGAGAGCCGATGTTGAACAGGGCGTAGCACAAGCCGCCGCCGAGTCCGGTGAGCAGGTAGTATTTGGCGAATTCGCGGGAGCCCCATTCGCGTTCGAGCATGGAGCCGAACATCCAGAGCGCGAGCATGTTGAAGAAGATATGTCCGATGCCGCCGTGCAGGAACATGTAGGTGAAGACCTGCCAGATCTTCCCGGCGAAGAACAGGCGGGGGACCAGGCCGAAGTTCAGCGCCAGCGTGTCCTGAATTTGCAGGATTTCCTGCAGGGCGAAGACGGCGACATTGGTGATGATGAGGACGCGCACGACTTCGGTCCAGCCCATGCCGGGCATGAACCGCAGGACGGACGAATCGCGGAGAGATTGGCGGATGTTGTCGCGGAGTTTTGTCATCGGGCGATTCAGAGAACTTCGATCTTCCACAGGTAATGATAGACGGTGTTTCCGGGGGCGGAGCGGATGACGATGCGATTCGTACCGCGGGTCAGGGTGGCTTGCAGCGACCATTCTTCGAAGCGGTCCTGCGCGGCGGCATCGGTATTGAGTCGCGGGGCGTACGCGGGGAGGAAGCTGCGGCCGTTGACGGTGACGATCAATTCGCTTTTGCCGCCGAGCGAGAGGGGATAGCGGCGCGGGGAGCGGTACAGGTACAGGCGGAGCTTGAGGTCCGTTTCGAGCGGTTGATCGGCGGGCAATTCGAAGCTGAACTCGAGATAGTCTTCGCCGGGCGGGTTGCGGTTGGGATCGCCCATGGCGAGCTCCCATCCTTGCTTCGTGGTCCCGGGGATATCGCGGATGCGCGGGCCTTCGGCGGTGGTGGGCTGGAAGCCGCCGGCTTCGGTGTACACACCGACGCTGACCTGCGCGTCGCCGCTGACGGCGGGCGCTCCGGCCTCGGCGGCGGCAGAGACCCTGAACTCCCGGACATAAACGCCCTTGACCTCGGGTCGCGGTTTGCTGGGAGTAATCGAGAGTCGGACGGGTTCGGGCGTATGATAGCCTTCGACCTCGCCGAAGCTGATGTTGTACACTCCGAACTCGTGCGTCACCACAGCGTTGCCGGTTCCGACACTGACGGAGTCCAGGAAGATTTCGCCGGCGACCGGCTCGGTCGAGATGCTGATTTCCTTTTGGGCGATCGGTTCGAGCGTAAAGAAGACGAACTGGCGCGAATTGGAACGACTGATGCGAACGCTATGTTCGCGGGGATCGCAATGGTGGCCGGGGAGCTGCAGACTGATCACGTACATGCCGAAGGGCAGATCGAGGTTGGCGGGCGTCACCGATTCGGTCAGGGCTTCATTGACGAGAATGCGAGCACCGGGTACCGAACTTGAAATCTCAATCGTTCCGGTTTGCGTTTCGACGGGCGGGGAGAGCGGCTCGCGCGCGGCGGCCGGGGGTTCGCTCTCCGTGACCGGCGGTTTCGGAGGTTCGATCTGCGGCGGGGCTTCCAGGCTGGCCTGTTCCTCGGCCCGTTCTTTCAGCAGTCGTGCCAGTAGTGTGTCCGGTCTGGTCTCCGGAGCCGTGGACAGCTCCGGCGGTGGCGTGCTGCGGGGGACGGGCTTGCCCTCGGCCAGCGGCTGTAAGCGAAAGGCAACGGTATCGACCTTCCCGGCGCGGACCTTGACGACTTGAACGAACGGAACGGACAGATGCTGATCTAACTTGACGGTAATCGAGTGTTCTCCCGCAGCCAGATTAGCCAGCAGACCTTCGGTGAGGATCGACGTTGGTCGCAAGTCGAGCAGGATCTCAGCGCCGGGCGGATCGGACCGCACGAGCACGGATCCGGTTCCCCCGGACCAGAATTGTTCGAATGCGAGGTAGCCGATCATGGCGGCTACCCAAACGGCGAGGATGGCGATCAGGATGCGCATAGCTATTCAACTAAGATAATCATCTTGAACAAAATCGCAACTTTAGGGCCAAGGGGCTGGGCAGAAAGGGGGAAGTCGCGAGGATGTGAAGAAGCGCGCCGACGCGCACCCCCCCAGCCCCCCACAAGATGTGGGGGGAGAGCCGATGCTCCGATTCCGGCCGCGCGGGGACGCAGGGCTGGGCGGGGGAAGACCGACCCCATCTAACTTCCCCAGAAACTGGGGAAGGACCCGACGTGGACTCTGCGGGGTCAGGAGACCTCGCTTGGGGTGACTCTCTGATTCCGGCGGGGTTTGACTCCGAGGCGAACTCTTCGTATTATTAATAGTTTAATTCAGGTGGCAAAATTGGTGGAGTGCGGCCACGCGAGGAATATTATAAGTAGCGAATTTACAATAACATCTATTGAGTACGCCGGACTTCCGGCATATTCAAGGATTTGGCAGGAGACGGTTTCAGGCGAGCGGCTTAGCCTCGCTGCATTTGCACGCCCGGCAAATAGCTGGGAAATGTGCGCCGAGGCGGCGCGGGAGCAGCTTGCAGCAGAGCGGGACTGGAACGGTCTGGCGGATCTGCTCGTTGCCGGGTCGCAATCCTACGGTGTTTCCGCGGCGGCGACAGCGCGGGCCGAGCTGCTGCGACAGGGGAAAGCGGTTGCCGTGGTGACGGGGCAACAGGTGGGTTATCTCGGTGGACCGCTCTACACATTTTTGAAAGCCTATCACGCGACGCGGCTGGCCGTCGAGCATGAGCATCGCACGGGGATTCCGACGCTGGCGATTTTCTGGCTGGAGGGCGAGGACCACGATCTTGAGGAGGTGCGCGATGCGCACTACCTGACGAAGGGCGGCGAGGTCGCGGCACTGCGCTTCGTTCCGGAGCGCGAGCTTCCGCATTCGGCGGTGGGACGATATGCGGTTCGCGCGGCGGCGCAGGTTGAGGAATTGGCCGCGGGACTGGATGCGCCGGACGAGGCGGCGATCGCGTTGCTGCATCGTTGTTACGATGATGCGACGTTGGCGGACGGGCTGGGGCGGTTGCTGGCGGCGACGCTGGGGCCGCGCGGGCTGCTGCTGGTGGAGGGCAGCGATGCGCGCTTGAAGGCGTTGGCGCGACCGCTGTGGAATCGCGTGCTGGCTCGCGGCCCGGAGCTGTCCGGACTCCTGCAGGCGCGTTCGGAGCAACTCGCGGCGGCGGGGTATCCGGCGCCGATTCATCCCTCGCCGGAGAACTGGCTGTTTTACGTGCTGGACGAATTGCAGCGACGCACTCCGCTCAGCTATGCGGGCCAGCTGCATGGTGTGGACGGCGGGACGCGCGAATTGACGTTGGACGGGCTTCGTGAGCGGGTTGAAGCGGCGCCGGAGCGGATCAGTCCGAAGGCGGCGTTGCGGCCGTTGTATCAGGATTTTGTGTTGCCGACCGTAGCGTATGTCGCGGGTCCGGGGGAGCTAAGTTATCACATGCAGCTGGCGCCGTTTTACCGAGAACTCGGCGTGGCGGCGCCGTCGCTGATCCCCCGGTTTTCGGCGACGATTCAGGACGCGAAGACGGCGCGGGTGTGCGCGAAACTCGAGCTCGGTTTGGCGGAACTATTGCGCGAACCCGAGCATGTTTTGCAGAAGCAGGTATTGCGCGGGGCGGATGACGGCCGGACGGTGGAGGTGTTTGCGCAGGCGAAAGCGGAGATCGAAGCGGCGCTGGAGCGGGTGAAGGGATATGTGGGTGAGATCGATCCGACGTTGGCGGGGGCCGCGGCGGGCGGCGTGGGGAAGATCCTGCATCCTTTGGAGCAATTGCGCGAGAAGACGGACAAGGCGTTGAAGCAGCGGCATGCGACGAGTTTGACGCGGTTGGAGAAGGCGTTGAACGTGTTGCGGGGCGGCGGGACGAGCGCGGAGCGGAAGCTGGCGACGGGCTACTATCTGGCGCGCTTCGGCGGGGCGCGGCTGTTGCGGGCGCTGGACGAGCTGCCGCTGGAGCCGGCGCGACATCATTTGATCACGATGGAATAGGAGAACGCGACGATGAAACAGACGATGACGTTGCTGTGTCTGGCGGGCGCGCTGGTGGGGTTGATTCTGATATTTGTTCCCGAGACCCCCCTTGGCCCCCCCATAAATGGGGGGGAAGTGAGACGGGAACCCACCCCTCCTGGCCACCCCGTGAACGGAGGGGAATCCGAGGCGGAGGAGGAGCAGCGGCGCATGCTGGCGCCTTCCGATTGGTTTTTGCAGCAGCGGACGTGGCCGCGGGGCGAGCTGAATCGCCCCGCGATAGAACAGGCGCGCGCGCAGGCGCTCGGCTTGCAGCGGCGCGGGGTGCGGACGCTGGACGATAGTTGGACGTTTGCCGGACCGACGAACGTGGGAGGGCGGGTGACGGCGCTGGCGGTGCATCCGTCGGCACCGGACACGGTGTACGCGGGCGCGGCGATTGGCGGAGTTCTGAAATCGACGAACGGGGGATTGAATTGGACGACGGTATTTGAAGAGGATTTTGCGTTGTCGATCGGGGCGCTGGCGGTGGATCCGCAGCACGCGACGTGGGTATGGGTGGGGACGGGCGAGGCGAACGCGAGCGGCGACAGCTACGGCGGGAACGGGGTCTATTTAAGTCAGGACGGCGGCCGGACGTGGCAGCACAAGGGCTTAGAGGCGACGCGGCATATCGGGAAGCTCGCGGTGGATCCGGCAAATTCGAATCGGGTATTCGTGGCGGCGGCGGGCGAGAATGTGGGGACGAATCCGGAGCGCGGGGTGTATCGCACGACGGATGGCGGGACGAGTTGGGAGCGGGTGTTGTACTTAACGGATTCGACGGCGTGCATTGACGTGGCGGTGAATCCGGTTCATGCGGACACGGTTTATGCGGTGATGTGGGAGCGGGTGCGGCGGCCGTGGAACCGGCAGGCGGGGGGGCTAACGAGCGGGATCTGGCGCAGCACGAACGGGGGGGATACGTGGTCGGAGTTGATCACCGGGCTGCCGCATACGACGACGGTGGGTCGCGGGGGGATCGCGGTGTCGCCGGTAAATCCGCAGCGGTTGTATGCGGTGTACGCGAACGATCCGGGGAGCATTCTCGGGACGTATCGCAGCGATAATGCGGGCAACAGTTGGACGACGGTGGCGAATCCGAGCGGGAGTTTTTACAGCACCTTCGGCTGGTATTTCGGTCAGGTTTGGGCGCATCCGACGAATCAGAATACGGTCTTTGTGCAGGGGGTGCAGATGTTCCGCAGCACGAACAGCGGTTCCAGCTGGACGACGCGCTTCGGCGATGCGCATGTGGATCATCACGCGTTGTGGATCAATCCGGCGAACGCGAACACGATGATCGACGGTCACGACGGCGGGATCAATGTTTCGACGAATGGCGGCACGTCTTCGACGATGTCGGTGGATTTGCCGATCACGCAATTTTATGCGATCACGTCCGATCCGCAGTTGCCGCAGCGGTTGTACGGCGGGACGCAGGACAACAGCACGCCGCGCACGTTGACGGGGGCGGTGAATGACTGGGATGTGTTGTACGGCGGCGACGGATTTTATTGTCTGGTCGATCCGCGGGACAGCGACGTGATCTATGCGGAGTCGCAATACGGCGGACTCAGCAAGTCGCTGGATGGGGGATTGAGCTGGGACTACCTCGGCTCGGATTTCGATTTGGACCGGATTAATTGGAACATGCCGGTGGTGATGTCGGCGCAGGATCCGGACGTGCTGTATGTGGGGACGTATCGCGTGTGGAAGTCGGTGAACGGGGGGCTGACCTGGACGGCGATTTCGGGTGATTTGACGGGCGGTCCGGGGCCGGGTGGCCTCGTGTTCGGCACGGTGACGACGATCTCGGCGAGTCCGGCGGATGCCCAGGTCGTCTATGCGGGGACGGACGATGCGCGGGTGTGGGTGACGACGAACGGCGGCGGAGCGTGGACGAACATCAGCGCGGGGCTGCCGCAGCTGTGGTGTACGCGAGTGGCCGCGCATCCGGATTCGGGGGGGGTGGTGTATGTGACGTTTTCGGGATACAAATACGAGGATTACCTGCCGCACGTTCTGCGCAGCGGCGATTACGGCGGGACGTGGGCGGATGTGGGAGCGGGCTTGCCGGAGGGGCCGGTGAACGATGTAATTGTCGATCCGGACTTTCCGAATTATGTTTATGTGGCGACGGATTTCGGGATCTATTACACGCCGAACTGGGGCGCGGAGTGGTTGCCGGTGGGAACGGGCCTGCCGACGAGCAGCGTCTATGATTTGGAGCTGACGACGGGGACTCCGCGCTATCTCGTGGCGGGTACGCACGGGCGCTCGATGTGGCGGCATCCGGTGCCGTCCTCCGCGCCGGCGGCGCCGACGGAATTGGTCATGTCAGACGACGGCATGTTGCGCTGGCAATCGGTGGCGGGTGCGACGAGCTACAGCGTGTATGGCGCGCCGCATGTGGATTCGACGGGCAGTCTGCTGGTGGCGGGCGTGCTCGATACGGTATGGACGGACTTGCTGTTCGGGGGTCGTCCCGCGACGTACTTATATTTTGTGCGGGCGGCGAGGTGAGGGAGTAGAGCGGGAAGCGGGAATACAGCCCCCCCTAATCCCCCCGTGAACGGAGGGGGATCCGATTTCCGATTCCGAGCGGGGCACGTGCAGACTCAAGACACGTGCCGCCGCGAAGAAGGGCGGACTCTCCGATTCCGGCCGCGCGAGGACGCACGGCTCGGCGGGGAAGAGCGGGGCACGTCAAGTCTCAAGAGACGTGCCGCCGCGAAGTAGGGCGGACTCTCCGATTCCGGCCGCGCGAGGACGCACGGCTCGGGGGGGGGAAGAGCGGGGCACGTCAAGTCTCAAGAGACGTGCCGCCGCGACGAAGGGCAGACTCTCCGATTCCGGCCGCGCGGGGACGCACGGCTCGGCGAAGCAGAATGTAGTGATGAGGTAGAGCATGTTTGAAGCGGTCGAGACGAAGGTGGATGTGCTGGCGATTGGGGCGCATCCGGATGATATTGAGTTGTGCTGCGCGGGGACGCTGTTGCGGCTAAAGTCACTGGGCTATTCGATTGGTCTGGTGGATATGACGCGGGGTGAGCGCGGGACACGCGGGACGCCGGAGCTTCGCGCGGCGGAGGCGAACGCGGCGCTTGGCAGTCTGGGGTTTGCGTTTCGCGAGAATCTGGATTTGGGGGACATGCACATCCGGGACACGGATGAGCGCCGGCGGCACGTGGTGGAGTGCATTCGGCGGCACCAGCCAAGGCTGATATTTACGCAGTATTTTCACGACCGTCATCCCGATCACGAGGGGACGGCGCAGGTGGTGAAGAACGCGGTGTTTCTGGCGGGGGCGGCGAACTTTGACGCGGCGGGGGAGCCGCATGTGGCGAAGCGGCTGTTGTACTGGCCGGCCTCGTGGGTTCACGATGTAAACGTGTTCGTGGATGTGAGCGAATTTTACGCGGGGAAGATCGCGGCGGCGCAATGCTACAGGTCGCAGTTCTACGATCCGGGTTCGAGCGATCCGGAGACGCAGTTGTCGCGGCAGAGTTTTTGGGCGGACATGGAGACGCGGCACCGCAACTTTGGGTTGCAAATCGGCGTCCAATACGCGGAGGCATTTTTCATGCGCGAGAAGATCCGGGTCGATGATCCCGTGGCGACGCTGGCGCGGTGACGGACGGCGCGCACGCTCAGAAGGGGCACATGAAGACAAGTGCCGCCCAATGGTTCGGTTTGCAGTTTCCTAATTTTCGATACCTCTCATACTGGAGAATTGGTCATGAAGAGTCTGACATGCTTGCTGGCACTGCTGGCGGTGTTTGCGCTGGCCTTTGGCGATGCGCCGAAGGTGAAGATTGAGAAATTGGACGATCTGCCGCGGCATCTGTACAAGATTGACGTGAAGGCGGCGGAGCTGCTGGATAACGATGCGGCGCTGTTGAAGTTGGCCAAGGAGGTCGAGGCCAATCTCAAGGCGGACCTGGACAAGTTTGACATTCAGGATAAGACGACGCTGAAGGGGATGTGGGCGGATCTGGGTTCGATCGCGCTGATCGAAGGTCGTTATGACGATTACCTCAAGGGTCTCGAGCTGCGTAAGTCGCTGGAGGACAAGGAGGCGAGTCGCTACACGACGGGGCTATTCATGCGGGCTTTTATCGCGGCGAAGCAGTCCGGCGACACAGATTTCGCGGGAGCGCTGAAGCGCGAGCTGGAAAAGCTGGTGAAGGACCTGCCCTACGAGGTATGTGAAGCGAATCTCAAGTCGGCGAAGGGTTCCGCGGAAATCGTGTCGAAGGATTTGTTAGTCGGGCAGATCAATTCGGCGATCCAGCCGACGCTGGATGGCTCGAAGGGCGAGATGAGTCAGGATATTGCGACGGGGCTGTTAAGTCAGGCGGTGTCGGCGCGGAATCTGATTCCGTACAAGCAGGTGATTGTGGAGGTCTATAGTGCGTGGATCGACGCGCATGCGACGGCCTTGAAGCCGGACATTTGGGAAGCGCGCGACGTGACTTTGACGCCGCAGGAGGGCAAGGATCCGGTGGTGGTGGGGGTTTGGGATTCCGGTGTAGATGTTGAGATATTTCTGCCGAAGCAGCAGGTGTGGACGAACAGCAGGGAAGTCGCGGATAACAACAAGGACGACGACGGCAACGGTTACATCGACGACGTGCACGGGATTGCGTATTCGCTGCACTCGGAGAAGGAGATTCCGTTGTTGTACAACGTGGGCGACGTGTCGCAGGATCGTCCGCGCTTGCAGCGGCTGATCAAGGGTTTTTCGGATTTGCAGTCGAGTGTGGACAGTGAGGAGTCGCAGGAGCTGAAGGTGATGATGAGCAAGCTGCCGGCGGATTCGGTGAAGCCGTTCATTGAGGGCATCGCGAAGTACGGGAATTACTCGCACGGGACGCACGTGGCGGGGATCGCGGCGAAGGGCAATCCGTTTGTGCGGTTGCTGACGTCGCGGATCACGTTTGACTATCACATGATTCCGGAGACGCCGACGAAGGAGCTGGCGCGGGCGGAGGCGAAGGCGAATGCCGAGGCGATCGCGTATTTCAAGCAGAACGGCGTGCGCGTGGTGAACATGAGCTGGGGCGGGTCGCTGCGTTCGGTGGAAGAGGCGCTGGAGCAGAATAACGCGGGCGGGTCGGTGGACGAGCGCAAGCAGTTGGCACGGGAGATATTTGAGATCAGCAAGGACGGGCTGTTTGAAGCGATGAAAGGCGCGCCGGAGATTTTGTTCGTGGTGTCGGCGGGCAATTCGAACAGTGACAACGAATTCGAGGAGTTCATGCCGAGTTCGTTCGTGCTGCCGAACATGTTGACGGTGGGCGCGGTGGATCAGGCCGGCGACGAGACGAGCTTTACGAGTTTCGGCAAGACGGAAGTCTATGCCAACGGGTTTGAAGTGTTGAGCTATGTTCCCGGCGGCGATCAGATCAAGTACAACGGGACGTCGATGTCGTCGCCCAACGTGACGAATCTCGCGGCGAAGTTGCTGGCCAGGAATGCGAAGCTGAATCCGACGCAATTGCGGGAGCTGATTATCAACGGCAGCGAAGAGCGCAAGTCGGGCGATCGAATATTCCGATTGATCAATCCGCGGCGTTCGATGGAATTGCTGGCGGCGGGGAAGTAGGGCGGGAGGCGGCCTCCCTTGCAGAATGCGAGGGGGGGAGTGCTGACGCTCCGATTCCGGCCGCGCGGGGACGCACGGCTCGGCGGGGGGAGAGCGGGGCACGTCAAGTCTCAAGAGACGTGCCGCCGCAGGGAAGATTCCGGGCATGTGAAGACACATGCCGCGGCGGTGGAGCTCGGCGGAGGGAAGAGCGGGGCACGTGGCTCGGCGGGGAAGAGGCGCGAAGACGCGCACCCCCCTTGATCCCCCCACAGGATGTGGGGGGAGGTAAAACGAACTATGAACATCGGCATTGTTTGCTATCCGACGCATGGCGGTTCGGGAGTGGTGGCCTCGGAGTTGGGGTTGGCGCTGGCGGATCGCGGGCATAACGTGCATTTCTTTTCGACGGCGCGGCCATTCCGCTTGCCCGGATTTAAGCCGAACGTATTCTTTCACGAAGTGCCGGTGGTGCATTACTCGCTGTTTGAGCACACGCCGTACACGTTGACGATTTCCTCGACGTTGTACGAGGCGGCGGAGTTGCACGGGTTGGATGTGATCCACGCGCACTATGCGATTCCGCATGCGGCGGCGGCGCTGATGGCGAAGCAGATGGGCGGCGGTCGGCCGCCGATCGTGACGACGCTGCACGGGACGGATATTACGCTGGTGGGTTCGCATCCGGCCTATTTGCCGACGGTGCGGTGGGCGATCAATGAATCGGATGCGGTGACGGCGGTGTCGCAGCATCTGGCGGCGGAGACGCATCAGCGGTTGGGCGTGACGCGCGAGATTGACGTGGTGTATAATTTTGTGGATGGCGCGATCTACCGTCGTCAGCCGTGTTCGGTGGAGCGCAAGCTGTTTTCGCTGGCGGGCGAACCGCTGATTATGCATATCTCGAATTTTCGTCCGGTGAAGCGGATCGGAGATTTGATCGAGGCGTTTATCAAGGTGCGGAAGCAGGCGAAGTGCCGGATGCTGCTGGTGGGGGACGGGCCGGAGCGCACGCGGGCGGAGCAGGACGCGCGGCGGGCGGGGGTGCTGGGCGACGTGGTTTTTCTGGGCAACCAGGTAGCGGTGAATGAGTTGCTGGGGATTGCGGACATCTATTTTCTGCCGTCGGAGAATGAGTCGTTCGGGCTGTCGGCGCTGGAGGCGATGGCCAGTGAAGCGCCGGTGGTGGCGACGAAGATCGGTGGTTTGCCTGAAGTTGTGAAGGAAGGGGAGACGGGGTTTCTGTGTGATTTGGGTGACACGGACACGATGGCGGCGCGAATCTTGCAGTTAGTCGAAGACGGGGAATTACGCCGGACGATGGGGCAGGCGGCCCGCCGGCGCGCCTTGACCGAATTCCCGCAGGACAAGATCGTGCCGCAGTACGAGGCGGTTTACTCGCGGATCGCGAAGGGGTGAAGCAGCGCATCGCCGCGCGCTCGGACACGATCGGCGAGCCCCCCCCCTATCCCCCCCGTGAACGGCGGGGAGCCCGAGTCCGCTTCCGGTGGGGTTGCGCAGACGGGCGACGCAGTCTGCCCGTACAACGCAAACCAACGGTAATCGTCGTCATTTCAATTCACCAGGGAGCCGCATGTCCCGTTTCTTCGTCATCGAAGTTCGCGATCATCTCACCCGGTTCTACAATCTTCCCGCTGAGCTTCCGGCGCGGAACGAGGAGGAGATTGCGTACATCCGTGAGCATGGCTATGATCTGACGCGCGGCCGGGCGGCGATGCAGTGGGTGGTGGAGCATCGGCCGGATTATGAACATGCGGGGGCGTACCGGCGGTTTCTGATCAAGTGGCCGTTGATATTGGAAGCGCGGGAGACGATTCTCGATCACGATTATCCGGCCGCGTTGATTCGGTTGGACGCCCTGGTGACGATTGATCCTGATGATCCGAGCGGGCACTATCATTTGGGCGTCGTCTTCCGGTATGTGAATCGCTTTCGCGAGAGTGAGACGAGTCTGCGGCGCTGTCTCGATTTGTATCCTGACTTGGCGATCGCGCATCGAGCATTGGGCTTTACGCTGGCCTATCTCGAACGGAAAATGGAGGCGATTTGCGAGCTGGAGATCGCGCGGGCGGGTCTGCCCGATGATGCGGACGTCCTGCGCGCGCTGAACGAGATCAAGGAAGCGGCGGACTAAAGAAACTGCGGGCAGTTGAGAGTGCGGAGGGTGGAGACCTCCCCCTGACCCCCCCGGTGACTACGGCGGGGGACCCGAGGCCGATTTCGGGCACATGGAGACATGTGCCGCGGCGCAGAAGCGACCTCCCCCCGCGTGGACGGTGGGGGACCCGAGGCCGATTCCGGGGTCGGGAGGGCTTGCGCGGGGTGACTCTCCGATTCCGGCCGTGCGAGGACGCGCGGCTCGGCGGGGACTCCGAGACCCCCCCCCTTGATTCCCCCTCAGATGCGGGGCAGAGCAGAATTTGATTTCCCACCACCACCATACTGGAGCAACGAATGAAGCGCAAGGCAAGCGCGCATTGGCAGGGCGGCCTCAAGGCCGGCATGGGTACGGTATCGTCGGAGAGCGGCGCGCTGCAGCATACGCCGTACGCATTTCACAATCGATTTGAGAATGAGCCGGGGACGAATCCGGAAGAGCTGATCGCGGCGGCGCACGCGGGGTGTTTTGCGATGGCGCTGGCCGGCGCGCTGGAAAAAGCCGGGATGACGGCGGAAGCGTTGGATGTGACGGCGACCGTGACACTCGAATTCGTGGATGGTGCGCCGACGGTCACGGCGTCGCATCTCGATCTGGTGGCGAAGATTCCGGGCGCGGATGCGGCGCAGTTCAAGGCGGCAGCGGATGGCGCGAAAGCGGGCTGTCCGATTTCGCGACTGTTGAAGGCGGCGATTACCTTGGACGCGAAACTGAAATAGGCGAATCTTCCTTCCCCGGCTGCCGTGACTCCCCCCGAAACCGCGAGACTGAAGCTGCGCGAGCTGACGCTCGACGACGTCGATAATCTGCACAGCATTGTCGGCAGTCCGTTAGCGATGCGCTGGTATCCGAAGGTCTATTCCCGGGCGGAGGCGCAGGAGTGGATCGAGCGGCAGTTCAGGCGTTACGTGGTGGGCGGCTGCGGACTGTGGGCCTGTGAATTGAAGGCCACGGGCGAGTTCGTCGGTACGTGCGGTCCGTGCTGGCAGCCGGTGGACGAGGTGTATGAACTCGAAGTCGGCTATCTGTTGGTGCCGATACACTGGGGTCAGGGCTACGCCACGGAGGCGGCACGGGCGTGCCTGGCGTGGAGCTTCGAGCACTATCCGGTGCCGCGTGTGATCTCGCTGATTCGTCCGGAGAATACGCCATCGTGGAAAGTCGCGCAGCGAAACGGGCTGACGGTGTGGAAGGAGACGATGTGGCACGACCTGTTGCATCAGGTGTGGCGGGTGGACAGAAACTCGGAAATAGGGAATTAGGAATCAGGATCCCGAGTCCGATTCCGGGCATGTGCAGACACATGCCGCGGCGGGAAGATTGCGGGCAGGTAAAGACACCTGGCTGACGGGGAATGGCAGATGCGCGAAGACGCGCACCCCCCCGGCCCCCCACAAGTTGTGGGGGGAGAGCCGATCTCCCGAGACCCCCCCTGCCCCCCCAAATCGGAATTTGGGGGGGGCGGACAACCGATTCCCGCCGCGCGAGGACGCACGGTTCGGCGGGTCTCTTACTTAACTTATCAGCATCGATGACGTGGCAATAGTGAACCGGAAAATGGAGATAGATTATGAAGGAAGTGAAAGTCATTATCGAGACCCATCGGCTGCGCTTGCGCGAGCTGGTCCCGGGCGATCTCGACAATATCATGAGGATGTTCGGCGACGCGGCGACGATGCGGTTCTTGCCGGGCGTGCAGACGCGCGAAGAAGGCGCGGCGTGGATTGCCGCTCAGCGCGAGCGCTATGTGACGGACCGTTGCGGTTATTGGGCCTGCGAACTGAGCGGGACAGGGCAGTTCATCGGCTATGCCGGGCTGAACAAGCAGGAGGTTAACGGCCGCGCGGAACTGCGGATCAGCCACATGTTCCTGCCGGCGTTCGAGCACGGCGGCTATGCGGGTGAGGCGCTGCGGGGCTGTCTCAATTATGGATTTGAGAAGTTCAAGATTATGCAGATTGTCGCGCTGATCCCCTCGGACAATGAGCTCTCGGTCCGCGTGGCGCAGCGCGTCGGCATGACGCTGGGCAAGACAACCGTGTACAAGGAATCGGTGCACGGGATTTGGGGTGTGCAGAGACGGGGGTAGAGGAGAACCCGCATCCGATTTCGCGCCGGGTTGCGCGGACCTGACCCGGCGCGGCGGGTAATTCCGATGTCGCGCATGGGAGTGCGCGTCAGGGAAGATTGGACTGGCCCACCGAGGTGGGCGCTACGGAAGCTTGGATTGGCCCACCGAGGTGGGCGTTACGGAAGATTGGACTGGCCCACCGAGGTGGGCGCTACGGGCGATTATACATTTTGATTTTGACCATGATCAATCCCAACATTTTTCGAGAGTATGATATTCGCGGCGTGGTCGCGGATGATTTGCCGACCGCGGTGGTCGTGCAACTGGGCAAGGGAATCGGCACATACATGCGCGGTAAGGGTGCGAAGCGGATAACGCTGGGGCGCGACGGCCGGCTCTCGAGCGAGCGGATCCAGCATGATCTGCAGGACGGATTGCTGGCGACGGGTTTGGAAATCACGGATGTGGGAATGTGCCCGACGCCGGTACTCTATTTCTCGATCCAGCATCTCGGCGTGGACGGCGGGATCATGATCACCGGTTCGCACAATCCGCCGGAGTTCAACGGGATCAAAATGACGCTGGGCAAGACGTCGATCTTCGGGCCGATGATTCAGGAGATTCGCGAGCGGATCGACGCGCAAGCGTTTGCGGTGAGTGCGTCCCGCGCTCCGGTGCAGACGTACGAAGTGCTCGATCCGTATGTGACGTGGCTGTCGCGGAATCTGAAGCTGGATCGCGCGGTGCGCGTGGGGATGGATTCGGGCAACGGCGTCGGCGGTCTGGTGGCGCCGCAGATTTTTCGCGCGATTGGCGCGACGGTGTATGACATTTTCACGGAGGTCGATGGGCGGTTTCCGAATCATCATCCCGATCCGACGGTGGAGCGGAATCTGACCGCATTGAAGCAGTTGGTGGCTGAGAAGGGCCTCGAAGTCGGCGTAGGCTTTGACGGCGACGCGGACCGGCTCGGTGTGATCGATCAGCACGGCACGCCGATCTGGGGCGATCAGTTGATGGTGCTGTTCGCGCGGTCGATCCTGCGGCATCATCCGGGCGCGGCGATCATTGCGGATGTGAAATCCAGCGACAATTTTTTTGCCGACGTGCAGCGGCATGGCGGTCGTCCGATCATGTGGAAGACGGGGCACGCGCTGATCAAGAGCAAGTTGTGGGAGGAAAGCGCGGTGCTGGCGGGCGAGATGAGCGGGCATTTCTTTTTCAATGACCGCTATTTCGGGTTTGATGACGGGATCTATTCCGCGTGCCGGTTGGCGGAAATTGTGAGCCAGCTCGACAAGCCGTTGCACGAGGAGCTGGCCGATCTGCCGCGGACCTACAGCACGCCGGAAATTCGCGTGGATTGTCCCGACGATGTGAAATTCGGGTTGGTGGAAAAGGTGAAGTCCACGTTCAAGCGGAAGGGCCACGAGACGTTCGATCTGGACGGCGTGCGCGTGCGGTTCAGCGATGGTTGGGGTCTGGTGCGCGCCTCGAATACGCAGCCGACGTTGGTGCTGCGGTTTGAGGCGAACTCGGAAGCCGGCTTGCAGCAAATTGATCACGACATCCGCGACGTGCTCGCGAACGAGGGCGGGTTCACGTTTGACGAGAAGTCGGGCGGGCACTGAAGCAGGGCTGAAATCCGATTCCGGCCGGGTTGCGAAAACTTAACCCGGCTCGGCGGTGATAACGTTTTCGTGTAATAGCTGTTCAGACCATGATCCTAATTACCGGTTCGGCCGGTTTTATTGGCAGTGCGATAGCGGCGTTTCTGAATCGACAGGGGCGCGCCGACCTCGTGTTGTGCGACACGCTGGGGACGGGGGAGAAGTGGCAGAATCTTGTCGGACTGAAGTTCGCGGAGATCATTGCGCCGTCGGAGTTGTTCGCGGCGCTGGCGACGCGGCGGGACATTGAGACGGTGATTCACATGGGCGCGTGTTCGGCGACGACCGAGACGGATGCGGATTACTTGCTCGCGAATAACACGCAGTTTTCGTCGCGGCTGTGCCGCTGGTCATTGGAAAACGGTGCGCGATTTATTTATGCGAGTTCGGCGGCGACATACGGCGACGGCGCGTTGGGTTTTTCCGATGATCCGGAGCTGACGTTCAAGCTGAAGCCGCTCAATGCGTACGGTTTTTCGAAGTGGCTGTTCGATTGCGAGGTGGTGAAGAACCGCTGGCACGAGCAGGTTTGCGGACTGCGCTTTTTCAATGTATTCGGTCCGAACGAGTATCACAAGGAGTCGATGGCGAGCGTGGTCTATCGCGCGTTTCCGCTGGCTGCGCGGGAAGGTCGTGTGCGGTTGTTCGAGTCGTACCGGGAGGGGATTCCGCACGGCGAGCAGCGGCGGGATTTTGTGTACATCGATGATTCGCTGGCGGTGATTGACTATCTGCTCAAGCGACCATCGGTGCACGGGATCTTCAATGTGGGCTCGGGGATCGCGCACAGCTTCAACGAGCTGGCGCGGGGGGTGTTCGCGGGGTTGGGGATCGCAGGCCGAATTGAGTATTTTCCGATGCCGGAGGAGCTTCGGGACCGCTACCAGTACTATACGGTAGCGGACCTGTCGCGGCTGACGGCGGCGGGGTTTGCGCGGCTGCCGGACCGTTTTGAAGAGCACGTTGCCCGCTATGTCCGGGAGTACTTGCGGCCGGGGCTGAAGCAGTGGCAGGACGGGAAGCGGGAGGGGGGATGAGGGCTGACTGCCCGAGCCGCTGTGTGGCTTCCCGGCTGTGGTTCGGGGAGAGGCTCTGCTATGCTTAATGTGCACATCTTGCGGGGGAAGGGCAATGGAGACGGTGTTCTTCGGGAGAATCTAATTGTGAGGCCGGTCCCGGGTGGCCGGCGGCGGCGAGATGAGTACATGTAAATTAATATAAACAATGTAGTTAGTGTTTTCGTATATTCATGTCGGTGAATTTGGTGGTATTCCGGTTGTGGGATTGGTTTTTGCCGCGTTTTGGGGGCGGAGACTTGCCCTATTTCCGACGGGAGACTATATTTTAGCACTTGAATTGGAGTTAGATTTCAACGGAATAGTGGTCTCTCAACGAAAGGAAACCCCATGAAGTTGGCGCATCGATTTTTCCTTCTGACCGCGCTGGCCACGATGCTGCTGTTTGCGACGGCGGGGGCGGTGCAGCGGACGGTAGTATTCGAGGATTTCACGAACTGGAGCTGTGGGCCGTGTGCGCAGGTCAATCCGGGATTCCGCACGGTGCTGAATTCGATGACGACGGATACGGTAATTGCGATAGCTTACCATGTTTGGTGGCCGGGTGCGAATGACGCGTTCTATCTTTGGAATACGGCGGAGATTTCGTCGCGGGTGAATTACTATGGCGTTAACGCTGTTCCGGCTATTTTCGTGGATGGGGTTACCAGTCCCAATCCGTCGAGCCAGACCGCGATTCGCTCGGCGATTCGTCAGCGGTACGCGATAGCGTCGCCGGCGACGATCGAACTCGGGGCGTTCGTGGCGGGGGAGACCTCGATTGGTTTCAGCGGCACGGTCACGGCGGAATCGGGCATGAATAATTCGACGACCCGCTTGTTCGTCGTGTTGATCACGGAGCATGTTACGTACAGCAGCCCTCCGGGTACCAACGGCGAGACGTTCTTTCCGCATATTTTCCGTGACTTCTGGCCAAGTGCCAGCGGTCAATTGTTCACGCTGGAGGCCGGGGAGACGCTGGACTTTGAGGGAACGCTGAATCGCAACGCGTCCTGGGATCCGGATAGTCTGCGCGTGATGGCATTTATTCAGACGACGAGCAACCGTGAGTTCCTGCAATCGGCGGAGGTGCATGTCGATCAGTATTACGGCGCGCGGATGGAGACGGCGGATGCGCATCAGAGCATTGAGCCGACGAACGCGGAGCAGTCGTACGAATTGACGCTGCAAAGCATCGGATTGAACGAGGATACGTACACGGCGACGTTGAGCGGGGAGTTGCCGGCCGGGTGGACGCGCACGGTGGAAGCCGTCGGCGTGACTCCGAACTCGAATGAGATTGACATCACACTGGACGGTCAGGCCTCGACGACGCTGACGATCCGCGTGAATCCGAACGGCTATCCGGGCAGTGCGGATCTTGAGCTGGCGGTTTCATCGGCGAATATGCCGTCATTGAACCTGCATGACAGCTTCCGGCACATGGCGGGGCTGGAGATTCTGATCGTGGATGACGACGGCGGCGAAACCTATGAGACTTTTTACGAGGAGGGTCTCACCGCCGCGCTTGCCGCGCAGCAGCGTACGCTTCCGTGGGGCGTCTGGAACGTCAACCGCGACGCGCTCGATGCGGCGCTGGATGGCGTGGAACTCGTGATTTGGGGCACGGGCGCGACTCCGAACAATACGTCGCTGTCGGAAGCCGATATCCTGTTGTTGTCGGACTATCTGGATAACGGTGGCAACCTGTTCCTGTTTTCGCAGGGTGCGGGTTTCGACCTTCGTCAGACCACGTTCTACAGCAGCTATCTGCATGCGACGTACACGGGCAACCATGCCTGGCGTGAGATCGAGGGTCTGTCGGGCGATCCGATCGGGGACAACCTGCATTTCTATCTTGGCACGGATCAGGGCGGCGACGGCATTCCGCAATCACGTCAGCACAGTGTGAGCCCGTTGGACGGCATGGCGGCAAGCTCTCTGCTCTATTCCGGTCATACCAACACCGCGGCGCTGCGCGTGGAAACCGGGACATTCAAGGTGTTTTACGCCGGGTTTGGCTTTGAGGGGATCGGCGATGCGGACAGCCGCACGGGCGTGATGGCCCGCGGTCTGGACTGGATCTTCCCGCAGGATGCGGAGAACCCGGGCGATCCGTTCATGCCGCAGGAGTTCGCACTGGGGCAGAACTTCCCGAATCCGTTCAACCCGACGACGGTGATTCCGTTTGCGCTGCCGGTGCGGACGGATGTGCGGCTGTCGGTATTTGACATTCTTGGCCGGGAAGTGGCCGTGCTGGTAAACGGCATGACCGACGCCGGTGTGCATGCGGTGGAGTTCAACGGCGTTGATTTGTCGAGCGGTGTCTATTTCTACCGGCTCGAAACATCGGAATTCCGCGCGACGCACAAGCTGGTGTTGATGAAGTAAACGAACGCGATGTCGCGTTGGGCTGATACGGCAAACAGGGGCACGGCTTGCCGTGCCCCTGTTGTTGTGGTGGCGGCTGTGGAGGAGGATATTTGCCGGCTGCCGACGCACGGGCTCGGCGGCGGGCACCGACCCCATCTAACTTCCCCAGAAGCTGGGGAAGGACCAGAGGCGGATTCCGGCGGGGTCTGGAGACCCCGCTCGGGGAAGGATGCAGATTCCGTCCGGGTGGCGGGAGCGTTTGACCCGGCTCGGTGGAAGAGCGGGGCACTTGGAGACAAGTGCCGCCGCGAGTGATTCCGGCAGGGAAGGAATCCCTGCTCGGCGATCAACTTCTGCAAGGCAAGGTGGCTTTAGAGCCTTGATCGGCAACACAGACAACGGGCTGAAGCTCCGTTGCCCGCCTGCTGCCATTTGGGGACAGCTTCTTGATTCGCACACGGAGCGGGGAGAGTTGCGAGCACCTATATTTTCAACCTGGAGGGGAGGTTCGGAACATGGTGAAGCAGAGTGGCCGAATTGAACCGGGTTATCGCATGCGTCAACTGATCGCCGGATTTCTGATCACAGTTGGACTCCTCGGCATGATCGCCGTGGATAGTTATGCGTGCTGGACCGTGGCGTTGCAGGAGTGCTTTGAGCGGCCGGTGACGCAATGGCCGTGGGTGAATCCGGTGGGCGGCACCGCGCGCTGGCGGAATTGCGCATTGATGGGCGGCCAGATGGTGTGCTGGCCATCGTTGCCGCCGACGCAGCCGTTGCGCTGGGGGATTCAGTCGCAGATGTACGATCAGCGGATTTGCGGGAATGACCAGCAGGCGGCGTGGATCATCGGTCAGCCGACCTCGGAGGATCCGCGCTACGATCCGTATCCACCGAATATTGACACGTACATGATCTACGGACCGGTGAATTTGTCGAGCGTGGTGGCGGCGCATGTGCTCTTTTTCTATTACAATCGCTCGGAGCCTTCGCACGACTCCCTTTACTGGGGCGCGGCCACGGACTTCAATTTGACGCCGGCGAACATGCAGGTTGCGGAGAGCAATTGGGGCCGGATGGTTGGCTTGGATTTTCAGGAGACGACGATGGATCTGTCGAATTTGCGGAACTATTCGACGGGCGATTCGGTGTCGATGATCGGTGAATCCACGGTGTATGTATTCTGGCGGTTCAAGGCGGACGGGAACGCGAATCCGGCGCCGCCGCAGGGGGACATCGGCGCGTTTGTCGATCAGGTGATTTTCGCGTATGATGACGGCGGGATCGACCTGCGCTCCGGGGCGTTGCGTTTGATGCGCACGGACTCCAGCGACTTTCCGGTGGAACCGCAATTGGGGGATAGTGTCTGGGCGAGCTTCGACTGGCAGACCTGCGACGGCGGTGTGGAAGAGTACCCGGACTTTCAGGTGATCGGCACGGTGAACGAGCTGGTGGTGCTCGATACGGTGCTATCGCAGGTGCAGCCGGACACACGGATCACGCTGTACACCGATTTCTGGGTGAATAGCGCGCCGGGCGATTACCACGTGCGGATCAAGCTCGATACGTTAGGTCAGGTCGGCGAGACCAACGAGAACAATAACGCGGCAAACGCGTCGTACTATGTACCGCCGCCGAATCCGGCGCCGGTGTTTACCTGGGTGGATCCGGCGACGGACACGCTGTTCGCGGATTCGATTGCGCTGTTGCGCTGGACTTGTTTTGATCCCGACGAGACGGCGTTGATCTCGATTTACTACGATCAGGATCAGATCGGCTGCATCGGCGTGACGATCCCCGGCGGCTCGAATCGGCCGGAGCTGGATGGTCCGGATTCGCTGGCCTGGGACGTTCACGCGCTGCCGCAGTACCGCACGATGTACGTTTACGCGGTCGTGACGGATGCGCAGAATCAGGCGTGCATTTACGGTCCGTTTCCGGTGACGATCGACCACGTCCGCGCGGCGAATGAGCCGCGCGGCGGCTTGCCGACCGCGCTGACGCTGGGGCGGAACTATCCCAATCCGTTCAATCCGGTCACGACGATTGAGTACAGCATTCCGGTGTCCGGCCCGGTGACGCTGCGGGTGTTTGATATCGCCGGACGCACGGTGGCGACGCTGGTGAATGAGCCGCTGGCGCCGGGAAACTACCGTGTGGAGTTCAACGGTCGCGGGCAGGCCTCCGGGATCTATCTCTATTCGCTGTCCACTCCCGGCGCGACGTTGACGTCCAAGATGGTCTTGCTGAAGTAGGGGCCGGTTCGGTGCACGATAGCACGTTTACACCCATTGCACAACTTGACAGGCACATTTTTTTACCGCGGGGGGAATTCGGAAGATGGCAACTCAGAATCACGGTAGTCGGAGACATTCCGGTGCCGGGCGATTGCTCGCCGGGGCCGTGCTGATTTTCAGTTTGGTCGCGCTGGTGACGGACGAAGCGCGGGCGTGTTGGACCTCGCTGTTGACGGAGTGTTTTTCGCGTCCGGCGACGCAATGGCCGTGGGCCGGACCGGCGGGTTCGGGCGCGCAGTGGCGGCATTCGCCGAATGATCCGATGCTGCACTGGGGGATTCAGGCGCAGTATTACGATCAGCGGATCTGCGCGACGGACCAGCAAGCGGCGTGGATCATCGGGGATCCGACGACGGAGGATCCGCGTTACGACGGCTATGCGCCGAATTTGGACACGTATATGACTTACGGTCCGATCAATTTGTCGAACGTGGTCGCGGCGAATGTCTTGTTCTTTCTGTATTGCCGGTCGGAGCCGTCTCACGATTCGGTCTATTGGGGTGCGGCGACGGCGTCCGGCCTGACCGCCGCCAATATGCAGGTGTCCGGCAGCTTCTATGGCCGGATGCAGAGTATCGACTTTCAGGAATACACGATGGACCTGTCGAATCTGCGGAATTACACGACGCATGATTCGGTGTCGATGATCGGTGAGCCGGCGGTGTTCATCTTCTTCCGGTTCAAGGCGGACGGCAATTCGAATCCACCGCCGCCGACCGGGGACGTTGGCGCGTTTGTTGACGAGGTGATCATCGCGGTGGACGACGGCGGGATCGATTTACGCGCGGGTTCGCTGAACCTATTGCGCCCGGATTCCAGCGATTTTCCGACGACGCCGCAGTTGGGCGACACGGTGTGGGCGAGCTTCGATTGGTCCACCTGTGACGGCGGCGTGCTCGAGTATCCCGAGTTTCGGGTGACGGGCACGGTGACGACGTCCACCCAAACGCTGGTCGTGCTCGATACGGTGATGACGGGAGTGCAGCCGAACACGCGGTATCGGTTCTTCACGAACACGTGGGTGAACGAGACGCCCGACGATTACTGCGTGCGGGTGAAGTTGGACACGCTCGGGGAGGTGGGGGAGACCAGCGAGATCAATAACCAGTCGTACCAGTGCTATTACATTCCGGCGCCGAATCCGGCACCGGTGTTTACGTGGGTAGCGCCCGCGACGGACACGCTATTGGCGGACACGATCGCGATGATCCGCTGGATTTGTACGGATCCCGACGAAATCGCGCACGTGTCCCTGTATTACGATCAGGATCAGTTTGGCTGCGTGGGCGTGAACCTGCCCGGCGGAGTCAATCGCGAGGAGCACGATGGTCCGGATTCGCTGGCGTGGGATGTGCACACGCTGCCGCAGTTCCGCACGCTGTATGTGTTTGCGAATGTGGTTGACGAGCAGAATCAGTTCTGCACGTACGGACCGTATCCGGTGGTGATCGACCATCCCAACGCGGTTGGCGAGCGGCGCGACGGCCTGCCGGCGGAGTTTGCGCTGGAGCAGAACTATCCGAATCCGTTCAATCCATCGACGGAGATCCGTTACAGCGTGGCCGCGGCGGGAGCGGTGAAGTTGCGCGTGTTTGACATCCAGGGCCGGGACGTGGCGACGTTGGTGGACGAGGCCCACGCACCGGGGAACTACCGCGTGCAGTTCGACGGCAGTGCGCTGGCGTCGGGCATCTACCTGTATCAGCTTACGGCTCCGGCGACGACGCTGACGCGGAAGATGGTGTTGATGAAGTAGGGGGGGGAAGACTTCACCCCCCTTGATCCCCCACAAGATGTGGGGGAGATACCGAGAATATGAAAGAGGCGAACCATCGGGTTCGCCTCTTGGCGTCTCTACAGCCCTCGACGCACGCTGGGAACACATGCCGCTGCAGTTCATGCAGGAATTCGGCTGTGATCGGGAGGTGCGTGGAATCGGCCAGCACGGCGGCTTCGCCGCAGTGCGGGCAGAGGGCGGTGATTCCCGCGTGCCATTGCCGGATTTCTTCGGGGAAGAAGACCCGCAGGCAGTGGAAGCAGCCGCAGACGAAGCTGTCGTTCAGATCGTCGCGGTTGAGCGTGGACTCATAGCGCGCGTGACTCACGAGTTCGCGGCCGCGGATGTGGAGGGGTTGGATGTACTCGGCCATGTTGAATGGTCTCCGGTTTAGTGAAGGTTGAACCAATGCTTCCGCATGTCGCAGAGAAAACGGCGACGGATAGGCAGGCCGGCGGCGCCGGGCAGCACGGCGTCGATGCCGCAGCGCGGGCAGAGCGCGGTTTGTCCGCTGTCGCTCCACTTCTGGATTTCGCGTCTGGAGAAGACGGCCAGACAGTGGAAGCAGGCGCACCGGCGGCTGCGATCAAGCCATTCACGGTGGCGCTGGCTGAGGCTGAACGCGGACTTGATGGCGTTTGCGCGCGCTGCCTGTCGGAGGGTGACAAGCAGGTAGTGTCTCATGATAAGGATACACCTGTAATCTTTTCGGTAGTGAGGGTCTTGGCAACAAAAAAGGCGGCCGCAGCCGCCGTGACAGAAATGTCGCGGGGTACTGTGGGGATGGCTTACCTGGAACTCAGGGTACGGCCCGGCCAGCGGGCATCGACGGCTCGCGTCGGCCGGCATAGTGTCGTTGGATTCAGCATTCTGATCAGTCTGATTTTCATTTTGCTCGAAAAAGGCTCCCGGTTTTGGATTTGAACTCGCGCGATGGTGGATTGGTTCCCGGAGCTAATATAGAAAAGGAAGTGTGATTGTCAACACATACTCGACTCACATTCGCATGGCGGCCGACTTCATCGATGATCGCGCCCGCCAAATTCTTGCGCCGAGTCACCTCCGGCCGGACGCTTGCGGCAACTCGGTGCAGACTGCCACACGTGTGAAACGGTCTTCGCTGCCTCTCGACTGGGACGAAAAAGTCCCGCTCGCCTGTCGTGAAGATGCTGTAACATATGCTATAACAAATATTTGACGTGCGGGCATCCCCGTGTGACCGCTTCTTAAATTGCGGGCAGAGTAGGCCCCGCCACTCGGATTCTGAGCGGATGGAGGTCTGACCTTATCAAACCTGCCGCACTGCGCGGCGAACAAATGGTAAAGGAGAGCCCGATGAAGCACTCACTCAGTGCCGGAATGTTGCTGTGCCTGATGTTTAGCCTTGGCTTCGGCCAGCCCTACACACCTGATGCGAACACCATTGCCCTCATTCATGCCGACGAGATGAGCGGCGTCACCGCCTATGATGCCACGCCGAACCATCTCGATGGCACGCTGGGCGGGAGCACCAGTTGGTCCACAGGGATGTTCGGCGGTGGGTTTCACTTCGCGCCCGCGGCGAACTGCGAGATTGCTCTCGATGGGAGTACGTCGTATGTTGAGATGGCGGATCGTCCGAGCCTGAACTTTGGCAGCGGGGATTTCACGCTGGAGTGCATGATCAGAATGGACAATACAGGTGGACTCTATGATCTGCCGGTGCTGTTCAAGTCACAGAGTTCGACCATCGGGGGCTACGGGCTGCAGATCATGATTGGAGGATACCCGCAGTTCTTCGGCAGTCACAACAGTGTCGAGTGGCACGTGACGGCGACGACGCCGCTCACAACCGGGTCGTGGCATCACATCGCAGGAGTACGGTCGGGCAACGACTACTTCCTGTACGTGGACGGCGTGCCGGGAGGAAGCAGTCATTTGGTGGTCGGGAGCACGGATAACAATCAGCCCCTTCATCTCGGCTACTGGCCGCATGGGATTCCTGCGCGATACTTCCCCGGTGATTTGGACGAAGCGCGAGTGTGGAGCGTGGCGCGGAGCGCCGGAGAGATCGCGGCGGACGCATTTCTCGCTTTGACGGGAAATGAGGGCGGGTTGGTCGGGTTGTGGGACTTCGACGATTGCTCGGGGACGACGGTGCCGGATCGGTCCACCGCCGGGAATCACGGAAGCTTGCACGGGAGTTACTCCTACGAGCCAGCCTCGTGGGGTCCGTCCTCCGCCGGAATTGCCTACGTTGACATGGGCAGTTCCGCGCTCCTGAAACCGTCACAGCTCACCGTAGAATGTTGGGCCAAGGCGGACTCGATTCGCCCGAGCACGATGTTGATCGTCACGAGCGCCAAGGATTACCAGGGCTATCGCCTGTACCTAGCTGACGGCGGCAAACCCGCGTTCGACTGTCAGAGTGGCGGCTCAAACATCGCGATGTCGCCTGATGCGATTCTCCCGGGTGAATGGCATCACTTGGCGGGCACGTTCGACGGCAGTACGGTACGCGTCTATGTTGACGGGGCGTTGAAGGCCAGCACGGCCGGTAGTCTGTCCGCAGCGACGTACCCGCTGTTTGTCGGCGCAGATGTTACGCCGCCGTTCGCTTCCGATCCGTTTCGCGGGGACGTGGATGAGATTCGTCTCTCGGACGTGGCGCGGGCTGCGTTTATCGAGACGCTCACGGTGGTCGGTCCCGGCTTTGGTGACGAATGGCGAATCACGCAACCGGATGCCTCGTGCGTACAATGGGCATACTCAAATCCGGGCGGGACGCTCAGAATCGACCTCCTTCAAGATAACTCGTTCGTGATGAATATCGCGGACAACGTCAACACGACGGATTCGGTATTCTGTTGGACGGCACCGTACTCGCTGGCGCCAGGCTCCGGTTACCAGATCTACATCGAGAGCAACACGAATTCGGCCGTAAACGACCTCGGCGATCCGTTCGTGATTCTTCCGTGCGGCGGCCTGCTTGGGTCGGATGCCAACACGCTTTGCTACTACGATTTCAACGAGTGCGAGGGAACCATCGCTCACGATGGGTCAGGAAACGGCTTTGACTTGGCGTTGCAGGACGGGGCAGCATGGACGCCGCATTTCACATGCGGATGTGCCGCGGACCTGAGTGCCGCCACGGCAAAGTTGAGCTCGCCGCACATTGTGGGCAACGGGTTGAATCAGTTCACGGGCGAGGCTTGGATCTATGCCACGGAGATTCAGTCCGGCACGCACCACACCATTATCTCCCGCTACAGTTACTACACATCGAATCCGGCCTACATCTTCGAGCTGCAGGGTAACGGCGCGCTGGCGGCGAATGTTTACACGACAACGGGCCAGGCGGCGGCCTATACCGACTCCGGTTTGATCCAGACCGATCAATGGTATCACGTTGCGTTCGCCTGGACGAGCGGCGGCCATGTTCGCGTGTTTGTGGATAGTCTGCTCGCCGGCAGCAGTCTCGCGACGTTGGACGGTGCGATCAACAACTCGGTGGACCCGCTCACAGTGGGCTGGTACCACGACACGAGTTACGGGAACTTCTACTTCCAGGGATATGTGGACGAAGTGCGACTCTCGAATGTGAATCGTTATGGTCCGACCCTGGCCGTAGTTGGCCCCGGCTTTGGCGACGAATGGCGAATCGGGCAATATGGCGCGGGTGTGGAGTGGACGTCGGCGCGGTTGGATAGCTGCATCAAGATTGATCTCTATCGCAACGGGAGTTTTGTGACAAATATTTCGAATGCCGTGCCGGTTGAACAGGACACCCTGAGCTGGGATGTGCCGTGTGACATTGAGCTGGGCGGCGGTTACCAGATTTACGTGGAGAGCTGCATTGATGCAACGATCAACGATCTTGGCAATCCGTTCCTGATTCGGGAGCCGTATCCGGCTGACGCGGTCGATGATTTGGTGATTCAGCAGTCGTATCCGAATGCGCTGCTCAACTGGTCACCGGTTGCGACGGACACGCTCGGCAATCCGCTGTGTCCGCATCTCTACCTGATCTACTTTGAGAGCAGGTTCAACGAGACGGAAGACTTCCTCGCCTGGACGACCGACACGAGTTATGTTCACTCCGGTGTCATGCAGTTCAGTCCGGCGATGTACTACTCGGTGGAAGTGTTCATTGGTACGGTCGCTACGGTCGCGGGCGCCCAGCGAGATTTGGGTCCGCACTTCAGCCGGGCCGAGTTCCACCACTATGCTGAGAAGCAGACCGGAACGCAGCTTCCTTCAATGAGGTAGGACGGCGAGCCTGGACTGGACGCGGAATCACTGCGGCAGACCCGCGGTATTGGCCCAAGTGAAGAAACGGCGGGCAGCGCGATGCTGTCCGCCGTTGCCAAAACGGGAGCCATCGCGATACTACACCTTGGCGACGCCGGCTTTTTCCTGGCGTTTGCGCTCTTCGGCGTTGAGATAGATCTTGCGCAGGCGGATGGACTGGGGAGTGACCTCGACCAGCTCATCTTCATTGATGAAACCGACGGCGTCCTCCAGCGACATCAGGCGCGGTGGGGTGAGTTGATAGGCATCATCCGAGCCGGACGCGCGCATATTGGTCAGCTTTTTCTCGCGCACGATATTGACGACCAGATCGACATCGCGGGCGTTTTCGCCGACGACCATGCCTTCGTAAACATGCACGCCGGGCGCGACGAACAGTTCGCCGCGGTCGCGCAGTCCGTCCAGCGCATAGCCGGTGACCCGGCCTTCGCGATCGGCGACCAGCACCCCCGTCGGGCGGTGGCTGATCTCGCCTTCCAGCGGACGATAGCCGGCCGACATGCTGTTCATAATGACGGTGCCGCGCGTACTGGTGAGCAGAATCGGCCGCACGCCGATCAGGCCGCGCATCGGAATTTCGAAGGTCATCCGCACCCAGCCCGTCGCGTGATTGCTCATGCGCGTCATGCGGCCGCGGCGGATGCCCAGCGTTCCGGTGACGACGCCGACAAATTCTTCCGGGACGTCAACCAGCAGCGACTCGTACGGCTCCATGAGCTGGCCGGCTTCGCGTTTGAACAGCACGCGCGGTTTGCCGACGCACATCTCGAAGCCTTCGCGCCGCATCATCTCGATCAGGATCGCCATCTGCAATTCACCGCGGCCGTAAACGCGGAAGGCATCGGTCGTATCGCTGTCTTCGACGCGCAGGGCGGGATTGGCGCGCAGCTCTTTTTGGAGCCGGTCGCGAATCTGCCGCGAGGTCACGAACTTGCCTTCGCGTCCGGCGAACGGAGAATTGTTCACGGTGAAGGTCATCTCGAGCGTCGGCTCGTCGATCTTCAGCGGCGGCAGCGGTCGCGGATCATCGAGGGCGGTAACGGTGTCGCCGATAAAGAGCTCTTCGATTCCGGCCAGCGCCACGATTTCGCCGGGCCCCGCGTCCTGAATCTGCATGCGGGCGAGACCATCGAAGCCGTAGAGCTGCGTGATCTTGACGGGCACGTGTTCCCCGGAGGCCTTGACATGCATGGCCTGATCGCCGACCTTGATCCGTCCATGCGAGATGCGGCCGATGCCGATGCGGCCGACGTAGTCGCTGTAGTCCAGAGTCGTGATCTGCAATTGCAGCGAATGTCCGGGATCGTGCTGCGGCGGCGGCACGCGTTCAAAGATCAGGTCGAACAGCGGCCGCAGGTCCTCGCCGGGAATCTTCAGGTCCAGCGTGGCCGTTCCGGCGCGTGCATTGGTGTAGATCACGGGGAAATGGCACTGCTCTTCACTCGCATCGAGGTCGAGGAACAGTTCGAGGACCTCGTCGAGGACTTCGCTGATGCGCGCATCGGGGCGATCGATCTTGTTGATGACGACGATGGGCGCGAGTCCGTTGTCCAGCGCATTGGAGAGCACGTAGCGGGTTTGCGGCAGCGGTCCTTCGGAGGCATCGACGAGCAAGAGACAGCCATCCACCATTTTCAAGATGCGCTGCACCTGACCGCCGAAATCGGCGTGGCCCGGCGTATCGAGAATGTTGATCAGGTTATTCTGCCAGTGCACGGCGGTGTTCTTGGCGAGAATGGTAATGCCCTTCTCGCGTTCGAGATCGAGCTTGTCGAGCACGCGCTCTTGAACCTGTTGATTTTCGCGGAAGACGCCCGCTTGATGGAGCATTGCGTCAACGAGCGTGGTCTTACCGTGGTCAACGTGGGCGATGATGGCGATGTTACGTAAGTCGTTTCTGGACTGCATTTAGCTCTGGGATTGTGACTATGAAGAACCCTCAATATACGGATTTCTGGTCAGAATTCCAAACTCGCGCGGTTGGCCATGAGGTCGTACTATGAAGGCGGGCGGCCCGATGGGTCGCCCGCGATAGAAATAGTCCTGCTTTCTCGCGGGTGCCGGGAAGCCATATTATCGCAGCAACACCATCTTCTTCGTCGCGGTGAAGCCCGCGGTTTCGAGGCGGTAGAAATAGATCCCCGAAGCCAGGGCGGCGGCATCGAACAGCACGGTGTACTCGCCCGCGACAACTTGTCGATCGACCAGCGTGGCAACTTCGCGGCCCAACAGATCGAAGACGCGCAGCGTGACGTCCGTTGCCCGCGGCACCGTGAAGCGGATCTCGGTGACGGGATTGAACGGGTTCGGATAATTCTGCGCCAGCGTGTACCGCGCGGGAGCATGGACAGCCGGATGATCCGCGGCATCCACATAACCGTCGTAGATCCGTTGGACGTACGCGCTCATTACGGTGTCAACAGATCCAGCGGAGCGATACTCGTAGCTCGTGAGGATGAAGCCGCCCACTCCGTCCGATGTCGGAGGATTGTAGAACGGCATTTCACCCGCGAGGCCGAGATCACCACCCTGCCGTGGAGTCCACCATGGATCAGTGACTTGGCCATTCCCGCCGATGTGAGTCCCGCGATAGGATGTGTGAAACATGTAGTCATCATACGCCCACGTGACCAGCACATCATTGCTGATCCCGGCGACAATGTCGACGCGCGAATAGCGTGGTAGTGCGGGTGCCAGTAGCTGACCCGCCTCCGGCCACACACGCTCACCCGGCGGAGTTACGCGTTGAGCCCAAACGCTGAGCACCGTATCGCCGGGCAGGCTATCGGACCAAGCTACAAACAGATCACCCCCCGCAAGCAGCACCCCTGACGCCAAACTCTGATCTCGCGGTTCCGAGCAGACGGCCAACCCCGAGTCGCCCCACAGGCGCTCTCCGTTCGCATCGATGTGCTGCGTGAAGATATCCTGTCCAGCCTGACCCGTTCCTTGTGCAACCACGTAGATTCCCCCCGCGCCGTCACCGAAAGACCCGATGTACCTCGGCAGAACGGCCGGGAACAGAGCGGTCTGCCAGATCGTCGTGCCCGCATCGTCATAACATGTGACGGAGTAGCCGGTGGAGCGACTGCCGTGTCCAAGGATGATCCGTTCCGGCGTGGACAAAATCGGTACGCCCCAAAGCTCTTCCGGCAGCGTCAGCGTTGGCCGCAGCAATTCGCATTGTGCATTGACGTGAGCAAGTCTGCGAGTCGCGGTGTGATGTACGTCATCCCGTCGCCACCAAACGATGTGACATCCACCCGCTCCATCCGAAACACACCTGACCGAGGTCAGGTTGCCATCCTGAATTCCATCGAGCACTATGCCGTTTGGGCCGCCGATCACGTTCAGAGTCGCGCTCACATGGACCACGCTTACATCGACGAGCAGCGGTGACCCTGGGTTGAACCACCACGTTGTCCACGCGGCAAAGAACCCCCCGTTTCCATCCGCGCACGCGTCAAAGTAGTCCACCCAGCGCGGCTCAGCATCCGGCAGCAGGTCGAGGCCGCTCGGTCCGAACTCACGATTCCCCAAAGTGTCAAAGATCTGAATCTGCAAGTATGGCGTCATCGTCACAAAGCGATTGGGGCTTAGTCGAGTGAGCCAGGAGTAGTCGCCGGTCCACGGGGACGCGCTCGCCAACGTATCAACGTGATCGGGTGACGCGGTTCCGTCGAGCGTGCTGACGAGATGGGAGACTAAGACGCGAGCATTGCCCCATCCGGCCTCGTGAATGAGATGCAGCCAGTCATCGTCGCCCCAGTGAATCTGAAACGTGCCGTATTGTGGATCGGTTAGCACTTGCACGCCGCCCTCACCGCCCCAGATGAAGTTTCCGGCCGCGTCTATCCGGGCAGCGCGGAGGCTGTTGCCGACCAACCAATTCACGATAGCGCCACCGTAGCGGTCTGAGACAATCGGTGGGCCAGAACCGTCTAAGTCCCTCGCGATGGTCACCGGTAATCCGTGTTCCGACCAACGTATCGTACCGTCGTCCGCCAGCTTCTGGACGAACAGCGTTTCCGGATCCTGGTAGTTGTGATAATCGCGCCAAGTCAACAGCATTCCATCTTCAATCCCGGCATGCTGGCTTGCGCATGTCCCCGTTAGTGAAGCGGTTCCCGGAACACCAGAGATTGTGACGCCCCCGACCGGCCACATCGCTTCGCCCCACGCATCGAGCCGCTGCGCGAAAATGTCGCCGTGGGAATCATTCCGGTCATCCCCGAACACGACGTAGGCCCCCGCCTCGACCGGGTGGATTGCCATTGCCCATTGGCTGCTGTCTCCGGGTGCGACATGGACCCCGCCCGTGCCGTTACCCCATTGAAGCACCCCGTTTGGCAATATCTTCGACGCGTACACGCGGTACTGGTACGCCGGACCCTGCGTCCAGACGAGATAGAGAGTGCCGCCGGCGTCCGCTGCCGCACTCAGTCCCACCACGTTGGAATCCGGATCGACGATGACCGGAGGTACCAACCACACCAGTTCGCCGTTGGCAGAAACGCGCCTCGCGTTCACGGCGACTCCGTCATCGTCACCTCGCCACGCCAACAGGGCACCGCCACTTCCGTCATCACTAATGAAGACGTCCGGGAATGATTCGTCAAGATCTTGTGTGACTAACAGCCCGTGAAAGTCGGCAACCGGCCACTGCGGCTCACCGTGCGCATCGAGCTTCTGTAACCGTAGCGCGTATTCCCATCCCACCGTCCGTTCTTCGTAGGCAAAGAGCCAGCCGTCCGCCGTCGGTGCGATGATCTGAATATCACCGTACGGACTGTAACCGTATTCCAAGGCTGCCCGCGTCAACAAAACGCGCCCGGAGTCTGCCCAGGCGCGCGTACCATCCGCGTGAATCAACTGTCCCTTCCAGATATCCCGATCCGTGTGCGACTCCCGCCAGACGCACAGCTCATCTCCCGCGCTGTTACTCGCGCAGGTCGCGCCCGACTGAATATTGTATCCATCCCCCCAGCACACCCCGTGCTCGCCCAATTGCCGTGGGTCAGCCCAAGTCAGGCTGATGAGGGAAACGACCGCCACCGCTACTTGCCAGAAGTGTCTCATATTGAACACTTCGCTCGTTAGTTCTCCGGCACAGAAGACACCATCCGCAAGATAGTTGCGCTGGCCGGGAATTGCAAGGGTTGTGGCGCTCGCGTGTGCTGAATCGGCGGGGTGCATTGCCAACAATGTACAAGTCGGGAGATGCGGTTGTCAACTGGCTGCCTCCTGGCCGCCGCTGAAAATACGGGGTGAGGTAACGAGATCGGGCAAGTCCAGCTTCAGGAGACGTGCCACCGCCGCGTATGAGCCGCACAGGCTCCCCGCGGGAGCCTGCGCCAAGTTATACACGCGAGTTTGCGCGCGCGTCTACGCGCTGCCGCCGTTGACGAGCTCGGCGAGCTGCTTGACCGAGGCGTGCATGTGCTCTGCTTGTCCGCTGAGTTCCTCGGCGGCGGAGGCGCTCTCTTCGGCGGTGGAGGCGTTATGCTGTGTGACCGTGTTCATCTGATGGATCGCGATGCTGATCTGCTCGACGCCTTTCGACTGTTCATCGGATGCTGCTGCGATCTCTCGCACCAGACTGGAGACCTTTTGCGAGGCGTTCATCACGTCATCCAGTGAGCCTTTGAGTTGGCTGACCATATCGACTCCACCGGCCACGCGCTGAATCGTGTCTTCAATGAGCGAGCTGGTGTTCTTGGCGGCCTCGGCGCTGCGCATCGCGAGATTTCGGACTTCTTCGGCGACGACGGCGAAGCCTTTTCCGGCTTCACCGGCGCGGGCCGCTTCAACAGCGGCATTCAGCGCCAGCAGGTTGGTTTGGAAGGCGATCTCGTCGATGGTTTTGACGATCTTGGAAGTTTGATCCGAGGCGGACTTGATGTCGCGCATGGAATTGTCCATGGTGTGTGCGCCCTGGGAAGCTCGTTGGACGAGATCCTGCGACTCGTTAACGATCACGGTGGCGGTGGCGAGATTCTGCGCGTTATGACGACTCATGGCGGCCATCTCTTCGAGGCTGGCGCTGGACTGCTGGATGGCGGCGGCGGATTCGTTTGCCCCTCCGGCGAGGGACTGGCTGGCGGCGGAGACTTCGGCGGCGGCGGCGGCCACTTGGTCGGCGCCTCGGTTCAACAATGCGGTCAGCCGGTTGATGGGAGTATCGACGGACTTGGAAATGGCGAGCACGAATGCCGCGGCGCAGGCGAGCAGACCGAGCAGAATCACCAGTCCCGCTTTGCTGGTCGTCGCCGCGAGCTCGGCGTCCGCTGCGGTCAAGGATTGGACGACCTCGAAGGCCCCGTGGATTTCGCCGACCTTCCAATTTTCCATTTTCATACCCGTTCCGTCGAGGCCCTGGCTGTTGCCCCAAACGGTCTCGGAGGTAGCGGGGTCGCCGTGACAGAGCATGCAGGTCTCGGTCAGTTTGACGGGCCGGAAGTAACGTACGGCGTTCTTTTGTTTGTCGATCTCGTAGTACTCGCTGAGTTTCCGGGTTTCCATTTCCTTGAGCGCGCGCAGCTCGAGTTCATCGGGCTGGTTACCGGGATTTCGGGGCTGTATTTTGGGTACGCGGAACTCGTAGTCTCCCTCTTTTGCCTTGCGCGAAGCGGCCTGCCAGGCGGAGACGACAGGTACGGCTTTCAGCACCTTATCCAACTGCCCGGCCTCCGACCATTGGCGCAGTTCAGCGGCGGTAAACAACCCGGCCTCCCATTTGTCTTCCATCTCTTGCCGGGTGGACTCAGCGGTGAGGCAGATCGCGCGCGCTTTTCCAAGATAGGCCGAGACGGTCTGCTTGCGGGAGTGTGAGTGGAAGATCAGCAGCATGGCGCTGGCCAGTACGGCTGGAAGCGCGATGCCGATGAATGCGATTTTGAAGCGCAGGGATCGGTTGGATACGAAAGACATTTGACAACCTCATGTTGGGGAGTTGAGTCGGGCGTTGTGAAGCGGGATTCGGCGAGGAGCACGGCGGGCATGTTGCTCATCGTCATCTATTTCCTTCCAATGCACGGATCTAATTCTCCCGTCCAGCAATTCTTGTTCCACGAGTCCCTGGTGCGGTTCACAGGCGGAAACCGTTGCCCGGCATCGACATTCAGTCCTGAACCGGCCACGGTGCACTTGCCACCTTGGGCATGGGCGACGTTTGCCACGCGGCATCGATGCCTCCTCTATTCTCGGAAGCGCGGTGTCGCGATGTATGCGAGTGACGATGACAAGTGCCGAATGCGCGGCATTGCAACAGCTTCTCGGAATTCGGTGGACGGAACTGCGCAACCGGGGTCTATGTCGATTCGTGTAACAAATACGATAGGGAACGATTCATCGGACTCATACCGGTGCAAAATCCAGTTCTCGTGCCGGTCGAGTCCACCACGAACAGCCAAGGAGGCAGCCATGAGACGGTCCAGTCTTGTTTGCGCGCTGCTGGTTCTGTTCACTCTTGCCGCAGTTGCATCAGGCTCAGGGATTGAGCGCGACATCGTGAAGGTCCAGCCGCTGCTCACATTAATCTCGCCCAATGGTGGCGAGATTTTCTCTATTGGAAAGCCGATTGAGATTCACTGGGGACTCGGTTGTCCGGCGCCGGCCTGTACCGAGATTTGGCTTTCCACGGACGGTGGACTCAGCTATCCGATCCTGCTGAACAAACTGACCAAGCCCACCGACGAGGGAGCGGATCGCGGGCTTGACGGATATACTTCATGCTGCTGGGTCTGGCCTGCCGCGGATGTACGCGGCGATCACTTGCGGATCAAGGTGCGCGGCGTGTCGCCGCTCACGGTGCTGATGGAAGACATGAGTGACAAGGACTTTGTGATTCTGCCGAAGCGCGACGACTTAGGCGCGCTGGCGCCGGCGCCGCGATGTGCCGTTGACGGCGAGCATCCGCACGTCTGGGCACCGGGCTGGTACCCGGCCTCACCGTCCGGTTTGGAGCCGGGGGAGCCTCCGCCGCAGCACGTCGTTTTGCTGAGTCCGAACGGGTGTGAGGTGTACGATTTTGGCGCGCCGGTGGAGATTACGTGGCTCTCGAAAATCGCCCTGCACGCCTGCCTCGAGATCACGCTCTCGACGGACGGCGGAAAGAGCTTTCCGATCTTCCTAACGCATCTGGATTGGCCGGTGAAACAGACATCGTGGACCTGGAACAACCACCAGTACTTCGGATCCAACCTGAAGATCATGTTGACCTATTATTGCGAGAAGTTCGTCTGCCCGGATATGTCGGATATGTGCTTTACGATTCGTGATCCGGGGACGGGCGACGGGCCGCCGACGTCCTTGCAGCGCGCGCCGGGATTGGTGCCCGCTCCGAATCCGTTCAATGCGATGACCCGGATTTCGTATGCGGTAGCTTCGCCCGGAACCGTGAACATGACGATCCATGACCTTGGCGGGCGGGTGATAGCCGAACTGCTGAACGGTTGGCAGGATGCCGGCGAGCATGCGGTTTCGTTCAATGCGGCAGGCCTGGCCAGCGGCACGTATTTTTGCCGGCTGACGACGCCGGGTAACGTCACGACGACGCGGCTGGAGTTGCTGAAGTGAGGCTTTCGACGACAAGGTCCCGGCTCACCGTGCGACCGACAGGGGTCAGGTGTGAGAAGGTCGCGCTTTCGGGCGCGGCCTTCTTTCCACGGGGGGAGTTCGACGGTGGAGTCTTGACCACAAACTGCTGTATATTATATTATTAGCAGGTATCTGTGACCCCAACCAAAGGCTACGGTGGCAGACATTGCAGCGTAGCCAAAAAATTCGTAAACTACTATGTTTGCTAAATTGCTCAATCGCCGCACGCAACCCTCCCCAGTGCCGACCACCCACCCTGCCTCACTGATAACTGTTGACCAATTCGTCTGCCCGTCGCCGTGGCAGCTGTTGCCGCGCACGGGAGAGTTCTGGGCCTGGCGTAGTTGTGGATCACCGGCGACCTGGATCGCCCTTGGCAGCGCGAAGTCCACGACGTCTCTGGGGCTGTGCCGCGAGTGGCTGAAGCAGCTTCCGTTGCGCACGCTGCCGTTTTCGCCGCGTTGTTTCGGCGCGGTGGCGTTTGACGATCGCGCCGAAATGCAGGACGAATGGTCGGGATTTGCGGTCCGGAAGTTCGTGCTCCCGCGCACGCTGATTCGCTGGATTTCCGGCACGGCCACGGCCGTACACCTTGGCGATCCGGTTGCGCTGGAGCCGGTTCCCGAGTCCCGCCCGGCGGCTCCGCCGCGGCTGGCATCGGAGCAGGCGAGTTTCGCGCTGCCGAATTGGCGGCGCGCGGTCGGGGCAGCATTGGCGGAATTTGAGCAGGGTGAGCTCGACAAGGTGGTGATCGCGGAGCGCGTGCGGCTCGCACTGTCCGGCGTCGTCGAACTACGGGATGTGCTTGGCGTCCTCGGCAACGTCGAGGATTGTGCGCTCTTCGCCTGTCGCGACACGGCCAGTGGGATATTTCTCGGCGCGTCACCGGAGCGCTTGTTCCGCATGCAGGGACGTGAGCTCGAAGTGGACAGTCTGGCCGGAACGCGACCGCGCGGGGCGACGGTCAGTGACGACGATCGGCTCGCGCTGGAGCTTGAGCGCTCGGCGAAGGAGCGCCGCGAGCAGGCCTGCGTCACGGAGTTTTTGCGCGCACAACTTGCGGACGTGTGCGAGCAAGTCCACGAGGACACGGCCGCAGCGGTCCGGCGTTTGGCCAACGTTCAACACTTGCAGACGCGCCTGCGCGGCGTCCTTCGCGCGGAGGTTACACCGGATCAACTCCTGCGACTGCTGCATCCGACGCCGGCGGTCTGCGGCAATCCGGTTGCGCCGGCCCGGGAATGGATTCGCTCGCACGAGCCGCACGCGCGCGGCCTTTACGCCGGAGCGGTAGGTTGGATTGACGTCCAGGACGCGGAGTTCATGGTGGCGATTCGCTCCGGGCTGTTGCGGGACCATCACGCCTATCTCTATGCCGGAGCGGGAATCGTTCCGGGCTCGCGGGCCGAAGCGGAGTACGCGGAGTGCGGCTGGAAGATGGCCGGCATGCGCAGCGCGCTCGGCGTGTGATCGAGTTTCATCGGACTACCGTGCGGTTCTCAGCGACTTAGCGACTCCAGAGCAACACATTTTTGTATCCGAATCCGAATTACGCGCTGGCCGCAACTCTGCTCGCGCAGCTTCAGCACTGCGGTTGCCGGCGCGTCGTGATCTCGCCCGGCTCGCGCTCGACTCCGCTCGCGCATACGGCGCTGGAGCTATCCGGGTTTCAAACGTATGTGCTGACGGACGAACGCAGCGCCGCCTATTTTGCGCTGGGGTTGTCGCGGGCCGAGCGGACGCCCGCGATCCTGATCTGCACGTCGGGTACGGCGGCGGCCAACTATTTTCCGGCGGTGATCGAAGCGGCACAAGGCATGGTGCCGCTTTTGATGCTGACGGCGGATCGCCCACCGACGCTGCGACACCGCGGGGCGCCGCAGACCATCGATCAGGTCGAACTCTACGGGCGCTATCCGCGTTTTTTTGGCGAAACCCCGTCGGCCACGGAGGCGAACATGGTCGAACGCGTGCGTGCCCTGGCGTTGCGGGCCTATCTGGCGGCGGTCGCGCAGCCGGGCGGTCCCGCGCATTTGAACGTACCGTTCGACGAGCCGCTTGCTCCGGTCGCGTCGTCCGCGGCGAACGCCGCCTTCGCCGCCGCGACTCCGCTGGATCCGGCCGTCCGGCCTCCGCCGCGGTTTGAACTTCGCGCGGCAACGCTGCAAATCGTTCGCGACTCGCAGTGCGGACTGATCGTTGCCGGGCCGGGGGCGGCGGGGGATGAACGCGCCGCCCATGCGCTGCACTTTCAGGCGCGGCAGCTCGGCTGGCCGATCTTCGCGGATGTGCTCTCCGGGCTTCGCTTTGCGGGAGACCCGGTCATTCCGTGTTATGACATTCTGCTGCGGAACGCGGAGCTGAGCACGCTGTCGCCCGACGTCGTGCTTGCGTTCGGCGCGCATCCGACCTCGAAAGTTCTGAATCAATGGCTGGATGCTCAGCGTGAGGCGTACACCCTGCGCGTGCAGCCGCACGGGCTGGTTCAGGATCCCACGCACCGGGCCACGGAGACAATCGTGGCCGAATGCGAAGAGTTCTGCGCAGCACTCACGGCGGGCGTGACCGCCGCGCGCGATTCGTGGTTGCTGGAGCCGTTTCAGCGGGGCACGGGAGCATTAAACAGCCTGCTTTCGGCCTGGAATCCGGACGACGACGCGGCCGCGGAGCTGGCGTATGTCTTTGCCGCGCTGCGGAGTCTGGCCCCGGACACGCGCGTGATCCTTGCGAATAGCATGAGCATTCGCTACGCAGACGCGATCGCCGGGCAGTCCGGCACCCGCTTGCAGGCGTACGGCTTGCGCGGGGCGAACGGGATCGATGGCACGCTCTCGCACGCCGCGGGCATCGCGGCGGCGGCAACGACCGCCGCTGTGCTCTTTACCGGCGATCTGGCGTTCCTGCATGATCTGACCGGCCTGATGGCGGCGCGGCGGTTCGCGGGAAACCTGAGTGTCGTGTTGTTCAACAATGACGGCGGGGGGATCTTTCATTTTCTGCCGGTGCACGAAACGGGTCGTCACTTCGAGACACTTCACGGCACGCCGCACGGGCTGCATCTGCGCGCTGCCGCGGGACTATTCGATCTGGATTGGGAGTTCGCGGCCTCACCGTCGGAACTGGCGGCGCGATTGCAGACTCCCGCGCGGCGCGCGCGCGTGCTGGAAGTGCGGACCAACCGCGATGCAAATTACGCAGCGCAGCAGCGGCTGATGGCGCGCTTCGCGGCGGCGGCGGCGACATGAACGTGCCGGCCGCCGATGTCGAGTGGCATGTCGAGACGGTCGGTGATCCGGCGGCTCCGGCCCTGCTGCTCCTGCACGGTTTCGCAGGTTCGCATCGCACCTGGCTGCCGGTCGCGGCGGAGCTTGCCCGGGACCGCTATCTGATCATGCCGGATCTGCCGGGGCATGGCGCGACGCCGGTCTGTGACGCGCTCGGCTTGAACGAGCTGGCTGACGCGCTGGCCAGACTGTGCCGCGCAGTAACGAAGTCTGCACTATCGCTCTGCGGTTACAGCATGGGCGGTCGGATCGCGCTGCATCTGTTGCTTCGGCATCCGGCGGCGATCAGATCGTCCGTCCTGCTTGGAGCGTCGCCGGGGATTCCAAATCCAGCTGAGCGTTCCGCACGCCGCGCGCGGGACGATGCGCTCGCGGAGCGGATTCTCTCGCAACCCCTCGCGTGGTTTGTCAACTACTGGGAGCGGCAACCGATCTTCGCCTCGCAGCACGCACTGGCTCTCGCGGATCGGACCGCCCTTCGCGCCGAGCGACTGGCCTGCAATCGTGACGGCCTGGCCGCGGCGTTGCGCCAGTGGGGCACCGGCGTGCAGGAGGACCTGCTGCCCGCGCTGAATCAGTCGCGGTCCCCCGTGCTGTTGGTGGCGGGCGAACACGATCAGAAGTTTCGCGCGTCGAACGTGCGGCTGGAATCCGTGCTGCCGCAGGCGCGCCTCGCGATCATTCCCGGCGCCGGACACGCCGCGCACCTCGAGCAGCCCGCGGCATTCGGCAATTCCGTGCGGGCGTTCTTGTCTGGTTTCTAATGTCTCATTTCCAATTTCTCAGATCGCCCATGTCCCTCTTTCCCTGGCACTCCGCCGGCAATTATCAAGACATCCTCTATCACAAGTGGGATGGCATTGCCAAGATTACGATTAACCGGCCGGAGGTTCGCAACGCCTTCCGTCCGCGTACGCTGTTCGATATGCAGCACGCGTTTCTGGATGCGCGCGAGGATCCGCAGGTCGGCGTGATTATCCTGACCGGTTCCGGCGATCTCGCGTTTTGCTCCGGCGGCGATCAGTCCATTCGCGGCGACCAGGGCTACGTCGGCGACGACGAAGTCCCGCGCTTGAACGTACTGGATCTGCAAAAACAGATTCGCAGCTTGCCCAAGCCGGTCGTCGCGATGGTCGCGGGCTATGCGATTGGCGGCGGCCACGTGCTGCACGTGGTGTGCGATCTCACGATTGCCGCGGACAACGCACGGTTCGGCCAGACCGGTCCGCGCGTCGGTTCGTTCGATGGCGGATTCGGCGCGGGTTATCTGGCGCGGATCGTCGGCCACAAGCGGGCGAAGGAAATCTGGTTCCTCTGTCGCCAATATGATGCGCAGCAGGCGTTGGCGATGGGGCTGGTGAACACCGTGGTACCGCTGGCCGAGTTGGAATCGACCACGGTCGCATGGTGCCGCGAAATGCTCGCGCTGTCGCCGCTGGCGTTGCGCTGTCTGAAGGCGGCGTTCAACGCGGAGACCGACGGTGAAGCCGGGCTACAGGAACTCGCCGGGAATGCCACACTGCTCTATTACATGTCGGCGGAAGCGCAGGAGGGCCGCAATGCGTTCCGGGAGAAGCGTTCTCCGGATTTCTCGAAATTCAAGCGGCTGCCGTGACAAAGTTCCGCATTTGGCTGCTCGCTTCTCGGCCGAAAACGTTGCCGGCGGCGATCATGCCCGTGTTATTGGGAACGGCTTGCGCGATGCGTGGGGGTGCGATTGACGGTTGGATCTTTGCCTGTGTATTGTGCAGTGCGATGGCGATTCAAATCGGCACGAATTTCGCGAATGACTTTGCGGACTTCAAGTCCGGCGCCGATACTTCCGAACGACTGGGGCCGACGCGCGTCACGCAGGCGGGGTTGCTCTCGCCGGGCGCGGTCAAGGTGGGAGCGAATGTCGCGTTCTTGCTGGCGTTTCTTTGCGGAATTCCGTTGATGCTGAAAGGCGGCTGGCCGATTGTGGCGATTGGTCTGGCCGGCATCAGCTGCGGCTGGGCCTATACCAGCGGGCCGTATCCGCTGGGCTACAACGGTCTCGGTGAACTCGCTGTGATGCTCTTCTTTGGTTTCGCGGCGGTGATGGGGACTGCATACTTGCTGACTGGAGCGTGGAGCGCGCTCAGCGCAGTCGTGTCCGTTGTTCCGGCGTGTCATGCCGCGGCGCTACTGGCGGCAAACAATTTGCGCGACCTCGACACCGATGCAGCGGCGGGCAAACACACGCTGGCGGTACGGTTCGGTCGTACATTTGCGCGGTGGGAGTTCGCCGTTTTGTTGTTGCTTCCGTTCGCCGTTCCCCTGTATCTTGTGAGCGCGGAACCGTGCTCCGCGTGGCTGCTGCTGCCATTGCTCACGATGCCGGTAGCCCTGCGCGCCACACTGATTGCGTCGCGCGCGGGCAGCGGACTTGCCATCATTCCCGTGTTCCGCCTGACGGCCCTTCTGTTGGCGTCGTTCGGGCTGTTGTTCACGGTCGGTCTGATCGTCGCATGAGACCGCCGCGTCTGACGTGGACGAATTACGCGCTGCCCTTGCGTGAGCCGGTGCAGACGGCGCGCGGAACGATTGTCCGGCGCGACGGAGTATTGATTGCGCTGCGTGACGACGACGGGATCACCGGCATCGGTGACGCCGCCCCCGATTCCCGCTTCGGCTCCGAGACACTGGACGAGTTGCGCTCCGCGCTGGCGGGACTTCAATTTTCCGCTGCCCTCCCGCCTGCGGTTAACAAGCTTCCCGAGTGGCTGCAAGCATGCGGTGTCTCGCCCTATGTTCACCCGGCGCTCAGCTTCGCGCTGGAGTCCGCCGCGTTGGCGATGCTGTGTCAACGACTCCACACTCCGCTGCACGTGGCGTTGCGCGCCGGCGCGCCAGCGGAGGTGATGGTCAACGCGCTGATCGGCGGCGCTTCCTCGCCGCAGCGATTCGAACAGGCGGAAGCGGCACTTCGCGGCGGCTTCCACGTCCTGAAGTTCAAGTGCGGCGGTCGCGGCACGGCGGACGAAGTTGCCTGGTTGCGCAGAGTGACGGAGCGCCACCCGACCGTTGAGTGGCGCGCCGATGCCAACGGGCGGTGGTCGCTGCCGGAAGCCCTCGCGTTCTGCACGACGGCTCGCGGCTTGCCGCTCGAATACATCGAAGATCCGCTCGCGCATGCGCACCCGGAGTCGCTGGCCCTGCTGAGGCGCGAGACCGGCGTCCGCATCGCGCTGGACGAATCGTCGCGCGATGATGTCTGGCGCGCGGCGCGGATTGCCAATCGTGTGTTTCACACGTTAATCATCAAGCCCACCATCTTCGGAATCACGACGCGGGCACCGGCGCTAATCGCGAAGGCCGCAAGCGCGGGCATGCGCGTGGTCATGAGCAGTTTCTATGAATCATCGGTGGGCCTTTCGTACGTCGCTGCCGCCGCTGCCGCCCTGCCCGGTCCGACGGTCGCGCACGGGATCGGCACGGCGACGCACTTTTCCGAAGACGTGACGGAGGATCCGCTGCTTCCGGAAAGCGGAATGCTGCGGATTCCGGACGTCCGGGAACTTCCAGGCATGTTAAGATCCGCGTACCTGCGCAAACTTCAATTGAGCTGAACCCTACCATGGCGGCTGCAAACCAAACGGTTGAGGAACTGGCGCGCGCACTCAGCGCGCGCTTTCCGGTTCGTGGTTCGCGGATCGGGCTATGGGGTCGCAACTCCGCGGACTACGCGCTGGCGATCCGGGCGATCCTGCGCGCGGGACAAACAGCAGTGCCGCTCAGCACGCGATGGGATTCCACGGCGCTCGCGGCGGCGCTTGCGCGCACGGAGTTGAGCGGCATCATCGACTTCGACGAACGATGTCCAATTGCCGATACGACAGCGTGCCTGAGCCATGGCGAACTCGCTCAAGACGTTCGAACGCCGGCGGTGATCCCTGGCCACCCTGCGGCAAACGAGATCGCGGCGCTCGTCTTCACGTCCGGATCGAGCGGCGAGTTGAAAGTTGTCGCACACACGTATGGATCGCTGCTTGCGCATGCCCGTTCCGTCTGTGCGCATCTGAAATTGACGGCGTCCGACTGCTGGTTGGCCTGCTTGCCGCTGTATCACATCGGCGGTTTGGCGATTCCGCTGCGCTGCGCGGAAGTCGGAGCCGGCTGTTGCTACTGTGACTCGTCGGATCTTGACGGGATCGAGCGCCGGCTCGACAGCGGGGAGATTAGCATCGTGTCGCTCGTCCCGACGCAGCTTCAGCGAGTGCTCGACCGCCGCGCGGAGCGGCCGTTCCATCGGCGGCTTCGCGCCATTATTGTTGGCGGTGGCACGGTCTCACCGGCGCTGTTGGAGCGGTGTTCGATTGCGTATCCGACCTACGGCTTGACGGAGTCCGGCTCGATGCTCACGTGCGCGCGACCGGGCGCGGACGCGCGCGAGCGCAATAGCGCGGGTGCAGCCTTGCCGGGTGTAGAACTGCGCATCGTCAATGCGCACGGCGGGGTCCTGCCGCACGGTGAGCGTGGCGAGATTACCGCCCGTGGTCCCGGGCTTGCGCGCGGCTATTGGAAAGATCCCAACGCAACAGCCCTCGCATTTCGCGAGGGCTGGCTGTGGACCGGTGATCTCGGGCAGCTGGACGAATCCGGTTATCTGCATCTGCACGGGCGGGCGGATTTGCAGATGAAATCAGGCGGCGAGAAGATTCATCCGGCGGAGCTTGAACGCGCGTTGGAGCAGATCGCCGGCGTGCGGCAGGCGGTGGTGCTGCCCGTCGCGGATGCGGAATGGGGACAGCGGCCCGTCGCGTTTGTCGCGCTACGCCCGGGCGCGACGCGGACCGGCGAGGAATTGCGCACGGAGTTATCGCGGCTGCTGCCGGCCTGGAAGCTGCCGCTGCGGATCGAGCTCGTGGCCGCGCTGCCGCTGCTGGACAACGGCAAGGTGGACTTGTCGGCACTGCGCAATCTCCTTCGCATGTAGCCGGGTCACACTCCGTTCGGCACGAAGTGCTTGCCGAGCGCTTGCCGGAAGTCGTCGGGCAGCTCAAGCGGTCGATAGGTTTTCAGTTCGACGCAGACATGCACCGTCGCGGCTTTCGCGGCGGTTTTTTCATTGGCGGTCATGAGCGCAAACTCGACGCGATAGGAACTGCTGCCCAGCTCGGTGACGCGGGTCACGATATCCACGTCATCACCGCAGCGGAGCGGAGCGAAGAAATCTCCTTCGATGTGCGCGAGCGGCAGGCCGAACGGGCGTTCGCGAAACAGCCGCGGCAAGCCGTAACCGATGTTCTTCATCATGGCTTCATAAGCCTGATGGCAGATGCGGGTCAGGTTGGCGGAGAACAGCACGCCGGCCGCATCGGTATCGTGCAGCCCGAGGGAATAGTGGAAATGAAAGGGGACGCCGGGCATGGTAAAGGGGAAAGCTGGTGTGGCAAAGCAGACAGGCCGCGAATCGCTCGCGGCCTGTCGCCGTTTTGCACGTATGCGGTCAGCGGCTCAGCGGAGCAACATGACTTTGTTGGTGAAGACGTGTCCCTCGGATCGCAGTTGCACGATATAGAGACCGGTGCCGACATCGAGGCCGCGCGAATCGCGACCGCTCCAGGTGACGACGTGGTGACCGGCATTCAGCGAGCCATTGACCAGCATCGCGACCTCTTGTCCCAGCAGGTTGTAGATCATGAGCGAGACCAGGGCCGTCTGCGGAACATCGACGCGCAACTCGGTGGACGAGTTGAACGGATTCGGGTAGTTGTTCAAAAGCGCGAATTCGGTCGGCAGATTGACGACCGGATCGTCCCCGCTCGAAGAGACGTCGAGGGAGACCGGAATCTGGTACGGGCTGCCGGTCGCGGAGTGCGTGACGGTGATTCGCGACAGGTGCTCGCCGATGCTCAGATTCCCGGCATCAAAGATGACGGTGATTTCCACAGCTTGCGAGGCCGGCAGATTCCCTTGCGCCGGGTTTTCAGTCATCCACGCCGAGGTATCGGCCAGCGACCAGGTCAGGGGGCAATTCCCGGCATTGGTGATCGTGAAGGTGGTCGAGGATACGTCGCCGATCACGACCTGATGGCTGATGGAGGTCACGCTGAAGGCGGCGGCCGGATTCAGCATCTCGATATCGAGCGTCGTCGTGATCTCGTCTTCGATGACGACCCCGGTCGCGGCAAAGTCGCAGAAGCCGTCGCGGTGCACGGAAACCGAATAGGTGCCCGCTTCGATACTGTGGAAGGAGTAGAATCCGTTTTCGTCGGCGGTTTCAGTTTCGTCGAGTTCAACAATCGTGACGACGGCGCCGGCGACGGGCAGTTGCGATTGCAGTCCGGTCACGGTGCCTTCGAGATCACCGCGCGGACCGATGGAGCCGCCGAAGATCACCTGCCAACTGTTGATTGCGCCCTGATCGGCGCCGGCGGCATCATAGACGATGAACGTCCAGTTGCCCATAGCCGGCTGCGCATTGAATGCGGACAGGGGTTGTTCGGGCAGGAAGGTGCCCGTAAACGGCGCGACGCCCTGTGCGATCGGCGTCGTCGCTTGATCCGTGAAGATGGTCTCGATGTAGTTTTCGCCGGTACCGCCGTGCCGGTTTGAGAGCTGCACGCGCTCGCCCGCGGGGTTCTCGATCCAGAGAATCAGGTCGCCGTCGAAGGTATGCGTCAGGCTGACAATCCGCACGACGACGTATTCGAGATCGAATTCATCCGGTACCGTGATCGGCGCGTAGGACGTGTCGTTGTCCGTGATCGGCACGGGGTCGCCGGTGTAGTCATAGAGGATGACTCCCGACTGCATCTCGGCATTGACCGTAATGACGTCGCCATCGCCGACGGAGACGTTGGGCACCGATTCGCCTTCAAAGAAGACCGCACTGAAATTTACGGTGTAGGTTCCCGGCGTCACGAAGCCAAAGCGATACTGGCCCGCGGCATTCGTATGACGGGACAGGTTCGTGCCGTCGATTGTGACTTCGGCGTTGGGTATCGGCTGATCGTTTTCCGCGCTCGTTACCGTACCTTGAATCGTTCCGCCGAGGTCGGAGCCGGGCGTGATGAACAATTCCCAGGCCAGCAACTGGCCGCTGTCGGTGGCGTCGCGGTCGTCGATGGTCAGAATCCAGGTGCCGAGGGCGTCCTGCCCGTCGAGGACGGACAGCGGGGATTCCGGAATAAAGTCGCCGGTATAGGGGGCGGTGCCGTTGGCGATGGGCGTGGTTGCTTCATCGTCGAAAGCGGTATTGGTGAAGTTGTCGTTCACACCTCCGCGACGGTTGACGAGCGTAACCACGGAGCCTTCGGGCGACGTGAGCGTAACGATCAGGTCGCCGACGGACGTATGCGCGACATCGAGCACAACGTCGAGATCAGAGATATTGATCGACTGATCGATGACGATTTCCGACGTGACCACACCTTGCAACGGAATATCGACGGGCACATTGAAGGACGGGAAATTCAGGAGTCCGAGGTTCACCAATGTCAGATCGACGGTGGTATTCTGATTGGCATTGACCTGAACCCCGAAGGCGGTGTCGGACTCGAACCCGCGCTTGGTGGCATAGATGCTGTAGGTTCCGACGGGCACGAGCGGGAAGCTGAAATCACCCTGATTGTCGGTGAACGTCTGGGCGCCGGCGATTCCCGGATTAATCACCCGTGCCTGAAACAGCGGTTGGCCGCCGTCATCGCTGACGTGGCCGGAGATGGAACCGGATTCGCCGAGCGTGAACCAGATCGCGAGATCATTGACCGGCTGGATTCCGGTGGTATTGCAAACATAGTGCAGAGCGGGGCCGGTGCCGGTCGCCTGAATGCCGATGGTCATCGAGCTGTCGGTGGCGGCCAGCCAGACCAGATTCTGATACTGGAACTTCATGCGGCCGTCCGCGAACAGCAGCAGCTCGAACTTGACGGAGGTGCCGGGCGAGCAGCAGTGCCCGATGGAATCGTATTCGATGACGACGTAATCGCCGAAGTTGCGCCACGCGATGACATTGGAGCCGGAGTTGCCCTGTCCGCCGTAGTCGAGATGCAGGTCATCCCAGTAGGGGAAGATCGTCGGCCCGGCATAGAGACTGGTGGGCAGGCAGGCGTTGACGTAGGGATGGATCGCCGTGGTGAACTGGATCGTGCCATTTGTCGCGATTTGACACGTTGAGTAGCTTGCACCGTAGAACGGGAAGTCCATCGCGAAGTTGAGCGCCTGGTGGTTGTCGTCGTGACTGCCGGTCCAAGCGAGCCAGGTTGCCAACGGGTCGCCGCTGAGTTCGATCCACTCGAAGGTTGCGGTGTCCCCGCCCTGATTATCGACGAATTGATAGCCGAAGGCATCGGGGCCGCCGACATTATCGAGACCGCGGGTATCGCGCAGCGGTTCCTCAGGATAGCGGGCCGTCAGCTCTTCCAGTCGCATTTTCTCGGCAAAGCTGAGTTCCTCGCCGCGATTCATGCGGTCGAGGATCGATTCCAGCTCCTTCATTTCCTGTTTGGCAAGCGAGTTCTGCTGGTCCTGCCAGGATTTCGTGTACAGCGGGTCGGCGGCGGTTCCGGCGCTGAGCACACCGAACATCCACACGATGCCGATCAACAGAACCGCGGGCACAAGGTAACGTGCGAGTTTCAAGGCAACCTCCCGGAAATATGAGTGAATCTCGATGGTCTCAAGGCCGCGCCTCCGTGAAGTCGGAAGCCGTCCCCCGTCCTGACCTTCCTATTGCCAGAATCTACGAACCCGGCGTGAAACAAGCAATAGTGCATAGCGGATGAGATACGACGGCGGGGTACGAGCCTCAACATCGCGGGTCAGAGCAATTTTCGTGGCAACCACGGGCGGCCTCCGCAAGGCGGCCAACGACGGGAGCTTAACGGTGATTCAGCGGCGGGCAGGACTCAACGATTTGTCATAAAATTCAACATATCGTTGAGCACACGCGGCCATGCTGAACTCGTGCTCAGCGCGCTGCCTGGCGTGTTCTGCCAAGTCCGCAGCAAGTAGGTCGGACAACAGCAGTCGCTCCAGTGCTCCGGCGAGCGACACAAAATCTGGAGAAACATACATTAAGGATTCGATTTCAGGTCGAGCGACTTCGCGGCAGCCGCCGGCTGAAGTAATCACAGCGGGAAGTCCGTGCTGCATAGCCTGCAACAGGGCGAGCGAGAAGCCCTCGGACCTGGAACTGACAACGAAGATGTCCAGACCGGGCAAGAACTCCCGGTCCGGATCGGTCGCGTGCGTGAGGACGGCTCGACCGCCGACTTGAGTCTTGACGATCAGGGCTTCGAGTTCATCTCGCTGCCGCCGGTCGCCCATCACGTCTCCCCCGGCAATGCGCAGGCGAAGCCGGGGGAATCGGTCGGCCAGGAGCGCGAAGCCCCGAATCAGGATGTCAAACCCCTTCACGGGCGCGAGGTGTCCGAGCGCGCCAATCACAATCGCATCCGCTTCGACCTGCCAGCTTTGCCGGATCTCATCACGCGAGCCCGCCTCCGCGGGCGGATTCATACCGTTATGGACGACATCCATGCGAGCGGCGGGGACGCCGATCTGTTGCAACGCCTTGGCCACATAGTGGGAGTTGGCGGCGATCCGCGCGGCGGAGCGCGTGATCCAGGCGTCGCCGGCGGCGTGTCGAGCCATCAGATAGGGTCTCAACCACGGACGACCGACAGTGGCCGGACCGTAACCGAAGTTGCGCCACGAACTGTGGATCGTGCACACCCACGGCACACCGCGCGGCGAGAGGCTGCGATGACAGATCAGATTGGTGAGCGGCACGTGCGAGTGCACGAGGTCGGGCCGGAATTCCGCGACCGCCGCACTCAACGCCAGCCCCAACCGATGCCAACGTCGTCCGCGCGATTCGTGGGGTTTGCTCGCGAGTTCCGCGAGCGTCACGGGCAGGTTCCGTTGTCGCGCCACTTCGAGCGGTCGTCCGTCGGCGAACGCCAGCAGCCGGGCGTCGATTCCGCGCTCTCGCAGCGACTCCACCAAATTGATGGAGACGATTTCGGCTCCGCCGAGATGCGGTGAGCCGATCAGGTGCAGCACCTTCAACGGTTGCCCTCCGCCGGTTCACGGTAGATCTTGCGTTCGGCTCGCGCTCCGGCGATCCGCAGGCGCATGGTATCGCCTCCCGCGAACGGCAGCAGCACGCGCGCTCCGATTTCCCGGATCCAACCGGCGGCGATCATCCAGCGTCGCAGGCTGCGCAGACCGCGTTCACCGTAGTGTTTGCGAAAGTAGGCCTGCGCGCTGCGGGCATGGTAGCTCCGCGACTGCACGAAGAAGCGCGACATGGTGGTGGCCCGGTGATGCACGATCCGCGCCGACTGCACGACATGGATCTCCAACCCGGCGGCTTTGACGCGGCGGCACCAGTCCACCTCTTCGAAGAACACGAAGAACTGCGGATCAAGATCACCGACCTGCTGGCGCGCGGCGCCGCTGATCATCAGGGCGCTGCCTTCCACCTGCTCGACCGCATCGAGTGTTTCGGGCGCATGTTCACCGTAGAAATAGCGGGCGAACCACCGCGACCGCGGAAACCAGTTGGCGAGGTGCAGCTGTTCGCAGAACAGATCGAACGGCCGGGGAAAGCGGCGGGCAGCGGTGTAAAGCTTGCCGCTGCCGTCCACCATCCGTGCGCCGACGATGCCCCAGCCGGGGTGTTCGTCGAGGGCGCGGACCATCCCGGACAGCGCCCCGGCGCAGACTTCGGTGTCGGGATTCAGCAGCAACGCGTGGCGTCCCGCGGCCCGTTCCAAGCCGCGGTTACAGGCGGCGGCGAATCCAAGATTTGCTCCGGCGCGGATCAGTTGAACGGCGGTGAAATCGTGTTCGATGCGCTCGCAGCTGCCGTCACTGGAACCATTATCGATGACGATAATTTCACTCTCAACCTCGCCGGACACGCGTTCGAGCGCTCGGAGACAGCGCAGCGTGTCCTCGCCGCCGTTGAAATTGACGACAATGACGGAGAGCTCGATCATGAGGCCTCACCACGGCAAATGCTGTGGCGGAAGCCAGGGCGCAGTCGAGCCGGAACGGTCTGAGGCGCGGGGCACCGGGGTGGGTCAGAACTCATGCGGGGCAAATTACGCAATTCCGTTCACAGTCGCAAGGATGCCGCCGTGGGGATCGGTCTTGACCGGTCTTTCCCTGCGCGGGAGCCGGGAGGCGTCGGATTGGGGGGTCGGCAACGGCGTGCGGGCACTGGCAAGTTTCTTGCAAACTTTGGTGGTGAATATAGGACTATGGAGCCTGTGCGGCTGAATAAGTCCGAACAAATTGCCGATCACCGCGGGAGAGGAATTAAAAGTTGAGTACCAAGATACTGGTCTGCGAAGACGAGAAGATTTCCCACGAAGCGGTAGCCCGCGTGGTGAAGTCGCTGGGTCACGAGGTGCTGAGTGCCTGGACCGGTGCGGAGTCGATTCAGATGTGCACCGAGCATCGGCCCGATCTGGTGTTGCTGGACATGTTGTTCTCCGACACCGACGGCGTCTCGGTGTTGAAGCAAATGCGCAGCAACCCGGACACGCGCTCGATTCCGGTCATTTGCATGAGCGCGTCGTCTCCCGAGTCCACGCGGCAGCGGTTGGGCGCGATGTCGGTCTCGGGCATCATTGCCAAGCCGGTTCGTCCGGGCGAGTTGAAGGAGCTGATGGATCAGTTGCTGAACAAGCAGGAAGAGACGAAAGCCGGTGACCATTTGGTGTTGTGCATCGATGAGAGCGCGGTTCAACGCAAGGTCTTCGAGCGCTTGCTGACGGAGATGGGCATGCGCACGGTGTTCGCGACGACGATCACCGAGGCGCGGGTGTTGCTGCAGAATGTGCTGCCGCACGTCATCCTGTTTGACGTCAAGCAGAACTACCGGGAAGTGCTCGATCTGGCTCGTAAGCGCGGGGCCAACCTGCGTCGCGAGATTCCGATCATCGCCGTCATGAGCGCGATCGATCACAAGCGGTTGCAGGTGCTTTACCAGAACGGAGTGACGGACATCCTGCTCAAGCCGATCGCCTCGGGTCGCCTGCAGCATGCGGTCGAGCAGGCTCTGGTCAAGGACCAGCAGAAGTCCAAGGACTTGTCCGCGATCAAGACGGTAATGGTCATTGAGGATTTTACGATCACGGCCAAGAGTCTGGAAGCCTTGTTGAAACGTGCCGGGTACAAGCCGCTGATGGCGCGCACGGCTGAGCTGGCGTTGGGGATGATTGCGTCGCAGGTTCCCGATCTGATTTTGCTGGACTACAATCTGCCCGGGATGAACGGGGACGAGTTCATCGCCCAGCTTCGCAAACAGGACTTAGACGTGCCGTTTGCGGTGATCACCAGCTCCCGCGAGCCGTCGATTGTCTATCAATTTCGCAAGTTGGGGGCGATCAAGGTGCTGAACAAGCCGATCGACCCGGAGATGCTGGAAAGTCTGATTCAGTCGCATTTTGCGTCCGGCGCCGCCGGTGCGGAGGGCGAGTCCTCGGTGCAGGTGCTGCTGGTGATGCAGGATGCGGCGGGGGCGGAGATTCTGGGCGACGTGTTGATGAAGAACAGCATCACGCATCGTCCGATCAACAACGTGCATCAGGCGTGGGCGGAGCTCGAACACCGTCCGCGGGTCGTGGTGATTGACTCGATGCTGGACAGCATGGAGGGGATCGACTTCGTCCGGCGCATTCGGGAGTCGTTCAAGAGTTCGGTGATTCGCATCGTGGCATTGCAGGAGATGAACAGTGCGGCCTCCAAGCGGGATCTGTTCGAGGCGGGGGCCGACGAATTGGTGAGCAAACCCGTCGATCTGCCGCGATTCGTGGACACGGTCAAGCAGTGTCTGGCGCCGTCCACGGCGGGGGTTACGATTGAGGAGTTCTGCTCGGCCTTTTCGACGGAGATTGGCGGGATTCCGGGCAGCGGCGACCCCAACTTTCGCGCGCATGTCAAGCGACTGGGTCACAATCTGGCGGGCAGTGCCGGCTTGATCGATCAAGCCGAGCTCGAAGAGTTGGGTCGCGGGCTGGAGACCCAGGCGGATCAGGAAACCATCGAGAAACTGCAGGCCTCGATCACGGCGGTTCAGCGACTGCTCGCCGAACTCGCGCCGGCCGGAGGCCCCGCGAAGCGTGATTGAGCCGGACTGCCCACGCGGAGTTTTCCGCATTCCGCAGTCGCTGGATCCGGCGTTCTTGCGCGATTTTCAGGGCGAAGCGGCGGAGCGGCTGGCGCGCGCGGCGATCGCGTTGACGACGTTGGCCCGCGATCCGTCGAACGAGGACGCGCTGAACGCGACATTCCGTGCGTTTCATACGATGAAGGGGATCTCCAGCTTCCTGGGGTTGACACCGATTACGCATCTGGCGCATTTGACCGAGAGTTGTTTGTTGCGCGTGCGGGACTCCGGTGAGGTCGAGGCGGAGGAATGCGTATCGCTGGCGGCCGAGTCGCTGCAACTCATTCGTTATCTGATCACCGCGATCGGCGAATTGTCGCAGGCCGGAGCGTGGGAAGCGACGGCGGAATACAGCCGGCTGGAAGCGCGGCTCGTCGAACTTGGCGACGCTCTGAATACGAGTTCGCGGCGGCAGATTCGCGAGGCGCGGGAAGCGCGGCGGCAGCGGATCGAGCAGCTGATCGAACAGACGGAAGCGACGGTTGAGGTGCTGCGGCCGGTCGCGGTGCACGGCCTGCTGGAGCGGCTGGAGCCGCTCGTGCGCGGGTTGGCCCTGCGGCTGAACAAGCAGTTGAAGCTGACGATCAAGTCCGAGGCGATTGAAATCGATCATGCACTCGGCGCGGAACTCGGCGATGCGTTGGTCCACTTGCTGCGGAATGCGGTCGATCATGGCATTGAACCTGTCGCGGAGCGCGAGCGAAGCGGGAAGCCACCTGTGGGCACCATCGAAATCCGGGCGACGCGTCAGGCCGGTTACCTGGTGCTCGAAGTGCAGGATGACGGCTGCGGGATCGCGGCATCCGATCGTCAGCATCTCGGCGAGCCGGGCTACTCGACATCCGCGGCGGTGACGGAGATCTCCGGTCGGGGTATGGGGCTCAATGCCGTGATTTCGGCGATGGAGGCGCTGGGCGGTGCCGTGGAAGTGGAGTCCGAAGCGGGGCGTGGATTGAACGTTCGGCTGCGGCTCCCGCTCGGCTAAGTCATGAATATTAGCGACTTCGCGACGGGGCCAATGGCCCCGTTTTCACTCGTAAGCATCGCGAACTGCCGCCTCAATGGTGGATTGTGGTCTATCGCTTGCATGTGAACCCCAAATCGGCTAACTTTTCGACTCAGGCTGTTCCCTATCGGTTTAACCAATTCCCCATGAAACCTATTCTGATTCTTGCTCTGATGCTGAGCATAGTGGCCGTTTCGTGCGTTCCCAAGCGACCCGAGGCAAAAGACACGAAGATGCCGGAGATGCCGGCGGGTGTTCCGAATCCCCACGCCACGCCGAACCCACACGGTGCGGACGCGGACGCGGCGGCAGGCGGCGGTGGTGTCGATATCGCGGCGATGTTGGGGGCGCTTCCGGAAGGCTGGAAGTCCGAGCCGCCAGCCTCGAACATGCGGCTCGGTCAGGTCGTGATTCCGACGGTCGCCGGTGATCAGGGCCGGGCGGAGATCGCCATTTTCCATTTCCCCGGCTCGGGCGGTTCGTCGTCGGCGAATATCCAGCGGTGGCAGGGCCAGATGACCGGCCCCAAGGGCGAACCGGGCGCGTCGGTGGCGAAGACGGATACGTTGAAGCTGCCGAAGTTCACGGTGATCACCACGGACGTGACCGGCACACTGTTGGCCAGCACGATGGGTACCGGTCCGAGCAGCGACGTCGCGAATTCGCGGATGATTGCGTCAGTAATCGAGACTCCGGCGGGCAATTGGTTTGTGAAGGCGACGGGTCCGATCAAGACGATTGCCGCGGCGGAGCCGAAGTTCCGTGAGTGGGTGAAGAACGCGAAGTTGAAGGGGTAGCGTTGAGGGATAGAAAAACGAAGCGGCGAGTCCGGTTGGGCTCGCCGCTTTTGTATCCCAAGACCTGCGCGGCAAACCACCTACTCCACCTTCCGGAGCATAATCACACCGCTTCTGTACGAGCCGTCTGCGCGGAAGAAGTAGCTTCCGGCGGGGACGTTGTTCAGTGAGACCTTTGACCGCGCGTCCGCGAAACCGGAGGCGATTTCTCGCCCCAGGATATCGTAGATGCGAAATCGTGTTCGCGGACCATCATAAACAAACGAATCCACGAACGGGTTCGGGTAAACGGTGATTCGCGCAATGGGTGATGTCGGTCGTGGCTCCGGCGCAGCATCCAACGCCTGCGTGGTCCAATACAGCGTCGACGACAAAACGAAATGCGTGTCGTTCGATAACGTCGGTGAAATGGCCATGATCAAATCACGACAGGTGGGATAGTCGCGGTTCAGAATATACCGGAAGTACGTGTCGAGGTTAAGGTAGGTTCGGTGGACGGCGGTGTCGCCGTACCGCAGCGTATCGTATGTGTAGTAATGTCCCCAATGAGTATTGGGAAAGTAAGAGAACTGCAAAGTGTCCGTCGAATCATGTGGAAAGAAATCCATGCTGATGCCGGTCTGACCTCCCGACGGATCATACGAAAGATTGACGGCCGCAACAGTCACGTAGAGACAGTCACAGGCGGCAACGGTGGTCGGCAAGTGGAAAGAAACGAACTTCCACTGATGCGACCACACCGTGTAGCCGGAATCGATAACCGTGTACACTGTATCTGCCGCGGTGGTATCCAGCGGCGTGTAAGGGATGCCCGGCCCGGTGTCGAAGACCAACGTATAGAGCGGCTCGGCGGATACCTCGACTTCAACGGCGAAGGCCGACCCCCATAGCGTCAACGCCGATAGTAGGCCGTAAGCGTATCGCCGCGCCATGTGACATAGCCCTCATAACGGATAAGTACCATGTTGCTGCAATAGACAAAGTACGGTTGGCGCGGGTTGCATGCAACTCCTCTCGTCCAACAACCGAAAGCGGCGAGTCCCCCCGGACTCGCCGCTTCGCATTTAGATTGAACCGTGCTTGTGATTCGGACGGGCGATGCCATCAGCCGCTTCAAAGCGCGGGCGACGCCGTCGGCCGCTCGGGTCTCATCCTCAGCCCGGATATTTTCCGGTGATGAAGGAGGTGAGCTGTTTGGCGTCGAACTCGACTTCATCGAGTTTTGATTTGACGAGGTCGCCCTGCGAGATGATGCCGAGCAGGATTCCGTTTTCGACGACGGGCAGATGGCGGATTCGCGCATCGGACATGACGGCGAGGGCCTGATCGATGGAGTAGGCGAGTGTGGCGGTGATGACTTCGCGCGTCATGAACTCAGCGACGCGGAGTGTGGCGAGGTTCACGGGACTCTGGACATGCAATCTGAGGACATCCCGTTCGCTGATGACTCCGACGAGTTTACCGCCGTCATCGAGCACGGCGAGCGCGCCGATATTGCGAGCGACGAGTGTATGCACAGCATCCAGCACGGAGTCGCGCGGACGGATTGTGAATACATGCTTCCCTTTGGTGTTGAGGACTTCGAGCAGCGTCATCTCGACCTCCTTAGTGGTGCAGGCGTGTCAGTTGTGGCAACCCTGCCCGCCGGGTGTATCCGACCAGTTTCCCTATCAATTTAATGCACAACTCGCGCCAAAGCAAGTGGTTCAAAACGCGTTGTTGATATTCTGAGTTGAGCAAAAACAAGAACTCAGTGGACCCGATGGCATGACTTGCGACAATTTGCTCAACTCCGCTTGACCCACCTCTCGTTACGGTCCGGCTAATCGCGGCGGCCAGAGGCGGTCGTTCCGGAGCGCACGGGGACCTTGGCGGGCGCGGGCAGGGAGGCGGAGGCGATGCCGAGGATGACCAGCACTCCCGCGATGACAAACGGCCATGTGACGGGCTCATCGAGGAAGACGGCCCCGAGGGCCACGGCCCAGACGGGGAAGAAGTAGGTGACCATGCTGATCCGGCTGATGGGCCAGACGGTGAACAGATAGTATAGCGCGTGGAAGGCGAGGGCCATACCGAGCACGCCGAGCCAGCCGAGCGCAAGCCAGGTCATAGGCTGTGCAGGGATTTTCAGAGGCCATTCGATCCAGAGGGCGGCGAAGGTCTGATAGACGAGCGAGCTGGTGAGGGCGGTCGCGGACATGAGAATGGGCGGCATGCCCTTGATGAAACGTTTGGTGTACACACCGGCCGCCGCATAGGATAATACGGCGAGCAGCATGGCGGCGATGCCGAGCGTACTGCCGGAGATGCCGTGTTGAAGATCATCGTAGAGCAGGATCAGCATCCCGGCGAAACCGGCGATCAGGCCGAGAATCTTGTTGCGGTTGAATTTGTCGTCGAACAGGAAATAGTGCGCGGCGACCATGGAGAAGAGCGGGAGCGTGCCGTTCAGCATTCCGGCGAGTCCGGAGCTGATGTGAATCTCGGCCCACGAAATTGCGGTCATGGGGATGGTGGCGTTCACCAATCCGACGACGGCGAGATGTTTCCACTGATCGCGCGTGATGGGCGCAAGCTGCCTGGTGACGACGGCAATGATCCAGGCGGCGACGGCGCCGATCAGGATGCGATAGAAAACGAGCGTGAACGGACCGACCTCGCGCAGGGCGACCTTGATCCAGAAGAACGACATCCCCCAGCCCAGGCAGCCGAGATAGAGGAAGATGAGCCAGGGTTTGAGTCGGGAGGGGGAGGAAGGCAAAATGGGAAATCAGAAATCGGAAATCAGAAATGATGAAATTTGAGAAAGATTAACGAGCGAGATCAAAATACTTTTGACCAAACGAACTGCTTTACGCTTTATGAATTAACGAAGTAGGTGAAAATTGGTTGCGCACGAAGTGGACAAATTGCGAGCGAAGGCGGGGCAGTTGGATTTTTGGTTTTCACTGACATGAGGTTAATATACTGAGCAAACACGCAAAAAGCAATAGAAATGTTTATTAAATACGTAAGTGGTTGTTCATGAAGGCAGTATACGAAGTCGGAAGGGTGCGGGGTGCCGGACCCCCCCCTACCCCCCTAAGTCGGTTTTTTTTGGGGGGGGGAAGCCGATTCCGGGTAGGTCAGGAGATGCAGCCCAGGGAGAGTGGGGGTCTGAGAGGCATACTGGTCGGGGTTGCTCAGGAACTTAACAATGGCGAACACACGCAAGCATTCATGTTAATATGACAAATCATATCATATTGCTAATTACATATGCAACTCCGTAACTTGTGATCAGACCCAACTAATTCAGGAGATCATGATGAAGCTATCGCTATTCATTCTGCTGACTGTGCTTATGGGAAGCACATCGATTTTGGCCCAAGGGCCGGACACCGTATGGACGAGGACGTACGGAGGAACGGCGGATGAAGATCATTGTGCCGTTGTCATTTCCGTTGGAGCAGGAGGGTACGCATTTGGTGGCGTTACGCGTTCCTACGGGGCGGGCAGTGCCGACATGTGGCTCATTCGCACCGACGATCAGGGGAACACGGTATGGACACGAACCTATGGTGGCAATTCGTCGGATGATCTGCGGGACATGGTTGATACACAAGCGGGCGGATTCGCGATGGTCGCGGGCAGCTACCTTGATGGCGGGTATCAAAGCGACGTCCGATTGATCATCACCGACGCTCTTGGAAACACACTGCACGATGTCTCGTTTGACGGTGGCTTTGGAGGCGCGGGAAACGACTATGGACACGCGATCGTTGCCCTGCCCGACGGAGGCTTCGCACTGGCAGGTCGAAACGAACTTGGAGTTCATGAGGGACCTGCGGATTTCTGGTTGATTCGCACGGATTCCGCGGGCGATTCACTGTGGTCGCGGACCTACGGCGGCGGTGGAAACGACATCTGCTGGGATATTGCGCGCACAACTGATGGTGGCTTTGTTCTCGCAGGTTGGACGAATTCCTTTGGAGCGGGTGGATACGACCTCTTCCTCGTGCGGACTGACGGCGATGGTAACACACTCTGGACTCGCACATTTGGAGGAGCGGGCAATGACGGATGGCCCTATGGGGTTGGCCTCGCGACGACGTTTGACGGCGGGTTCGTTGTCACGAGTTACACGGAGTCTTTCGGCACCGGAGGGGACGTCTATCTGGTGAGGACCGATGCAAACGGCAATGCGCTCTGGACCAATGCATTCGGCGGGTCGCTCGGTGACCGCGGTTCAGCAGTTGCGCGGATGGCTGACGGAGGGTTCGCCGTTTTCGGGACTTCAGATATTGCAGGCCCACCGGCTAACTTCTACCTTGCCAGAACCAATGCTGACGGTCAATTGCTGTGGTCAAGGACGTACGGTGGTCCGCAAGTAGAGGATGCCGCAGCAGGCATCATCACTGCAGACGGTGGCTTTGTTTTAGCGGGAATGACCAACTCTTTCGGAGCCGGGAGTTCAGATTTCTATGTTGTGAAGACTGCGCCTGATCCGACTTTGTGCGACACGCTGTCAGGGACACTGGGGGCGGCGGGTTCGCCCTACTTTGTTGCTTGCGATCTGCTGCTGCCGGCCGGTGACACGCTGGTGATCGAGCCCGGGGTTGTGTTGAATTTCATGGGGCCGTACAAGTTCGAAGTGCGGGGGACCTTGTTGGCGCAAGGCACGGAAGAGGATTCAATCGTGTTTACGACGGACACGTTGGCGAATCCGGGAAGGTGGCGGGGATTGCGTTTCTACCATGGAAGCAACGACGCCTCGGAACTCGGCTACTGCATCGTTGAGCACGTCGTGAACAGCACATGGGCCTGGCCAGAAGTATATGGAGCCATCTGGGTCGATTCAGCAAGTCCGGCGATCAGCCATACGACAGTTCGACACAACTATGCCAATCGTGCGGGTGGGATAGGTGCTACCGGGGGCAGTCTTGTCCGAGTCAGCGATTGTGTGTTCCTTGACAACGGCACTGACGAGGCTGGCGGAGCGATTGAAGCTCTGGATGGAGGCTATCCGACAGTGGAACGCTGTCTGTTTGTTGGCAACTACGCTCTGAATAACGGTGGCGCCATCGGGATTGGTGTCAGCGGTTCCGGCGCCAACTTCAATTACTGCATCTTCCGTGAGAACTCGTGCGAGGCTGTAGGCTCCGCTCTAGCCCTTGGCGAAGGGACAACGGTTGTACTGAATCACTGCACAATGTTCGGCAATACGAGCGGTAATGGACAGATCGGCGCATTCAGCGGCTGCGATCTCACGCTTCGAGATTGCATTGTTGCCGCGGGTAACGGCAGTGCTCTCTACTGCGAGGCGAGCAGCTTCGTGAGCGTTGGGTATACCGATTTCTACGGAAATCCTGCGGGTGTCTGTTCTGGATTCTGCCCACCGAGTCTCGGCCAAGTCGTCACGACCAATCGCAACGGTGATCCGTGCGACCAGTACTACAACATCTTCCTTGACCCACAGTTCGTGAATTCTACCGGCGGTGACTTTCATTTGACGGCGAACTCGCCATGCATCGACGCGGGTGATCCGACTCTGTATGACCCGGATTGCACGATTTCGGATATCGGGGCGTACTTCTACTATCACCTCGCGCAGCCGGAGTCGCTGGTGGTGTGGCAGGACGGGAGCGCGATGGCGATGTGCTGGAGTGTGGTGGACAGCACGGACTGCGCGGCGCCCTCGCCGATTCGTTCGTACGTGATCTACTACGAGGAAGAGGTGAACGAGAACTGGGATTTTCTGGCGGTCACGACGGATACCTGCTATCGCCACGAGCATGTGCTCCCGTTTTCGCCGCCGTCGCATTACTATGAAGTGGTGGCGACGGATTACGAGCCGGCGGCCTTGAATCTGATTGTTGAATCGCTGGGCGGACGTCCGACGCGAGAGGAACTGACGCAGGCGATCAGAATGCGCGGCCGGTAGCGTGCGAGGGACCCCCCCTACCCCCCCCAAAGCGGAATTTCTTTTGGGGGGGATAGCAGCAACGGCGGCCGATGGGCCGCCGTTGTCGTTTGGAGTGTCGTTGTCGTGAAGCCTAAGCCGCGCTTAGTGCAAAATCACACGCCGTGTGTGCCCGAGCCCGGATTCGAACCGGGATGCCTTGCGGCGCTACCCCCTCAAGATAGTGTGTCTACCAATTTCACCACTCGGGCTGGAAGTCAAATGCGGAACGTCGGAAATTCGGAAATGCAGAAGATCCGATGCTGGCCGAAGCGCGCTTAGTTGCCGCCGGAGGGGGGCGTGGCGTTGTTGCCTTCGGGCATGGTGGCGCCGCCGGGGATCTGCGGGACCGGGCTATTGGCGGGTTCGCCCTGCACCGCCTGTTGAGTGACGGAGACTTTCTGTTTACCGGTCGTGGAGAGCACGGCCATGCCGAGACAGTTCAGCATGAAGAGCGTGGCCAGCACGGTGGTCGCCCGGGTCAGGAAGTTCGCGGCACTGCGTCCGCCGAAGACGGTGGATGACATCATACCGCCCGCGATGCCGGCGAGTCCGCCGCCTTTGGAAGCTTGCAGCAGAATCGAGACCACGAGCAGGACCGAGATGATCATCTGCAGGGCGATAAGGATACCGTAGATCATGTGTCTTTCCGAAAACTTGGAACTTGAAACTTGAAATCTGAGACCTGAATTCGAACCGGACAAGCCCGGTGATCGAAATCCGCGCGAGTTAGTGCTTCGGCTTGGCCGCTGCTGCCGTGGCGCAGCCGTTGTGCAGGGCGAGCAGGCTATCGACTTTGAGGCTGGCGCCGCCGACGAGGGCGCCGTCGATGTGGGGGCGGCTCATGAGCGACTCGACGTTTTGCGGATTAACGCTGCCGCCGTACAGAATGTGAATCGCTTTGGCGGCATCGCCGCACATGGCTTCGAGCCGGTGGCGGATAAATGTGTGCGCGGCTTGGGCCTGTTCGGGCGTGGCGACGACGCCGGTGCCGATGGCCCAGACGGGTTCGTAGGCCACGACGAGCTTGCTGAATTGATCTGGTGAGAGGCGGGACAGTCCGACATCGAGTTGTCGTTTCAGGACCAGCTCGACGTTACCCGCGTTGCGTTCGTCGAGCGTCTCGCCGATGCAGAAGATGGGCGTGAGTCCGGTCTCGATGCAGCGGATGACCTTTTTACCGACGATCTCATCCGTTTCGCCGAAGATTGCTCGCCGTTCACTGTGTCCGCAGATGGCATATCCGCAGCCCGATTCGAGCAGCATAGTGGCCGAGATTTCGCCCGTAAAGGCACCAAAACTCTCAAAATACACATTTTGGCCGCCAAAGGCAAGCCGTTCCCTTGGCAGGGCGGAGCTCTTGACGGCCTCGGCCACCGCCGGAATGACGGTAAACGGTGCCAGAATGACTGTTGGCACGATCGTCGGGGGCAGGTTCCTGGCGTAAGTATTTATGAATTCTGTGGCTTCCTTGGCCGACAGGTTCATTTTCCAGTTTGCACAGAGGAGCATGGGGAATTAAGTATGAAGTATGAAGGATGAAGTATGAAACAGAAAGACCGACTCCCCGTGATCCCCCGGCTGCGTTGAGTGAGCACGCGGGCGGCTTCATACTTCATGATTCATAGTTTTTCAGAGAGGGCTACGACGCCGGGCAAGGCCTTGCCTTCGAGGAATTCGAGGCTGGCGCCGCCGCCGGTGGAGACATGGGAGACGGCATGGTCGAGGCCGAATTTTTTCATGGCTGCGGCGCTGTCGCCGCCGCCCACCACCGTAATCGCGCCGTTTTTGGTGGCATCGGCCATGGCCTGGGCGACACATTTAGTGCCGTGGGCGAACTCGTCGATCTCAAATACCCCCATCGGACCGTTCCAGATGATGGTCTTGGCGGCGCGGATGATGTCGGCGAATTGATTTTCACTTTCGCTGCCAATATCCCCGGCGACCTGCTCTTGGGGAATCGCGCCCGAGGGCGCGATGGCAGTTTTCGCGCCGGCTTTGAGTTCATTCGCGACGCGCGAATCGGGCGGCAGCATGAACTGCGTGCGGCTGGACTTGGCCCGTTCGAGAATGTCGTGCGCGAGATCGACCTTATCGGTTTCGAGTATCGAGTTGCCGATCTCCTTGCCCATGGCTTTGTAGAAGGTGTAGGCCATGCCGCCGCCCACGAGAATGGTATCGACTTTTCCGAGCAGGTTTTCGATGACGTCGATCTTGCCGGAGATCTTGGAGCCGCCGAGCACGGCGACGAACGGCCGCGCGGGTTGGGCGAGCGCCTGTCCGAGGTACTTCAGCTCTTTCTGCATCAGGTAGCCGGCGACGGCGGGCTTGATGAACCTGGTCACGCCTTCGGTGGACGCATGGGCACGGTGGGCGGAGCCGAACGCATCGTTGACATAGAGGTCGCCGAGTTTGGCGAGTTTCTCCGCGAAGCCGGGCTCATTCTTCTCTTCCTCGGCGTAGAAGCGCAGGTTTTCGAGCAGAATGACGCCGCCGGCGGGGAGTTTGCTGACGGCCAGTTCGACGTCCGGGCCGATGCAGTCGGAGGCCATGACCACGGGCTTGCCAAGTAGTTCGGCGAGCTTTTTGGCGGCGGGGGCCAGCGAGAATTCGGCGGTCTTTTTGCCTTTGGGCCGGCCGAGGTGACTCATCAGAATGGCCATTCCACCGCTCGCGATGATCTTCTGGATGGTGGGCAGACTCTCGCGGATGCGGATGTCGTCGGTGACGACATCGCCGTCGAGTGGGACATTGAAATCGACACGAACAAGCACGCGCTTGTGCTTGAGATCCACCTGGTCAATGGTGAGTTTGTTCATGGGATGGACTGGGGAGGCAATGGGCGAACTTGAGAGAATCCCGGATTGAAGGACGGCACATGAAGATTCGTTTCGCGGCGAAGGAGTTGCACAGCAAGATTCCGGCGGGGGCCGGAGACACGGCTCGGTTTGGAGCGGTCAGCGGAACCCCCCTGTTGTCCCCCCTTGAAAGGGGGGACGGCTTCGTTCGGGCGGTTTGGAGCGGTCAGCAGAACCCGCCTGTTGTCCCCGCTTGGAAGGGGGGACGGCTTCGTTCGGGCGGGCGTGGAGCGGTCAGCGGAACCCGCCTGTTGTCCCCGCTTGGAAGGGGGGGACGGCTTCGTTCGGGCGGGCGTGGAGCGGTCAGCGGAACCCCCCTGTTGTCCCCCCTTGGAAGGGGGGGCGGCTTCGTTCGGGTGGTTTGGAGCGGTCAGCGGAACCCCCCTGTTGTTCCCCCTTGAAAGGGGGGACGGCTTCGTTCGGGTGGGTGTGGAGCGGCCCGCAGAACCCCCTGTTGTCCCCGCTTGGAAGGGGGGACGGCTTCGTTCGGGCGGGTGTGGAGCGGTCAGCGGAACCGCCCTGTTGTCCCCCCTTGGAAGGGAGGACGGCTTCGTTCGGGTGGTTTGGAGATCGGGCTCGGAGGAAAGCGGGATCAGACGCGGTGTGTCAGATTCCCTTAACGCGTGCGCCTTTGAGGCTGACCATGACTTTGGGAGCGGGGCAGGCATGCGCTTCGCCGCCTTCGTGCGATTCTTTGACTTCGCCGGGCGCGGCTTCGTCCCACAGCAGCGTGCCCTGCAATTCGATATCCTTGCCCATCACGTCCTGAGTGAAGTGGACGGATTCATCGACGCTTTTGCAGATGATGGTGGACTTATCGGCCTGTTCGATTTCGACCCAGCAGCCCATGTGCTGGCACATCGCGACGACCTTGCCGGTGACGAGTACGTCTTGATCTTTGAACTTCGCGGGTTCGGAGTTCACGGCGGCGATGGAGACTGGCTCTTTGAGGGTTGGTTCGGTGCCGAAGACCTTTCCTTTGGCATTGCCGTTGTGGGCGGAGCAGCCGATCAGGGCGATGGCGACGAAGAGGCTGAGGATGGTGATGATTTTCTTCACGGTGATGTGTTTCCTTGACATGTTTATCGTGTTCCCGGATGCTGCGCCGGGAGATCAGTTGAGCGAGATTCCGGCGGGGAAGGAATCCCCGCTCGGCGGAACGGATTGAGGTATGGTGCGGACTACGCACCCATGCGGCCGAGGATGTCGATGCAGCGCATGGAATAGCCCCATTCGTTGTCGTACCAGCCGAAGACCTTGAGCATGCGCGGTCCCATGACCATGGTGGACTTGGCGTCGAAGATACAGGAGTGCGAGTTGCCGACGATGTCGCAGGAGACGATCGGATCTTCGGTGTATTCGAGCACGCCCTTCATGGGTCCGTTGGCGGCGGCCTTGAAGGCGGCGTTGATGGATTCGACAGTGACGTCTTTCTGGACGTTGCAAACGAGGTCGGTAATCGAGCCGTCCACGGTCGGCACGCGGAGCGCGGTGCCATCGATCTTGCCCTTGAGGTCTTTCATGATCTTGCCGACGGTGCGGGCGGCGCCGGTCGTAGTCGGGATGATGCTCTGGGCGGCGGTGCGGGCGCGGCGCAAATCGGAGTGCGGCGCGTCGAGAATATTTTGATCGTTGGTGAACGCGTGGATCGTGGTCATGAACGCGTATTCGATGCCGAAATTCTCGTGCAGGATCTTGGCCATGGGCGCGACGCAGTTGGTCGTGCAGGAGGCGTTGGAGACGAGTTTGTGTTCGGGTTTGAGCACGGAGTCGTTGACACCGCACACGATCGTGGCGTCGATTTCGTCTTTTGCCGGCACGGTGAGCAGCACCTTCTTCGCGCCTTGATCGACGTGCTGCTGAATTCCGGCGCGATCGCGGAACGACTTGGCGCCGGTGGATTCGACGACGATATCGATGCCGAGTTCACCCCACGGCAATTTTTTCGGGTCTTTTTCGGCGAGGACTTTGAGGAACTTGCCGTCCACTTTGAAGCCGCCTTCGACGACTTCGACTTTGCCGGGGAAGCGGCCGTGTGTGGAGTCGTACTTGAGCAGGTGTGCGAGGGTGGCGGCGTCGGTCAGATCGTTGACGGCGACGAAGTCGAAACGCGGGTCTTTGAAGGCGCCGCGATACACCAGACGACCGATGCGGCCGAAGCCGTTAATCGCAATGCGGATAGCCATGAGCGGTGGGTTCTCCCTATGGAAGGTTCAGGCGGTTCGTACAACACAGAATTTACCGATTCCGCACGGGAAAGTCAACCACGGCAATCACTGAAACGGTCGGAACGGCTGCTCGCATGAAGCGTAATAATTTGTAAATGCTGGAGTTAACTGCCTCCGTCTCGGAGCGAGACAGGTGAAAACATTCACATGCCTCCGCGGGGCGGGTAACGCAAGCGGCGGCCCTGACCGGACCGCCGCCGTGTATGCTGCCGCGCGAAGGACTGGTCGCGGGTCTCAGCGCGTCTCTTTGGTATCGTCGTCCTCGTCATCGTCTTCATCGCCATCGTCGATGGTGTCTTCGTCCTCATCCTCATCCCCATCCTCATCCTCATCGTCATCATCGTCGTCGTCCTCGGCGTCCACGCTGAATTCGGAGTGATAGATTCCGATCTCTTCGCTTTCGTTGCGATAGACCCAGATGAACTCGTCGGCGGTGGCGCCCTTACAGAGCAACACGGAGCCGCTGTGTTCGTCGGCGACTTCGAATTCGAGTTCACGATAGAGATCAAAGAGCTCCGCGATCTCCGCGTTCAGGTCGAGTTCCCGGTCGAACACGCAGAACCGGAAGAGCTCGTCGGTATCTTCGCGCACGATATCAATGGAGACGATTCCGGTTTCCTCGTCGAAGACTTCCGTCTCTCCGATCTCGAGGTCTTCGAAATCCTCGAATTCAAATAATTCTCCGGCCTGGCGAACAAACTGGGTCAGCTTTTCAGCGACCTGCGACATGGGCTAACTCCTGAAAATTGATTGAAGGGACAACAGCAGACTGTCCGCCAATCTAAGGATTTGCCGAAAGAGAAGCAAACTCATTGAAAATGCTGAAGTTTGGATGTAGGAAGTTGCCGAGCGGCTCACGAACCGCTATGAAGCATGTTGAACGTGGCGACGCGAGGTTCCGGCAGGGACACAGTCCCTGCTCGGCGGAAGGTTCCGGCGGGGACGGCGTCCCGGCGCGGCGGAAGCGACGTTTACGCTTCCACGCGTACCATGAAGACCGGGACCTGCACCCGGTGCCGGACGCGCGTGGCGGTTGCGCCGAAGAGAATGTCCTGCGTGAAGCGGTGGCCGTGCGTGCCCATGATGAGCAGATCAATGTCTTCATCATGGACGATGCGCACGATTTCGTCAGGCGGATTACCGTAGCCGAGCACGACTCGAACGTTGACGCCGAGTTTCGCGACTTCGTCTCGCAGATTGGCCATGTAGGCTTCGTCGCCCACGACTTCGTGGTCGCTGGACTGTTCTCTCCAGAAGCGGGGACCGAGTCCGTCCATGACGTGAATCAGGGCAAGTTCGGAGTCATAGCGCTTGGCCATGGCGACACCCTGACGCACGAGCTTGGCATCGGTTGCGGAGACTTCGATTGCGACTCCGACGCGACGATAGACGGCTTCGGGCACGGCTTCGAGATGGAAGGTGGGCAGGGCTTCGGCGCGTTTGCGGGTTCGGCGCAAGATCGGCACCATGGCCAGATACAGGAGCAGCACGGCGAGGCCGGCGGCAATGAGGAGGACCAGCACATGATACCACTGCGGACCGGCGGGACTTGCGGAAATCCAGTTGCCAAGGATACTGCTGACCAGCCGCACGTTCAGCCCGATAATCAGAATGGCGGCGATCCAGGCGAGCATCTTGACCCACGTGCGATTGGCGAATTCGCCCATTTTGGATTGGTCGCTGGTGAAATGGATCAGCGGCAGAATGGCGAACGGCAATTGCATGGAGAGCACGACCTGCGAGAGAATCAGCAGTTGATAAGTCCCGGAGTCGCCGAGGACGAGCAGGGTGAGTACGGCGGGGACGATGGCCAGCGAGCGGGTGATCATGCGGCGCAGCCAGGGGCGGATGCGCAGATTGACGAAGCCTTCCATCACGACCTGCCCGGCCATGGTCCCGGTGAGCGTGGAACTCTGGCCGCTGCAGAGCAGGGCGATGGCGAAGGCGGCGCTGGCGACGGTGGTGCCGAGCAGCGGCGCGAGCAGTTGATGCGCCTGCTGAATTTCGGTGACTTCGACGGCGTTGCGATGAAAGACGGCGGCGGCGAGAATGAGGATTCCGGCATTGACGAAGAAGGCGGCATTGAGGGCGATGGCGGAGTCCACGAGATTGTATTTGCAGGCCTGTCGCACGAGGGCGCTGGTGTTGCCGACCTTGCGCGTTTGCACGAGCGCGGAATGCAAGTACAGATTGTGGGGCATGACGGTGGCGCCGAGAATTCCGATGGCGACGTAGAGGCTTTCCTGATTCAGCCGGGGCGTGAATCCCAAGGCGATCCCGCCGAAGTCGGGTTTACTCAGGAACATTTCGAGCACGAAACAGGCGCCGATGGTGAGCACGAGCGCGAGGATGAAGGCTTCGACCTTGCGGATGCCGAGGTGTTGGAAATAGAGCAGCAGCAGCACGTCGAGCGCGGTGAGCACGACCCCCCAGAGCAGCGGCAGTCCGAAGAGCAAATTGAGGGCGATGGCGGTTCCCAGGACTTCGGCGAGATCGCACGCGACGATGGCGATTTCGCAGACGACCCAGAGCATCAGTCCGACGGGTCGCGGATAGGCTTCGCGGCAGGCGCGGGCGAGATCGCGGCCGGTGACGATGCCGAGGCGGGCGCTGAGGGCCTGCAGGAGCACGGCGATCATGTTGCTCATGAGGAGGACCCAGATCAACTGATAACCGAAGCGCGAGCCGCCTTCGATATCCGTGGCCCAGTTGCCGGGGTCCATATAGCCGACGCTGACGAGATAGGCCGGACCGGCGAATGCCAGCAGCCGGCGGAAGGCGCTGACTTTGTCGGGAATTCCGACGGTGCGGTGGACCTCGGAGAGCGAGGCGGGCGGGGTGGAGCGAGTGTTCATTTGCTGCTCCGGGGGAGGGTGGTTTTGGCGGACTTGGGCTTCGGTTCGGTTTCGAGGAGAATTTGATCGGCGAGAGGTTTGCCGAGCGTAACCGGTTTGCCGTTCACTTCGAGCTGCAGTACGCTGTCATGTTCGGGGCTATCGGTGACACGCACGCGGGCGCCGGGTTTGAGGGCGAGGCCGGCGAGGTAGATCAAGGTTTCCGGCTTTTTGCCATGCACGCGGGCGACGACGGCTCGCTGATCGACGGCGAGTTCCGAGAGTCGGACCAGCGCCCGCGCGACTTCGTTGCCGTCGCTGGACGGGATGGGATCGCCGTGGGGATCGAAGGCGGGATTGCCGAGCTTGGCGTTGATCGCATCGACGAAGCGTTCGGAGACGGCGTGTTCGATGCGCTCGGCTTCGGCATGGACTTCATCCCACGAGTAGCCGAGGTGTTCACAGAGGAAGCACTCGATCAGGCGGTGGCGGCGGATCAATCGCGAGGCGATTTCGCCGCCTTGCCGGGTGAGGGAGATCTCGTGGCGCGGTTTGTAGTGGAGCAGCCGTCGGCGGGCCAGTTTTTGGATCATGGCCGTGACGGTGGAGTCGGTGACGCCGAGTTCGCGGGCGAGGTTGGAGGTCGAGACCGGTTCGGCGCGTTCGCGGAGCCGATGGACGAGCAGCAGGCAGTCTTCGGCGGGTGCGGATAGTTCCATTCGACAGCTTTAGATTAGAATTTCGATACATCGAAATATACACACAGATGGGGCGAAAGTCAAGGGGTTTTGGCTCAGCGGGGCGGCTCGGCGCGTGCGATCTCCTTCGCCACAAATGGCTACAAGTGGCGAGGAATGTCCACAACTTGATAATAAGACAAATATTATCCCAATTGATCCGCGGCGGCAGATGTTATTGTTTTTAGTTGATTATGCATAATAATTCAGTAAGGGCTTGACAAAGGAGATAAAGAATCCTATATTAAACTCGTTAGTAACTTTTTTCACAAGCGGGAGTGTAGATTGCATGGCCTTGCAGCGGCGGCCGACGCCGGTTTGAGCGGCGTTCCGCCTGTGCCTGGCGCGCTCCCGCCCGGGACCGGTTTCACTTTACGATGGAGAACCCCCATGCACAAGTCGACTGGTTTGGTTGGATGGCTGGGCGCCGTCGCGCTCGGCATCGGATTGTTCTTACTGCCCACCTTGCTGCCTTACGCCAGCAGTGGCGATGTGTTGGCGATTCCGGCGTGGAGCCGCAAGTACGACGTGACTTGCCAGATGTGTCACGCGCCGAACTTCGCGCGCCTCAATTACTATGGCGAGCGGTTTCTGGCCAACGGCTACCAAAGCCCGGACCTGAAGGAGGCGGACGGGGACACGGAAGGTAAGAAGAAGTACAGCGATCACCTGTCGCTGGACAATGAGATCGGTCACTGGTTCACGGCGCGGCTCAATCTGACACCGGTTCAGCTCGAGACGAAGGCGCTGACGGTGAAGGGGGAGAAGAAGGACAAGCTGACGATTGGCAACACCAACTGGCTGCAACTCTTTGTGGCGGGTTCGTTGTCGAAGAACACATCGATCTACATCGAGAACGAATTTTCCGCCGGGTCCGAACCGTTCCATCAAGCCTGGTACTACCTGGGTCTGCACAATCTCGGCAACACCTCATGGCTTAACTTTCAGGCGGGTCGTCTCAGTCCCGTCGTGTTCGCGCCGTATCCGGATCGGCTGCCGCAGCTGCCTCCGATCGGCGGAGGCGCCCTTCGCGTGACCTCGTCGAACGGTGGCGGGGTTTCGTCGGTCGATATGCGATCTCCGCGCTATGGGATCCAGTATTACGGATATCAAGGTCCGGTCTCCCTCTATGCGGGCGTGACGCCGGGGTCGAAGAACTCGAACGCGGCGAATCAGATCGGGGTGTGGGGCGGCTTGCGATTATGGATGCCGGAGAGTGGCGCGGAAGCGCTTAAAGGCTCGTCGCTGGGTATTCATTTTGACTCGGGCACGGATGCAAAGAACCCCGCGAACAAGCCGACGGACTCGCTGGCCTATGCCGAGAATTCTTTCGTGCGCATCATGCCGGGGTTGAACCTGCGCTGGAAGGACAAGTTTGATTTGCAGGCGGCCTATGTCATGGGCACCGAGGACAACCGCAAGCTGGTCGGGACGGGCGCGAAGGAGATCGCGTATAACGGGATCCGCGCGGTCGGCAGTTACTTCGTGAATGAGCGCTGGATTCTGTCGTTCCACTATGACAACGTCACAACCAGCGACGAGGACAAGGCCAATCTGGCGGCCGCCGATCCGCTGAAGACCGACTACCAGTTCCTGTATATTCCGGTGGTGACCTACCTCATGCGCGAGAATATTCGCGTGAGCCTCTATCCGGGACTTGATTTGCGTGACAAGGAGAAGATCTCCGACAAGGAGAATCACCACCTCTTTTACGTGAATATTCGCGCCGCCATCTAAAGGGCAACGTTTCCCGCTGCGCGCTGCAAGGGGGTTGGGGAAAACCAGTCGGAGACTTTTCCGGTCTCTACCCTTGTGGAGCGCCTTGGAGCCTCCTGACAGGCTCTGAGTGAGCAACGAACCCCGTCCAAACTGGACGGGGTTCGTCGTGTTGCCGATAGTTCGCGGGCATGTGCACGCTCGCCGATTCACCCGGTCGGCGGGCCGATGTGCAAGCGGCGGGCGAGGTCATCGACGTGGGCTTTGACGGAATCGTCGCGGATGCGGATGCGCAGGAGTTCGTCGAGTTGTTGGCGGGCGGCGGTGGTGTCATGGCGGCTGAGCGCGGCCTCTGCGATCGCGATGCGGGCGGGCGCATAGGCCGGGTAGAGCTTGATTGCGGCGTGCATGAGGGAATCCGCGAGGGGGGCGTTTCTGCTGAGCTCCGCGATCACGCCGGCCTTATGGAGCAGTTCCGGCGACTCGGGCTCCTGCTCATGCGCGCGCAGGAGTGAGCCCACCGCTTCCGCGAACATGCGCAGCCGGGTTTCGATGCGGGCGCGGGCGAGCCAGACCTCTGTGGGCGCGTCGCCGGACTTGGGGAAGCGCTCGGCGACAAAGGCATAGGCGCGTTCATCATCCTGCGCCAGAACATAGCGGTCGAGTTCTTCGAGAAAGGTCTGCAAGGGCGCCCCGAGGAGGGAATCGGGTGCGCTGACTCCGGCCAGTTCATACTCTCGCCGCGCGTCGTCAAAGGAGCCGAGCTTCCAGAGGCAATCGGCCAAACCGACGCGCGCGTCGCGCAGGCTGTCATTGGAGGCGAGCGCTCGCGCATAGAGCGGGACCGCATCGGCGATCATGCCGCGATCGACGGCGATGGTGGCCATGTTGGCGAAGTCCATGCTCGGTTTGGTCATGCGCTGCACGGTGCTTGACGGCCAGTTGGCCACCGCGAGCATGAGCAGATAGACCCAGGCGCCGAGCAACAGGCGCTTCCAGTTCTGCTCGACGATCAGTTGCCATAGTCCGGCGACAAAGCACGCGGCTCCGAGCAACAGCACGAGCGTCAGCGGAAACCGATACTCGCTTGCACTGAAGAAGATTAGACAAGTCAGCACATAGGCGGCGGCGTAACACCAGAGCAGCGCGAGCCGTCTCCAGATCGGCCAGGCGAGGAAGATCCCGGCGACTGCCAGCGGGAACAGGAGTCCCCAGCGTAGGGGCAAGGCTCCGACGATCGGGCAGTAGCTGGCGACGGCGCGAAAGGAGAGATTGTTGGCGATCTCCGCGTTCTGGGTGACGAGCCAGAGTTTTTTCACAAAGAGCACGACCCAAGGTCCCGGCCAGCGTGAGATTTCGGTCAGCGCGCGACGACCCCAGTAGCGGTTAGCCTCGGCGAGGGTGAGGCTGTCGTGGGCGAGGCGCGAGGCTTCGTCGCGAAACGCTTCGGCCTCGCGGATCGGATCGGCGGAATACACAAACGGCAAGTCATCATAGGCGCCACTCGCTCCGTAGCGGTTGCCGATATAGAAGTTGACGCCGCCGGAGGAGGTAGTGAGAGCGGGCGTGCCGGTTACGGTCCAATTGCGGATCAGCGCCGGGGCCAGCGTCACGCAGGTTGCGGCCAGGAACAGCAGCGCGAAACGCCGCAGATCAGCGCGCTTCCGGAGCAGCCACGCCACCAGCAAGGCCGCAAACAGCAACACCGACGGCCGGGTGAGAGCAGAGAGTCCGGCCAGTCCTCCGGCCAGAATCCAGCCGAACGGCCGGGCCTCCTGCTCGCGGTCCACGGTGTTGGTCCGCGTGACGAGTACGTAGATGAGGGCGGAATTAAGGAACAGGATCAGCGAGGCGCTGAGCAGGACACCGTCATAATAGAGCCACGGCGCACAAAAAACGGCCAGCGCGCCCGTAATCAGAGCCACACGCCGGCCGAACAGATTATCAGCGGTCAGGATCAGCAATCCGCACGACCCGATCGAGAGCAGGAACTGTGCGATGACCACCAGCCCTGTCGCTTTCGAGCCGGAGGCGGCAAACAGCCCGGCGAGGAAATACGGGTACCCGGGCGAGAGCCAGAACGGTCCGGGCGGGTTTCCCTGCCCGGTGACGAGCATTTTCGCCCACGTGAGATAGAACTCGCTGTCGAGGAACAGCAAGTTCAGCAGCGGCGAATGGAGCAGTTGCCGCAGGTAGATGATGCGAACGGCAAGGAAGAGGGCCGCGATGAGCGCGAGCCAGCGCCATTCCTTTGGTGAGTAGTTCCCCCTGAACATAGTTGAAAAATACGCGAAAAGGAGGAGAAAAACAAGCCCCCGCAGGAGGACGGGGGCTAAACCGGGCGCGCAGGTGGGAGGAACCCGCCACGCCCGAATCTTGAATGGACGGCCGGCGGTCGAGGTCCGCAACGTACCTCAACCGCCCGGCCTGGTTCGGTTCTCCGCCGTGTCAGGAGTAACGCGACGGAAGAGCCAAGACATTTTCAACACGACTTTCCGTGGGGTGGGGTCGGCCGCGGCCCCCCCCGCTGGGAATTCGACGGTTTTACTTGAGCAGCATCATGCGGTGCACGACGTTGGTGGAGGGTCCGGTCAGGCGGACGAGATAGGTGCCTGAGGGCAATGCGCCGGCCTCGAAATTCAGCGTGTGCTCTCCGGCCGCGAAAACCTCATCTGCCAGTGTCGCCACATTTCGGCCGGTCAGGTCGAAGACATTCAGCCGGACCTGTCCGGCAGCAGGCAGGTTGAAGGAGATGCGGGTGGACGGATTGAACGGATTCGGCGCGTTGCTGATGCTGCGAGGGTCTCCCCCTGTGGACTCGAATGCGACCTGTTGGATTTCGGGCGAGCTGGTGGGTTTGTGCAGCCAATTGTGTTTGTTCATCTGGATCTGATCGATCGAGTACGTGGTGACCTCGCCTCCCGGCCAGGTGACTTCGCAGTTGATCACGGACGACTTCATGACGGATTCGCTGACCAGCGTAATCGCGGCGCCATTGCCGCTGTTCATGCTGGCCAGACTCGCGGAGGAGCCGATGTCCTTATCGTGCTCGAAATCGAAGCGGACCTGGCAATTGGGGAGCGGCGTGCAATCATTGGGACCGCAGAGGTGCAGGACCACGAATTCATGATCGAGGGTGGTGTTATTGCGATAGAGCCGGACGCCAAGACCTTCCTGCGCGATGGCGAGATCGGGATCCGCGTCGCCGTCGCAGTCGCCCCAGGCGGCTCCGTTATTGCGGTCGGCGCGCTGGGCGATGCCCATCTCTTCGGCGACATCCGACCACGGCAGATCGGGGCCGGGGTTCTTGAGGAGCGCACAGCCGTAACCCATCTTGCGCAGGACGAACAGCTCTTTGGTGCCGTCCATGTTGGCGTCCACCGCGCAGGCGTAAACGCCCTGTTCGGCGAGATTACGTACATTCAGCTCGTCGGTGACGGACTTGTAGTTGTGCCAGCCGTTATCGGGGTAATAACAGAGCAGATGAGTGTTCTCGGGCGAGCCGGGGGAGAACAGATCGAGTTTGTGGTCGCCGTTGAAATCGAACCAGCAGGAACCGGTGGAGCCCATGTGTTTGGGCAGATCGACGCGGTTGGTCCAGTCGAGCAGATTTCCGTCCACATTCATGTACAGGCGCGGGCCTTGATCGACGCGGTGGGCGCCGAGGAAGAGATCGAGGTCGCCGTCGGCATCCCAGTCCACCCAGTTCATGGCGCCGATTTCGATATCCGGCGTGGGCAGCTCGTCACTGCGCACCTGATTGAACTCGGTGGTTTCCTGGCGGAGGACGGTCATCCCGCTTTCCTCCGTTTCGCCGTTGCTGAGGATCAGGTCGAGCTGTCCGTCATGGTCCTGATCGACCCACGCGGTGCTGCGCACGGGGATTCCGGTGCCGCTGAGATTCAAGTTAACCGGCTGGAAACGCTGTCCGCCGATTTGACGGAAGAGCTGGACGCGGATACCGGTCTCGACGAGGCAGAGCAGGTCGAGGGATCCGTCCTGGTCGAAATCCACGAATTCCGCGGATTTCACGTCGGTGACCCCGGTCAAGCTGGCGGATTCCGTAACGTTGAGGAAGCTCCCGCGGTGGCTCTGATAGAGCGCGCTTTCGGAGCCATTGTGGCCGCCGACGAACAGGTCTTGATCGCCGTCGCTGTCGATGTCTCCCCAGGCCACGCAGGCGGCATTTTCGGGGCAATTTTCGAGTTGGAGGGAGATTTCCTGGAAATCCCAGGCGAAGGCATTCAGCGCACAGAGGGCGAGCACAAGGGGCAGGGTCATCAGCCGTTTCATCGTTTCTCCTTTCGTCGGTCGAGTCGCACGCTCGGCGCGCGAATCTTCCGTCATCATGCGTATCAGTGCAAACCACAGCAACAAATCAGATCAGGGAATTTGGGGTTTGAATCTCCTTTGCAGGTTTGAATTTGGCAACGCGACGCGATATTTCCGGTCTCGGTAGGCAATCAGGCAAGAGCTGCACCAGCGAGGATGAGGCTCAGGATCCGGGTTAAGTTGAATGTCGAATCAGTTTGGACAACGGACCCGTGCGTGGGTATGCTGGAGGATTACAACGGGTTGTTGAAATGCCCGAATGAAAACAACCGCAGGTTTGAATTCGTCAACATGAATGGAGTGTGACCGCCGCGGGAAACGGGGGCGAAACAGGCGAGGTGCGGAATCGGAGTTGGCTTGGAGAGCATGCGGAGCGGGCAATTGATCACATTGGATGAAGGTCAGAGCACAAAGCCTGCCAACGACGTCCTTGCGGAATGCAAGGCCGGAGTTCGGATGCTGTTGACGTGCTCAGGGTATCCATTTGGAGCGGAAGGCCGAAGTGGAATAGCCGATGCGAAGCAGGCGGCCCGGTGGGTCGCCTGCCTGATTAAGGCCGTTTGCGGAAGCGTGAGCCGCGGCCGTGGCCGTCGATACGTCACGCGTATTCGGTCTGTGGGATCAGCTGCGGATAGAGCTGTGCGGGGTCGAGCAGCATGGTGAATTTGCCGCGCGATTTTTCGGCGACGAGTCCGACCAGACCGGGGAACTGTTCGATGGCGGGGATGGAATCGGGCGCCTGAATCTCGTCGTCGGCGCAGCGAATGACCGCATTGATTTCATCGACGGCGACGCCGAGCGTACAGGCGGAGCTGCCGACAATGACGAGTGTGGGGCGGGCGCTGGCGATGACGTACTCGCAGGCCTCCGCAAAAATACCGATGAGTTGGTTTAGACTCGTGCTGCGCACGTCTTCGATCATACGCAGCGCGCTCTGCTGTTGGCCGTCAGCGAGTTCGCGGGACACGCGTTCGGCGAGCGCGTGGATGAGTTTGTGGGGCTGGTTGAAGCGTTTGATGATGCGATCCAGAAACGGATCGTCGGTTGAGTAGCTGTCATACCAGAGTCCGAACTTGCATTGATGGGGATCGGTGGTCAGTTTGAATTCGCGGTTTTCGCGGACGGATGCTTCGAGTTCTTTCAACCAGTTTTCGTGATCTTGCTGGCGGGCTTTCAGGGTTTCGACGAGTACGGCGGCCTTGTCCTGGCGCGATTCGAAGCCGAATTTCCGGCGCAGGTCAAAGACGGGGATGGTGCGGTCGCGCAACAGGATGACGCCGAGGTTATCGGGTGCGGCCTGCGGGACGGCGTGGACGTCGGGCATTCGCAACATTTCTTTGACATATTCGATTTCAAAGCCGAACATTTCATTACCGACTTTGAAGGTGACCCATTGGGATTCGGCGGGCATGGCTGGGCTCCGGTGTGTAGTACTGGCGACATATCGAACAGGATGGAGCGAGAAGTGTGCCGAAGGGGGGCGGCGAACGGGGAATGCGCGCCTTGCCGCCCGGTTGTCGCCGCCGTTGTCAGCGGGCACCGGCGCGCCGAGAACTTCGAGCGCGGTTGCTGGCAGTGTAGTCTACGGAACCGGCCGATTGGAAGGCCAAGCAAACGGCCACGGAGGAAATCCGTGGCCGTTGTTCTTGTTTGCCTATCGCAGAGTGGAGCCGCGCCAGCTACTTCAGAAAGAGCAGCTTTCTGAATTGCGCGTGATGGCGGTCTGCGACGCGCAGGAAATATATCCCGGTCGCTACTGAGGCGGGGGGGCGGTAGGTGACGATCTGACTCGACAATGGGCCTTCCTGAATGAGTGCGGCGCGGCGTCCGAGTAGATCGAACAGTTCCATGCGAAACGACTCCGTCGTGAATCCGGCGATGGCGATGTGGAAAGCGCTGTTGAAAGGGTTTGGATAGACGGCGAGGATGTCCCACGTGGAAAGCACCTCCGGCGGCGAGCCATTCACGGTGTTGAATGTCGTGTCGGGAGGAGCGGTGAGCCAGGGCGAAAACTGGACTCCGACCCACAAAACGGTATCTCCGCGACCCTGCGGGTTCAGTGTCGGGTGGTACGGTCCGGACACGTCGCCCCACCAGTTATTGCGGGCATTAACGGAATCCGGACCATTGAAGAAAGGGGTGATAGTCTGACCGGAGTTTCCTCGAATGATATTGGAATCGATAGTGGGTTGGGCACCGCTGACCGCAACGCACACCGAGCCATATGTGGAGTCTTCCGACAGATTGCTGTCAAACACATTGTGGTGAATGTGCGGTCTCGCTCCGGCATAGGCGTACACGACTCCGCCGTGGCGATTTATGTTATTACGAAACACGTTGTAGGCAATCTGGCTGGGCCCGTGAGCCGCGCTCAGCGTTCCAGTCGTCACTTCAGCAAGGAGGTTCTCGAAAATGTTGCCCACGACATATCCGGGGTGCCTGTTGTCGGTATCGATCGTGAGTGAATGCTGTGTGGTCCGGTTGTTCCGGAAATGATTCCCGGTGATAGTGCAATTTCCGCGCACCACTTCAAGATCGCAGGCGCCTTCCAGGGCCTGGGCGTACAGCGAGTTCTCTTCAAATAAACAGTTGGATACGTGGCCGAGACACTCCCAGAAACTCAGTCCTCCCGATATGCCGATTCCGTGCGCGAATCGGCAGGAATCAATCGTTGCATCCGCGTGGTCCACCCACATCCCGGGTCCGAGAGCGCCGCATTGGTTGCTGTCGAAGTCGCAACCGTTCACGCGCAATGAACAGAACGGCGCGTACACAGCCCCGCCGTAGTATTCAGCAAAGCAACGGGTGAAGCGGCAATGGTCAAGCGTCAGGAGGCCATGCAACTCAAACGCGGGGAAGACGATGGCAGCTCCTCCACCCACTTGAGCTTCGCAGTTCATAAATCGACAATGCTCGATTGTCACCGCGCTGAGAAAGGAGTATACGCCTCCGCCGGCGATTTGGTCTTGATGACCCCAACGCGTACCCCGTCCACTTTCGATTGTGAGCCCGATCAATCTGCTCCGGCGGTCCTCTCCATAGGCGTAAACGAAACAGCTAACCGTATCCGTGCGATTGGAGTCGGGGCGAATGATCGTGCTGCCAATGTGAGTCGAGTCGAGGTCGAGCAGAAACTCGCTGGCGATCACGACCGACTTGCCGTAGAGGACAGTCGTTTCGGTGTACACGCCATCATGGATGAGCACAGTGTCGCCGTCGGAACACTGGGCTACCGTGGAGTCGATAGAGGTTCCAATCTCGACACCGTGAGTCACGCCGAACGAGACGCTAGCACAAGCAAAGAGAAGTATCAGGTAGGGCATGGCTGGATCGGTAGAGAAGAAAGCCCGGCGTCGGCCGGGCTTTCTCACTTAGTTTCCTCCCCCGCCACTGCAAAGCTGTATGGGAGGTGATTGCGCGTCTTGACCCCATACCCATGCCTTTGCAACGCCGCTCGTCACGTCCGCAAATGAGATGAACTCATAGGTGTCGACGGTAAGCGGTTCCGTATCGCAACATGTCCCACCGGCGGATATCGAACAGCTTGCGACGTTGTTACCATCCAGCCGGATCGCAGCAAACATCCCGCCAATTGTCGGTGCCTTAATGCCGACCTTATGAGTTTGCGTCGTACCCACAAAGTTTTCTGTTTGTGTAGTCTGTCCGACTCCGTGTTGGTGATACAAGAGGAAAGCGTGCGCGAAGCCTGCCAACAGGAAGACGACTGTCACCACGGCCGCAGTCGTCAGCGGCAGGTACTTGGAACCATTCGAGTGTTCCATACTCCACTTCACTCCACTTCCTTTCGTGACAAAGAAACTTACGCGAATATACGCTTTACCAACGAGGAAATCAAGACCATCTGGCTGCTCCACGAGAATTCAAATCTGTCAGGAAACGGCACAGAGCGCCAGTGGAACATCTGTTCCTGTGCCTCTCCTCTTTCCTAAGTCCAGCATTTTCAGTGGTCGTGGTATGCATTTTCGAGTTGAACTTGGGAACTTTTGTTGTTATATTGTAGTCTGATTAGCAGTCACCGGGATAGAGTGCTAACAGCAGACTGACCCCCTTTGGTCCCCCAATTGGATGTGGGGGGAAAGAAGCAGCTCGATTCCAGTCGGCATGCAGAAGTCGCGAACCCGGGTCGGCGGCCCCCCCTATCCCCCCCGTGAACGGAGGGGGACCCGAGCAGCAAAGATCGCGCACGGCTGTGCGGGCGCTGCCTCCGTATTCCACGTTTCAAGTTTGAAGTTTCAAGTTTTCTTCCCACCGACAACCAATTCACACAGGAGTCCCCCCCATGAAGATTCGTCCGATTGACGAGCGCGCATTGATTAAGCCGCTCAAAGAAGAAGAGCGCAAGGTTGGCAGCATTATCATTCCTGATACGGCGAAAGAGCGTCCGCAGATGGGCGAAGTGGTCGCGCTGGGCGATGACATCGAAGTCGCGGATCGCAAGCAGAAAAAGATGTCGGAAGTCTTGAAGGTCGGCGATCAGATCGTCTATGCGCGCTACGGCGGTACGGAGATCAAGATGGACGATCAGGAGTACCTGCTCGTGGGCCGCAATGACATTCTGGCGGTCGTGCAGAAGTGAATGGGGATGTGAGCGGCCGCTGAGTCGATTCGGGTCGGCGTGCCATTCCCCCCTTGATCCCCCCACAGCGTGGGGGGAAACCAGAACAGACAACAACACAAAGGAAACATAAAACATGGCAAGCAAGATAGTCACGTTCGATGTGGATGCCCGCACCGCACTGAAGAAGGGTGTGGACATCCTCGCGGATTCGGTCAAGGTCACGCTCGGCCCCAAGGGTCGCAACGTGGTCATCGAGAAGAAGTGGGGCGCTCCGACGATCACCAAGGACGGCGTCACGGTCGCCAAGGAAATTGAGTTGGAAGATGCCGTCATGAACATGGGCGCGCAGATGGTCCGCGAAGTCGCGTCGAAGACGAGCGATATCGCGGGCGACGGCACGACCACGGCGACGGTGCTGGCGCAGGCGATCATACAGGAAGGTCTGAAGAACGTGACGGGCGGGGCGGATCCGATGAGCCTCAAGCGCGGCATCGAGAAGGCCGTGGCGGTCGTGGTGAAGGACCTGAAGGCGAACGGCAAGACGGTCAACGGCAAGAAGGACATCGCGGCCGTGGGAACGATCTCCGCGAACAACGATCCGGAAATTGGCCGTCTGATCGCCGACGCGATGGAGAAGGTCGGCAAGGACGGCGTGATCACCGTCGAAGAGGCGAAGAGCACGGAGACGGTGCTGGATGTCGTGGAAGGCATGCAGTTTGATCGCGGCTACGTGTCGCCCTATTTCGTCACGAATCCGGACGAGATGGAGTGCGAACTCGAGCAGCCGTACATTTTGATTCATGACAAAAAGATCGGCTCGATGAAGGACCTGCTGCCGGTGCTCGAGAAGGTCGCGCAGACGGGTCGTTCGCTGCTCTTGATCGCGGAAGATATCGAGGGCGAAGCGCTGGCGACGCTGGTGGTCAACAAGTTGCGCGGCACGTTGAAGGTTTGCGCGGTGAAGGCGCCGGGCTTCGGCGACCGTCGCAAGGCCATGCTCGACGATATCGCCACGCTGACCAACGGTCGGGTGATCAGCGAAGACGCGGGCTTCAAGCTGGAGAACGCGCTGTTGTCGGACCTCGGTCAGGCCAAGAAGGTGATCATTGACAAGGACAACACGACGATCGTGGAAGGTCTGGGTAAGGGCGACGAGATCAAGGCGCGCATCGGTCAGATCAAGAAGCAGATCGAAGGTACGACCAGCGACTACGACCGCGAGAAGCTGCAGGAGCGTTTGGCGAAGCTCGCCGGCGGTGTTGCGGTACTGAAGGTTGGCGCGGCCACCGAAGTTGAGATGAAGGAGAAGAAGGCCCGCGTGGAAGACGCGCTGCATGCGACTCGCGCCGCGGTGGAAGAAGGCATTCTGCCCGGCGGCGGTGTGGCGTTATTGCGCGCGCAGAAGGCGCTCGAAGGTCTGAAGCTCGAAGGCGATGAAAAACTGGGTGTGGCGATTGTCCGTCGCGCGCTCGAGGAGCCGATTCGTATGATCAGCCAGAATGCGGGTTGGGAAGGCAGCGTCGTGGTGGACAAGATCCGCCAGAATCCGAAGTACAGCTTTGGCTTCAACGCCGCGAGCGAAGCCTACGGCGATCTGATCGAGGACGGCGTGATCGACCCGACGAAGGTCGTGCGCGTGGCGCTTGAAAACGCCGCCTCGGTGGGCGCGCTGTTGTTGACGACGGACGCCGCGATCCACGAGAAGAAGGAACCCAAGTCGGCGGCTCCGGCGATGCCGGGTGGCGGCGGCATGGGTGGCATGGGCGGCATGGATTATTGATCTCGTAGGGGCGGGTCCGCGACCCGCCCGTAACGCCGAGCAGGAATTCCCTCGCACTATCGTCGCCGAGCAGGGATTCCTTCCCTGCCGGAAGTGGTGAACAACCGTAGCGACCGCCTTGGCGGGCGAGTCAAGGATTCGTAGTACCGCATGGCGTGCGCTCGGAGCGACAGACTAAGGTAGGGGCAGCCCCGTGTGGCTGCCCCTATTCTGTTGTCGGCGAGTCGGATTTCTCCGGATTCAGGACCCGCTGGCATCGGGTTTGCACACAAACCATGGTCAATAGCGGAGGCAAAGGTAATGGCGATTCAATGGGTAGACAGCATGGCCACGGGTTTGGCCTGGCAGGACGAGCAGCATCAGAAGTTGATCCATCACGTCAATGTTTTTCTGGAGGCGATGGGTCGGCGTGAGGGGCAGGAGGAAGTCGGAAAGCTGCTGACGTTTTTGCAGGAATACGCCGTGGAGCACTTTGGCCACGAAGAAACCTGGATGCGCGAACACAGCGACCCGGAGCTGAAGCACCATCACACGGAGCACGAGCGGCTGCTCGAAGAGCTGAACAAATTCGTGGCGGACTTCAGTAGTCACGGCGGCTCAACGATGCTGGTGATGCATGTCCAGAGCTGGATGCGCGACTGGATACTCCATCACGTGATCTTGGAGGACCGGAAGATGGCGGGCTTTGCGCGCGCCAACGGCCTAAGCTGAGGCCTGCGCGCAGCGTTGCGGCATACGGGAATGTACAACCGGGCGAGTCGTGAGACTCGCCCGGTTCTTGTTTGTGCAAAATTGTTTGTCTGTTGCGGCGGGGTCTGGAGACCCCGCTCGGGGTGATTACGCTCAGGGGACCCCGCTTGGGGTGCGCGGGGGTCGGCCACGCCGGGCCGACTCTACGATGGATTTTGGACGGGGTGAGGGTTAGAAGATCACCGTTGCGCCGCGGGCCTGGAGTTCGGGGATGTAGAGGTCCTGTGACCGCGAGCTGAGCGGATTGCCCGTGAGATAGATCACGTCGCCGCTGCCGAGGCCGTTGTTCTGAGTGAGCGGGAAGATATCGGAGATCAGGTTGGACCGGTCTTCAGCGGTGCCGAGATAGAGATAGACGAGTTGGTTCAGGCCCGAAATGGCGCTGACATCGGTGATGTGGTTGCCATGCAGGGCGAGATAGTAGAGCGCTGGGTGGTCGGTGAGCGGCGTGATGTCGATCACACCGTTCTGGGACGCATCGAGCAACTGGAGCAACGGCATCTGCGAGATCAGCTCGATGGTCTCCTGATGCAAGCCCGAAATCCCCAGATTGCGCATGCCGGTCATGCCGAGCAGCGGAGTCAGATCGGTGATGAAGGAGCGGGAGAGATCGAGCCGGAGCAGTCCGGTCAGGCCTTGCAGCGGTCCGGCCGAGAGCAGCGGATTGTCCTGCAAGTCGAGTTCCGTGAGATTGGTCAGCCCGGCAATCGGAATCAGCTCATTGATGTTATTGTGATCGGCAAACAGTCGCCAGAGCGACGTCGCATTCGAGATCGGGTTCAGGTCGGCGATCAGGTTAGACGACACGTAGAGCTGTTCGAGCGCTCCCAGAACATGCAGCGCGGTGAGATCGGAGACGGAGTTGCCGCTGAAGTCGAGTACGCGCAGCCGGGACAGCGATTGCAGCGGGGCCAGTTCGCTGATCTCGCAACCGGCGAGTTCGAGCCATTCGAGACTGTCGAGTCCAGCCAGCGGCGACAGATCGGCGATGGGGTTCCCACTCAGAATCAAGGTGACCATTCCGGTCAGATTGCTCAGCGAACCGACGTCCCGAACGGAGTTGTAGGACAGGTCGAGGTATTGCAGCGACGTGAGCCCGGCCAACGGCGACAGGGTGGCGAGGAAATTGCCGCTGAGGTCAACGAGTCGCAACGCGGTCAGATGCTGAATGCCTTCGAGGTTCCGGATTTCGCGGCTGCTGGCATCCAGCACGGTGATCGTATCGACATCCGCCTGAGTGAGCGGTCCGTCGGGCTTGTTGATGATGATGCGGACGCGCAATTCGAGGGCGGGGTCGGCGAAAAACGTACCGTCGTCCGCGTCGCTGCCCGTGGACTTGTCGCGGCAGGAGCACAAAAAGGCGCCGCAGAGGAGCAGCGCCAACAGAGTTTGCATGAGAGATTTCATCGCCGCCCCTTGGATGGAAGCCGACACCGGAAGGGCCATCCGTACCACCGGCTGTCCCCCCGGTATCCCGGCCAAATTACAGTGTTGTGAACGGGAACTGCCGCGGTCGGCAACCACGGCAGTTCGCAATATACGGACGAATCCGTGGATAGTCAAGCACGAAATTCGGAACGGCGGACCGCGGCGGCCGACTCGCCCGTCCGCCCCCGGCTCCGGCAACGACCGGCCCAAGTCCGATCCCGGGTGTGGAGCACGGATCGCTCAGTTGTCGATCGCAATGACCTGATAGAAGGTGGTGAGTCCGCCGGTGCTGATGATGTTGACGTGCGAGTAAGTGGAATCGGTCGTCGTGGTCAGCAGCGTAAAGCCGGAATCGAAGCTGGTGGTGGATAGCACCTGATATTGTTCGATCGTGGCCGGGCAGCCGCCGGCGGTTTCGGTGACGCGGAACCAATTCAGCACGGCGTCGTTGCCGGAGCGACGCACGGTGACGATGGGACTGGCCGGGGTTGATGCACGGGTTCCGGCCAGCGGGATTGAGACGATTCCGCCGACCGCATTGGAGGCGTTGGTCGGAATGCGCAACGTGTCCACGTAGGCGCCAATCAACGGCTGCGCGAAGGTCACGGCGAGACTGCAACCGCTGACGCCGAGGGGTGTGAGATTGATCGTGCTCAAGCAGGTACTCGTCACGAGGAAGTGCGGACCGGCCACGGTGAAGGGCGGGTTGACCGCGAGTGGCGCGCCGCCGAAGTTTTTGAAGAAGAACCATTGTCGCATGGAGTCCGGACACTCGACGGTGCCGGCATTCCATTCAGTGACAGCGGTTGACAGGTTGGAGGTCCGCACGATGTTGAGCACACTTTCGCCGGACGGGACGACATTGAAGGCGCGCTGTTCATCGACGCAAGCGTTTCCGGTCAAGTCCTGCACACCATTCACGGTCATGAAGTAGCTGTTGGGCGGGATCGGATTAAACCCCAGATGCACGAGGGCGAGATTGGCGCCGTCACGCGAAGCGCTGAGCGGAGTACCGATCCCGCCGCTGACGACGTAGTTGGTCAGGACCGCCGCGCTTGCGGCGCCGACCGATTCGTTGAACAGCAAGTCAAGTGCAATGTTACTCAGGACGGTCACGGACGTCAGCGAGGGCGGAATGGCATCGGGACAGACGGCAGCGGCGCCCGGGGTCCCGCGATCGCCGTTCCACGCTCCGCTCCAGACGGTGTAGGCCTGGCACCAGCTGGTGTCGATGGTGGGATTGTAGGTGACATTTTTGAGCTGGCAGGAGCGGCCGGTGACAAACGGAAAGCCCGTGTAATTGAGCTGGGCCACCGTGGTATTTTGCGAGTTGCGGAGGGCGAGAGTCTCGCCGGTGTTATCGAGCGACAGGCCCCAGCCGGAGGCGCCGAACTTGTAGTCGTATTGATCGGGAATGCCGCCATTGCCGGCGGAATCGCCGCGCGCGGCGAAGACGAAATACTGACTCGGATTGATGGAGACCGCGCCTTCAATGGTGTCACTGCCGGCGCCATCGGCGATGATCCAGCCGGTCAGACTCACGGTGGTGCCGCCTGCGTTATAGACCTCGAACCACTCGCCGGAGCTGTCGGCGGCACCGGCAAAGTTGGGGTCGGGCATGAGTTCGGAGAACTTGATGCTGGGCGGAGTCTCGATGCTGAAGAGCTGCGAGCTGTTTCCGGTGACGCGATTGGCGGCGATGTCCTCGACGTTGTTGACGGTCAGGGCATAGGTGCTGGGCGACATTTGCACGGCGAAGGTCAGGCGCACGGTGCGGTTGTTGGCCTGGCGGGTGGCGGTCGCGGGATTCCCGATCGTCTGACTGACGCTGTAATTGGTCAACGTCTGGGAGGTGTAGAGTTCAACCGGCTCGGAGAAGTGCGCGTCGATTGTCTGGTTATTGATGACGGTGACTGAATCGAAGGTGGGCAGGGTCACGTCTCCGGTGCAGACCGAGTTGGCGACGCCGGGAGTGCCGCGGCGATAGCGACCGGTACCGAGGGAGTTGCCGGAAATATGCCAGCTCGCGGGGTTCCCGGACCATCCGCTATCCGCCGCGCATTTTTCGATGGAATATCCGAGTTCTGTCGGAGCAAGATCGGGGAAGGAGACGCTGAGGCTGCCGTCCATGAGCGTGCCGGCGGTCTGCGCCGAATACAGGGCGAGGTTGTCGCCGGCGTTATTAAGATCAAACGTACTGTCGTAATGTGTGCAGAGAATCTCGCCGGTGATGCCGGCCAGGTCAACGTTGGCGAGCACGCGGTAGGCTCCGGCCGGAACGCTGGTAGCGGCCGGGACGAGCCAACCGCCCTCCGTGGCGCCGGGCGGATAGTTGGAAGCATCGATCAGGACCCATCCGGACACGTCCACCGCGGCGGCGGTGCGGTTGTGGATCTCGACCCATTCGACGTCGGTCGCGCCGGTATCGTCGTACATGATTTCCGTGATGACGATCCCGCTGGGGCCGCCGGAGAAATTGACGCTGAAGAAGTCGGTTCGATTGACAGCGGGATTTCCGGCGAGGTCTTGCACGCCATTGACGGTGAGGAAGTAGTTGCCGTTGGGAATCGGGTTGAAGGTCAGATGGACGAGGGAGAGCACGGTGCCGTCGCGGAGCGCGGCGGTGGGGGCGCCGACACCGCCGTCCACAGCATAGTTGGATTCGGTTTCCGCGGAAATTTGTTCGACGGATTCATTGAAATAGACATTCACCTGAGTCGGGCTGATGGCGACGGCGGAATCGATGGCGGGCGCGGTCAGGTCGGGGCACGCGGTGTTGGCGAATCCGGGAGTGCAGTAGCGGTATCGGCCCGTCGTGGCGAACTGATTGAGGGACTGGTGCCAGTTGGCGGAGATTCCGCTCCAACCGGAGTTCTCGTTGCACTTCTCGATGGAGTTTCCGGCGTTACTCGCGGCGAGGTCGGGGAAGCTCGTGCTGAGCGAGCCGTCGATGAGCGTTCCTCCACTCAGCGCGGTGTACAGCGAGATATTGTCGCCGCTGGTACCGAAGACGATGGAACCGAAGATCGAGTCGCAATCGACCTCGCCTTCGATTTCGAGCAGCCCGCCGGCGGCGCAGACGAGATAGCCGTTGGCCGGGATGGAGGTTCCGGCGGGAATTCGCCACGCGCCTTCAGTGGTGGGCGGATACTGCGCGGCATCGGTGATAATCCAGTTCCCGATATTGACGGACGCAGCGGTGGTGTTGTGGAGTTCGAGCCACTGCATGTTTGGACTGGCCACGGTGTCGTCATACATGATTTCGTTGATGACGACACTCGGGATTTGCGCATAGAGCGCGTTTGCCGCGAGCAGGGCCAGCGCGACATAGCGGATGCTGAAGGGTCTCATAGGGATACTCCGGTTCCAATCATACTTTACCACATCATACAAGATATTATCAAATCTTGCGATTGTCAACGGGGTCACGTTCGGACTCAGCGTGACCCGTGGCGAGGAGCCGTGGCGGTCAAACTTCCCCGGGGCAGCCGGGTTCTAATCATGTGGCAGTGTTTCACTTGCGAGGCGAAATCGCGGCTGGTCACTTGAATTTTGATGCAAAAGTCACTAAATTCGACGATCAGGTCATATAGGGTCCTTATGTTCGGTAAGATTGTACGGTTAAATCTCTTGACTGGGTTGCTGTTGCTGGTAGCCGGGGGTTGTACGGCTCCGCGGGATAATCCGCTGGATCCGCGCTCAGACCTCTTCGTGCCTCCAGTTGAAGAGCCGACGCCTCCCGAGTTCTGGTATCGGGTGCGGACGGTGCATGTTTCCCGGAATTTCCCAACGACGGACGTTTACTACGTCCAGACCGAGCTCAGCGTGCTGGGGCCGGACGCGGCGGATTCGGTCATGGTGCGATATAAGCAGGGGGCAGGGACACTGTTGAATGAAGATGAGATTACCGGGGTGTGGGGTGGGACGTTCAATCCGGGCTACTTTGGCGACCAGCACCTGGAATCGACGCCGGGGTTTCCGTTCGTGTTTACGGCCTATGTGCGGGACAAGGGCGCGTATTCGCCTCCTGAGGCCTCGGTCGTGCGGGTGATCACGGAGACGCCGGTGATTCTTTCGCCGGCACATGGCGATACGGTGGGGTCGATGCCGGAGTTGGTCTGGGAGGCCTTCAACGCGGATTTTGCGTATGGGTTCAAAGTGACAGTCATCAGCCACACGGCGGTGGACACGGCCTGGACGACTCCGCTGTTCGCATCGGCGCTGCTGAGTGTGACGGTGCCGGACTCGGTAGCGTTGGAGCCGGGTGAATACAACTGGACGCTTGCGGTGATCGACAGTTTTGAAAATTACTCGCGTTCGAAAGAGGGTGAGTTTGTGGTGGCGGAAGCGGGGCAACAATGACGGAGCAGAAGGCCGGGGCGAGCGGATCCGGGTTATTGACGAGCGAGCAGATTCTGGCGGTGGGGCAGAAGTTGATGGAGTTGCGGCCGCTGGCGGAGGTCTTGGATGCGGTGCTGGACATGGCGGCGGAGACGATGCATGCCGAGACGGCGCTGATCCTGCTCAAGGACAGCGGCAAGCTTTCGGTGGCGGCGCAGCGGCATACGGGGGCGGGCGTCGCGCGCGGGTTGGCGGATATTTCGACGTCGCTGCTGGACGAAGCGCTAACGAAGCACGAACCGGTGTTCACGGAGAGCGCGATTCAGGATCCGCGTTTTTCGGGGAAGTCGTCGATTATTTTGCAGGGGATTCAGGCGGCGGTGATTGTGCCGCTCAGCGAAACGCTGTATGTGCGCGGGGCGATCTACCTTGATAGCCGCAGCGACCGCACGTTGTTCAGCCCGCAGAATATCGGTCCGCTTTCGACCCTCGCGGCGCTGTCAACGATCGCGATGGAGAATGCGCGGCGCTATGACATCGCGCGGCGCGAGCTGCAACTTTTGAAGGGCGAAAAGGCGAAGGCGCGCGGCGGACTGGTCGGTTCGTCGCCATCGATGATGGAGCTGTATTCGCTGATCGAGCGCGTGGCGGCGAGCGATTTGCCGGTGTTGATTACGGGCGAGTCGGGGACCGGCAAGGAATTGGTGGCGCGGGAGATTCACCAGTCCAGCGAGCGGCGGGGCAAGCCGTTCCTGGCGCTTTACTGTGGGAACGTTGCGCCGCAGTTGTTTGAAAGTGAACTGTTCGGGCACAAGCGCGGCTCGTTCACGGGGGCGACGCAGGACAAGCAGGGCCTCGTCGAGGCGGCACGAGGCGGGACGCTGTTTCTCGATGAGGTGGCGGATATTCCGGGCGACTTGCAGACGAAGCTACTCCGGTTTTTGCAGGAGGGCGAATATCGCGCGGTGGGGGACACGAAGACGTATCGCGCGGACGTGCGGATCGTGACGGCGACGAACAAGGATTTGAAGCGCGAGGCGATCGACGGGCGCTTCCGCAGCGATTTATTTTACCGCCTGTATATTCTGCCGGTGCACGCGCCGCCGCTGCGCGAGCGATTGAGTGACATGCAGTATCTGACGCGGCACTTCATCGAGAAGTACGACAAGGCGGAGCGGTCGCGGAGTATTTCGCCGGAGGCGTTGCGCAAGCTGATGACGTACAGTTGGCCGGGGAACGTGCGCGAACTGGAGAACACGGTGGCGCGGGCTTTGGTGGTATCGCGCGGTGACCGGTTGGAGGCCGAGGACATTCTGCTCGAAGACGCGGAGCGCGCGGCGGACGATTTGAGCTGGAAGTCGGCGGAGCAGAAGCACATTATGCACGTGTTGTCGGTGTGCGCGGGGAACAAGAGCCGCGCGGCGGAGCTGCTGGGGATTTCGCGGCGGTATCTGCATTACAAGCTGAAGGAGTGGGGGGAGGGCGAATAGATGATGGATGATAGATGAGACCTCAACGATGAACGATGAGGGCCGAATCGTAGGGGCGGATTGCATCGCCCGGGCCCACCGATATATGATAGATGATAGGTGATAGATGACCGTAGCGCCGCACGGATGTGCGCTCGGGGAACATCCGATATCCAAGAACGAACAAAGCAGCCGGATGGGCTGCCTTGCTCGATACATCGCGCGCGGTGCGGATTACCGCTGCTGGCATTTAGCGGGATCTTTGGCGAGTTCAGGCAGCGTCTGAACACCCAGTCGCCGGGACGTGGCCGCGCGGCGCATCAGAGTGAGCAGTTGGGTTGATCCGGCCGCGGAATCGAAATGGTAGTCGCCCGTTACGAGTCGCGATCGGGGATCAACAAACAGCGAATCTTGTTGAATGCGCTCGTCCACGGGTCTCACCTTTGACAGGGCGCTGTCTGCCGCGCTGGGCCGCAACTGTCGCGGGCATTTTTCGGCGCGATTACCGATCGTGATCCGCGTTTGCCCCGTGGGCAGCGGCTCCAACAGGTAGCGGTCGCGCGAGTCTTGCGGCCAGACTTCAAACCGGTTGCCGGTGCGGGAGAACGGCAATGATTCCGACACCAGCGCCTTCGTCAACAGCATTTCATAGCGATCGGCAACCATCGCTGGATCCTTCGCCGCTTTGCGCGAGAGCGGTGCGAGTCGTTCGCCAACCGCATTGGGAAAGTCCGCGAACCGCACCTGCGCCGACGCGCTGAGCGTCAGGGCGATACACACGATCAGGATCGTCGGCCGCCGAAGCATCCGCAAGGTGGGTGAGTTGCGGACGGCGTGGCCGACACACGAACAATTGAACCAAGGATGCATGGTCACTCCCTCTATAGGAAACAACAGCCAGTCAGCCTTGGCCACAAATTTAGTGTGCGCCACCGCGAATGTCAAGCGCGGAGTGCAGGAATATTGCGTTGCCTGCTCATGCAATGCAAGCTTACCACGGATCAGTAAAATTCGATGTTGATGTCGCATTCGTATTGATGCAAGCGAAAGATTATGCTGAGTTAGGGGGTGAGCAGGGCCGGGACATTTCGTATATACAATCGCATTACAACTGCGCGAGTAAGTTCCCATGACCCAGAGAGGCAATGCAAACGGTGCGTAGGATTTGCACATGAGCGGCGCTGCGAATCCGGTTGCGATTTCGCAACATGTTGAGCGCGGCGGACGATGGAACCCACGGGTGAGGTGGGCGTAGGGGAAGATTGCATCGCCCGAGCCCACCGATATATGATAGATGATAGGTGATAGATGACCGTGGCGCCACACGGACGTGCGCTCGGGGAGTGGGTTGCGCATTTGCTTGGTCATTCTGAAGACCGTCTTCGGGCTGAAGAATCTCTCGGGGTGTATCTCCGATTTGCCGAGAGATCCTTCACCTCGCTGAAGACAGCGGGTTCAGGATGACGGAGCGCACTGGACTTGGCCGGGGTGGTTTGTTAGTGGTAATTCAGTATTTCCCGAGCGGGGCATGTGAAGTCGAAAGACACATGCCGCCGCGTAGAGGCGTAGCTTCGAAGTAATCCACGACATGAGACATGGCAACAAAATAGACTGTGAGAGAGTCATGGCGGGCGCGTATGTCTATTTTCCGACCCCATTCTGGGACGGTTGTAAGTACGCCCTGCGCCACTATTGGGGAACGGGCGGCGTTGTTTGGGGTACGCTCATGACATCGGCGGTGTCATTTGCGCACGCTGGCTTTGTCACTACGCTCTTGATGGCCTCCATCTCTGCGTCAGTACTGATGCTCATTGTTCGTCCGAGCTTCCCCCTGAACGAGCAAAGTGACTGGAATGAGATGGAGAAAGAGTACTTCTACGGCTTTTGCAGTGGTTACACACTTGGGGCGAAAGCAAAGTGGATTGCGATGTGCCTCATAGCGATCCTTCTTGTGTCCTTGGCTGCGATGAGGTTTGAGAACACGGGAGTTATTGTTATTGGACTCATCCAAGCACTGTTCCTTCTGGTAATCTGGGTTGCCAATCGATAGCACCGCACGGCGCTGGAGACTAGGGATGAACCCCGCCCGTAGCGCCGCACGGATGTGCGCGCGGGAAACGATGAAGGATGAAGCCGGATCTGTAGGGGACGATTGCATCTCCCGGCTTCGTGCATAGATGATAGATGAGGGCAGAATTCCGATTCCGACCGGGTTGCGGAAGACCTTAACCCAGCTCGGCGAGCAGGCGCTGTGGCGGCGCGCTCGGAGGACAACGTCTTCGCCAACCTCCCGATGGGGCACTTGAAGACAAGTGCCGCCAAGCCTGAGGGCCGATCACCCCCCCCTTGGTCCCCTCACAGAGTGGGGGGAGAACAGAAACAGACTGAACAGAACTTGTGCCGCAGATAAAGCTTAGATTTCCGGAGCGTGAATTGCTCCAGCGTGGTGACCTTGCTCTGTCATACAGGGCGAGGGATGTGGCGTTGGAGCGCGACGTGTTCATCAAGGTGCTGAATCCGGCGCTGGCGAAGGACGCGGAGATTCGCGCGCGGTTTGAACGCGAGGCGAAGGCGGTGGCGCGGCTCGATCATCCGAATCTGGTGCGCATCTACGAATACGGCGAGGACGCGGATGAAGGGCTGTACATGCTCTTGGAGTGGATCGCCGGCTCGAATCTCGGTCAACGCCTCGCGCAGGGTCCGCTGCCCGCGGAAGACGTGGAGCGGCTGGCGCGGGACATGCTCGCGGGACTCGCGGCGCTGCATTCGGTGGGGATTCTGCATCGTGATTTGAAGCCGGACAATGTGCTGGTGGCGGAAAATTCAAGATCGAGTACTGACAATCAAGATTCCGAGCAGACCCCCCTTAATCCCCCCACAAAGTGGGGGGAGATCAGATACAAGATTACGGATTTCTCGCTGGCGACGCTCAGGGATGCGCCGTCGCTGACGCATCATGAGGCGATTGTGGGGACGCCGGCTTATATGGCACCGGAGCAGGCGGCGGGCGGCAAGCTGACGGAGCAGTCGGATCTGTTCTCGTTGGGAGTGGTGCTCTATGAAGCGGCGACGGGGACAAATCCGCTGGTGGGCGAGACGATGCTGGAGACGCTGCGCAAGATTCGCGAGAGCGATGTCTCGTTTGAGCATGCGCGGATCAACGCGCTGACTCCGGAATTGCGCAAGGTGCTCGGCCTGCTCTTGAAGAAGAACGCAGCGGAGCGTCCGGACTCGGCAAAGTCCGCGCTGGCCATGCTGGACGGAGTCGCGGAAGTGGCGACCTCCGCGCAAGCCCGCTCCCGCAAGCGCGATTCGATGTACCTCGGGGCGGCGGTGATCCTGCTCTTGATTTGGGTTGTGTACATGACGCGATCAGACACGGACGAACCGAAGCAAGCGCAGCGTGCGGATAGCAGCATCGCGCAGCCTGTTGGGGCTTCAAACGACACCGGGGCGGCGGCTCCGGACACCTCGTTGACGCCGGTGACGAAGATCACGACGGCGGCGCAGCTCTTCACGGGCGACGGGGACCGGTCCGGGGAGTTGCGCGCGCCGGTGCCGGGACCGCCGCCTGTCTTGACGAAGCCGGAACCGGACGTCGCGGCGCATCTCGCGGTGGCCGACAGCATCGACGTGTGGCTGACGACCGATCCGTGGGCGTATGTCTCCTGGCACGGAGAGCAGATCGCGACGACGCCGCTGCCGACGCCGTTGCGCCTGCCGCGCGGGACGCATAGCCTGCAGTTAAGGAATCCGGCCTTCCCGGCGGTGAATGTGGAATTCGCGCTCGCGCAATCACGCAAGGTGAGCGTGCGGCTTGCGGATTACGTGGCGCTGGTGCGAATTAACGCATCGCCGTGGGCCGAGTGCTATCTTGACGGCGAGCATCTCGGCACGACGCCGCTGGCGAAGCCGCCGCTGATTCTTCCCGGCCGGCACACGGTGAAGTTGTCTCATCCCTCATTTCCGCCGCAGCAGCGCGAGTTCACGGCCGCGGGCGGCGATACGATTACGATTGACGGTGACATGAGTCGCGCGCAACTGGCGGTAAAATCTCGCTCGCTTCCGCAATGAAACTTGTGCTGATTCTGGTTTCGCTGTTAGGGCTGTGGTCCTGCGCGCTGGCGGACGAGCGTGACTTGCTGGCCGTGGACTCCGCGTTTGTGAACGGAGATTACGCGCAGGTGGAGTTGCTGGCGCTGCGGCTGCTGCAAGCGGATACGGGCTGGACCGTGGATGCGCGCGCGCGCGTCTGCCTGGCGGCCGGCTATTCGCTGATCATGCTGGACCGCGCGGCTGAAGCGCGGCACTATTTTGAGCAGGCGCTGGACGCGGTTCCCGACTTGACGCTCGATCCGGTGCTGGTGAGCCCGAAATTCCGCACGGTATTTGACGATGTGAAAGCCGCGCATGTGGCGCGCCGGCCGCGGGAGGATCCGCCGCCGACTTCGGCGATGGATCGCGGGTCGTCAACGGCGGTGCCGGCGAGCGACGCGCTATCGCCGCGACGTCGCGGCGCCGTGGCGCTGAATCTATTGCTGCCGGGGGCCGGCCATTTGCGGATGCAGTCGCCGCTGCGGGGCGCGTGGTGGTTCGTCGCCGAGGCCGGGGCGGTCGCGTTTTGTGCGAGTGAATTAGCGCGGGCGCGGGAGGCGCGACAGGATTACTTGCGGGCGACGGATGCCGCGGACATTGAACGCAAATACGAGGATTACAATTCCGCTTACCGGATGAGTTGGATCAGCGGCGGCATCGCCGCTGCAGTGTACGTCGCGTCGCAACTTGATCTGGCGCTGGTGCAGCGGCGACCGATCGCGCTGGCTTGCGCACAACAGCAGGGGACACCGACACTGGGACTTCGCATCGCATGGTAAGGGTCTGTTGGGTATTATGCCTGTTTGCGGAAACGGCTTACGGGTCGGATTGGACCGGAGCGAGTTGGGAGCGGATTCTCGAGACGGACAACGGCTACTACGCGAGTATTCGCGGCTTAGCGTGCCGCGCGGACACGAACTACCTGGTGTTGGGCATCGACAGCGAGCCCAACGGGATTGTGGATCGCTATGAGTGCTGGAAGTGGTATCCGTACGGCCTGTCCCCGGTGTCATTGCCGAATCCGGTGACGATGCAGTTTCGCGACCTGAACTACGACTCGGTGGATCGGGCACGGGCGGCATTCTTGACGGATCGCACACTCTTCCGGCAACGCGGCGCGGACTGGGATTCACTGGATTTGTCCGAGAACGATTTCACCGTGCGTCCGCAGTGTTTCTGTTTTGATTCGCTGGGGACGCTGCATTTTGGAGCCTTAACCAGCACATTCACGTTGCGGTACAGCCGTCGCGGCGGCGGGCGGGCGGCGCGCGATCAGTTATTCGATGATCCATTTGTCTGGGGCTGGGCGGATCGGAATGCGGCGCGGATTATTGCTCCGGCAGGTGATCAGGTGACTCTGTTCGCGGCCAATCAGGCGGGGGGGCCGAGCATCGCGTTTCGAAGCGTCTATGCCTATTCATCCCGCGGGGAGCAGTTGTTCACGTCGGTGGAGACCGCGGTGGATTCGCGGTGGAAGCCTCAGCTCCTTGCGTCGCCCGGGGTGGAGTGGATTTACGGCTTAGAGCGCGGGCACTCCGCGAACCGCCGGATGCTGGTGATTCACGGGCGGGGACTGAATGTGGATGCGGTGGAGCTTCCGGTTGACACGCTGATTCGTGAGTTCAGTTTTGCGTGGAATCCGGCCGGGCAGACATTTGAGGCCGCGATGTACATCGAATCCACCAATCCGCGCGAAATCCGCGTGCTGGAACGCGTTGCGGGCGCATGGACACCGCGCCACGACGCGGAGACGCCATCGCGCGTGGACGGCGTGCATTGCTGGATTGATGCAGCCGGGCGCGGGCATTTGATCGTGTGTGACTCGACGACACTCTGGTACTACGGTCCGCCGGCGGGAGTAGGTGGGAGAAACGGCGTCCCCATGCCCCAGAGCCCCCAACTTGAAGCGTATCCGAATCCCTTCAATGGGACCGTAAGGATTCGATTGGAATCTTTACCGCCGGGCGACGTGCAAGTGGACGTGTTTGACATAGCGGGCCGCAGCGTGTATTCTCGACGGGTGAAGGCGTCACCGGGAGGAACCGAATTGAAGTGGAGTGCGGGCGAGCAAGCGAGCGGAATCTATTTCGTCAGGGCGACCGCTGGATCGTTCCGATCTGTAAGGAAGCTGGTGCTCCTGAAGTAGATGGGAGGGCACCTTGCGCATGGGGTGCGCAGACGGGGGAATCAGGATAACGACTCGTATCGCAGTCCGTACTCCAAGTCTAAGAATTATTAGCGACTTAAGGGCTGGACTGAGAGTTGCTAACTTCGGGTTCAGCGGGTGGGTTCAACCCACGGGCCTTGCTCACGATGAATGAAGGAGCCGGAGGTATTCCGATCATGAGACACAATCTGACCTATATCATAGCGCTGGTGCTGCTCTCCGGAGTCGTGGCGTTCGGGCAGCCGACGGGATCGCTGCGCGGCCACGTCTGGCTGAACGAGTTTAACGGTGATCCGGCGGTGGGCGCCACGGTCGCGGCGTTTTTCGATCATGTCGAGAATCCGGACACGGCTTTCACGGCGACGGATGCCGAGGGCGAGTATGAGTTCGACGGGTTGCCGGTGGGATTGTACGAGGTCGTGGCCTGGCTGGCCGGATCCGGGGACGGCGCGGTCCATGTGGTGGTGATGGTGAACCGGCCGGTGGAGGCGGACATCATTCTCGATCTGGATGATCCCCAGGATCAAGGCTCGGTGTCGGGCGCGGTGCATGCGGAAGACGGAGGGTCAGTGGGCGGTGCGATCGTGTTTCTGGACGGTCACCGCGACAATCACCACGGACACGGCGAGCACTATCAGACGTTCACGGGACCGAGCGGAGGTTTCAATTTTCCGCACGTCGAGGTCGGTGTTTACACGATTACGGCGATGGCGATGGAGCGGGGGATGGCGAGCGCGGTGATCGAAGTGATCCGGAATCAGGTGACGAATGTTTCACTGATCTTGCATGCGCCGGGCGATAACGGGGACGATTCGAGCGTGGTCGAGCTCTCCGGCGTGGCGATTGTTGATACGATTGAGGACGGTGATCGCACGTTTGTGCGTTATCTGCTGGACACGGATGCGAACGGCGCTCCGGATTATGTCTTGGATTTTGGACCGCCGGACTATGAACCGGGCAATGGGTCGCACCGTCCCGACGACGGGGATGAAATCACGATCGCGGGCATCGCACGGGATTTGGGCGAAGGGCTGCCGAATGTGTTGGTCACCTCGCTGAACGGGCAGTTCTGGCGCGATCCGCGCAATCATGGCGGCGGCGGTGGGCATGAGGGGGATGATCTGGTGATCGTGCAGTTGTCGGGAATTGCACAGGTGGTGGTCGAGGATCCGTCGCGTCCGCCGCGCTATTTTCTGGATACGAATGAAGACGGCCACGGCGATTTTCGTTTGAGTTTTGGCCCGCCGTGGTATGATCCGCCGAGCGGCGCACAGCGACCGCAGGACGGTGAGTCGATTTTTATCGTGGGCGGTCTGATGGGTTATGCCGCTCCGCCGATGGTGGTGGTTTACGAGATCAATGGCGAGTTGTGGCGTGTCCCCGGTCGCGGTCACGGAGGTCATGGCGGTGGCGGCGGGGGACCGGGCTGTCAGCCGGACAGTTTGGTCCGTACGGAGCAGTCGGGTGTGGCGATTGTGAATTCCGGGGGGGGCGAGCCGGTGCACTACTTTCTTGACATCGATGCGGACGAGCAGCCGAATTTCATTCTTGATTTCGGCGCGCCCGATTATGATCCCGGCAACGGAGCGATGCGTCCGGCGGACGGCGAGGACATCATGATAGTGGGCGGGCTGTATGAATGCGCGCGCGCGCCGTGGCCAATCATCGTGGTCTATGAGATCAACGGGATGTTCTGGCGCGAGCCGGGCGATACGCTGGGCTTGACGGGCTGGACGGACGCCGTGGACGAGCCGGTAGCGCTGCCTGTGCCCGCGACACACCTGATGGCGAGCAACTATCCGAACCCGTTCAATCCGACGACGGCGATCGTGTATGCATTGCCGACGGCGGGGTCGGTGAGCTTGCGGGTATTCGACATCACCGGTCGTGAAGTCGAGACCTTGTACGACGGATTCCAGCAGGCCGGGACGTACCGCTTGAATTGGAGCGGCGTGAATCAGCCATCGGGAATATATTTTTATCGCGTGACTCTTGGTTCGCAGCAGTTTACCAACCGCATGGTGCTGTTGAAGTAGCCAGGTTCTCCTTCAATCACGCGCGAAGCAGAAGCCCCCACCGTCCGGGGGCTCTTGTTATTCTGGGCGGGCGGGACGGGGATGCGGGGTGAAGACGGAGGGCTGAGGGATGAAGTAATTCGCCGAGCGGGGAGCCTTCACCCCGCCGGAATCGGCGCGAGTCGCGCCCTGCTCTTCATCAGATTTGTAAGTTCCTTCGCTGACTCCGGGCACCCGCGAACGGGGAGCCTCGGCAACATCATTTCGGCAACAAGCCCGCGCGGTACTAAAAAGCTGGACTCGCCCACCAAGGTGGGCGCTACGGGCGTCTTGCAATTCCAATTCTTGGCGGCAGATGTCTCCATCTGCCCCTTCTGGAAAGAGCTCGGGATCGCCGCGATTCTCGGCAACGACCTGCGTGCTCCCGCTGGGGCACTTGAAGACAAGTGCCGCCAAGCGGAATAGAATGTGGGTAGGGGCGACGTTATTGAATCGAGCATGACGAGTGAGAGGTGAATCGCAAGTCGCCATAACAGATCGCGATACGATTGCGCATCGTCAGGGGCCTTGCCTCGGTCGTCGCGCGGACTGAGTTTGAAGCCGGGAATTGCCGGGAGTCACTGGGATTGCCGGAGCAAAAGTGCCGTGTGGGTTAAGCAGACGGGGAGAGTGCTATGACAATCGATAGATAAGTTTAGCATTTGTCGGCGGACAATAGTGCGGACCCTGTAGGTGGCCTGTAGCTTGCCAATATCCTTGTTGTCGAGAAGGAACAAGGAACCGAACAAGCATGACAATCATCCGCAATCGTCCGCGCGCATATCGACTTAACCGACGAATCGACAGGTACACGTCGCTGTGCGTGCTCGCAATCACGTTGTTCTCACTCCGCAATCCGTTGCTTGCCGCGGACATCGACCAGTGGTACCCGACCACGGTCGCCCAGATAGACTCACTATACCGGACCCACTATGACCCTGTGGTGAGTCCCGGTAAAGGAACCGGTTGGAAGCCCTTCAACCGGTTTTCGAATTTCTATGGTCAGCGTGCCTACCCCTTCGGCGAGATCCCGGCGGGCGCCCGGTACATGGCGTGGGAAGAGAAGATCAGCCGGGAACGGCACCAGAACTTGGACGAGAACTGGGTTCAAATCGGACCGACGAATCTGGCAGGTCGCTGCCTTTCAATTGCGTGGCACCCGACGAATACGAACATTATCTACGTGGGCTCGGCCTCGGGCGGGGTCTGGAAGACCACGGACGGTGGGGCCAATTGGACGCCGCTGACGGACGGGCTGCCGTCGCTGGCGGTGTCGTCAGTCGTGCTGGATCCGACGAATCCGAATATCATTTACATCGGGACAGGTGAAGGCTCGTGGAACATCGACGCCGTGCTCGGCGCGGGCGTCTTCAAGTCCACCGACGCGGGAGCGAGCTGGAGTGTGACGGGACTCTCCTGGTCGGTTTCTCAGGGTGGCGCGATCAACAAGCTGGTGATTGATCCGGACAATCCGCAGAATCTGTGGGCGGCGTCGAGCCGCATGGTCAGCGGCGGCGGTGTCTATCGCACGGTCAATGGCGGAACCTCGTGGACGCGCTATCATGCGGGCGATGTGAAAGACGTAGTGATTCACCCGGACTCTTCGAATGTGTTGTACTGCGCGGTCGGCTATCCGTGGGGGCACAGTGAGAACGGGATCTTCCGTTCGGTGGACAGCGGCGTCACCTGGACGCGGCTCTCGAGCGGCCTGCCGTCGGCGTCGTCCACGGGTCGCTTGCAGCTCTCGATCTCTCCGACCAGCCCGCAGACGATCTACGCGGGCATCTCGACCACGATTTCCGCAAACTCTCAGCTGCTGGGGATTTACAAGACGTCGAACGCGGGTGCGAGCTGGACGCTGCAGGCGACGACCCCCAACATGTACAACAATCAGGGTTGGTATAACAACGTCTGCGCGGTGAACCCGACGAACGCCGCGATTCTGTATTCCTCGGGACTGGACTGCTACCGATCCTCGGACAGCGGCGTCAGCTGGACGCGCAAGTCGGTCTGGTCGTACTCGCCGGGGCACACGCAGTACGCGCACGCGGATCATCACGACCTCGCGTTCATGCCCGGCAATCCGACTACGATCATCGTGGCGACCGACGGCGGGCTCTACAAATCCACGAATAGCGGGGATACCTGGACGGGTCTGAACAACGGACTGGCGACGTATCAGTTCTATGCGATGGACAACGACGCGTTGCAGCCGAACGTGGCGTTCGGCGGCACGCAGGATAACGGTACGAACAAGTACAATAACTCCAGCACATGGACGGCGGTGTTGGGCGGCGACGGCGGCTACTGCAATGTGGACTTTACGAACTCGAATATCGTTTATGCCGAAACACAACGCGGGTCGCATTACAAGTCCACCAACGGCGGTTCATCGTATTCGTATATCGGCAGTACGATCAGCGGCGCGGGAGCGTGGGTGACTCCGGTGGAGATGGACCCGACGAATTCGAGTGTGCTGTTGACGGCGACCACGCGGCTCTGGCGGACGGCGAACGCGGGGGGCTCGTGGGCGATTTTCTCGCCGGACACCTCGTCGCAGTATATCTCGAGCATTGCCATCGCGCCCTCCAATCCGAACTACATTTACTACTCGTACGAGTACAACGGTCAGGTCTGGCGCACCGCTAACAATGGCGGCAGCTGGACGAATGTATCGAGCGGGCTGCCCAATCGTTACGTGACGCGGGTGAAGGTTCATCCGAGCGACCACACGAATGTCTGGGTGACGGTGTCCGGCTATGGGACCGGGCACGTGTGGAAATCGACGACGGGCGGCGGCGGCTGGGTGAATATGTCCACGGGACTCCCGGACATTCCGTGCAACGACGTGGTGTTTGACTTGAACAATCCGGCGACGATGTACGTCGCGACGGACCTCGGAGTGTATGTCAGCACGAACAGCGGCGCTTCCTGGAGCGCCTACTCGACGGGGCTGCCGAACGTGGTGGTGGACGATATCGCGTTGCATCCGACGAGCGGCATCCTGCGCGCATCGACGCACGGTCGGGGGATGTGGGAGACGCCGACCAGTGCGCCGACGGTGACGGTGTTGACGCCGAACGGCGCGGAGAATTGGCCGGTCGGCGGTGCTCAAACGATTACGTGGGGAACCGGCGGCCTCGGCGGCAATGTACTGATCGAACTGAATCGCAGCTATCCGGGCGGAAGTTGGGAGACGATCGCCGCAACGACGGCGAACGATGGCTCCTACTCATGGACCGTCGCCGGGGCGACTTCGTCCACGGCGCGGGTGCGTATTACGTCGATCGAGCAGCCGGCGGTCAGCGATGTATCGAACGCGAATTTTTCGATCACCCAGCCCTCGATTACGCTGGTGGCTCCGAATGGCGGCGAAGTGTGGCTATTAGGTACAGTGAACACGGTCAGTTGGTCCGCGGTCGGGGCGACGGGTCCGTACGTGCTGGAGATCAATCGCACGTATCCGTTCGGCAGTTGGGAAGGTCTCACGATCGTCGCTTCGGGGAGCAGCTATGCGTGGACGGTCTCCGGCGCGCTGACTCCGTGGGCGCGGATTCGGGTATCGCTGCAGAGCAATCCGTCGGTGGCCGACACCAGCAACGCGAATTTCCAGATTGTGCAGCCGACCATCACGCTCGCCTATCCGAACGGCGGAGAGACGTGGACGCCGGGTGAGACGGTGGTGATGCGTTGGAGTGCGGCCTACCTGACCAGCCCCGTTCGTGTGGAGTTGAATCGCAGTTATCCGGCGGGTTCATGGTCCGTTCTGGCCGCCTCGACAACTGCGGACAGTTTGGTGTGGATCGTGGATCAACAGGGCACGACGACGGCCCGCGTGCGCGTGGTTACGACGGGCAGCAGCGCCGTGGCGGACACGTCCGCGGCCAATTTCACGATTTTGACGCCGACTCTGAGCATGATCTCACCGAATGGCGGCGAGGTCTGGGACGTGGGAACGAATCACACAATTCGCTGGAGCAAGGCGAACGTTTCGGGTCCGGTGAACATTCAGGTGAACCGGAACTATCCGGCGGGCTCGTGGGAGCCGTTGGCCATCAACCTCACGGCGGATACGGTGGTGTGGGCGGTGAATGCGCCCTACTCAAATAGTGCGCGGATGCGGGTTCAGCCGGTGAATATTCCCGGTTACAATGATGACTCCAACGCGAACTTTGTCATCGGCACCGAACTCGAGTTGACCGCACCGCTGGGCGGCGAGGCTTGGAATGCGGGAACGTCTTACGCCATCAGTTGGAATCGCTACAACGCAGCGGGCAATGTCACGGTTGAAGTGAACCGCAGTTACCCGGGCGGCGGTTGGGAGTCATTAACGACAACCGCGGCGGGCAGCAGTTATGCCTGGACGGTTACCGGACCGCCATCGACGACGGCCCGGGTGCGCGTCTATCTCACGGCGAACAGCGCGATCGGCGACACGTCCAGCGCGAATTTCGCGATCAACGCGACGGGCATCGCGCTCGATTATCCGGTGGGCGGCGAGAACTGGCTGGTCGGCGGTTCGCAGACGATTCTGTGGACGCGTACCAACGCTGCGGGAAACGCCACGGTGCAGATTAACCGGAGCTATCCGAGCGCGAGCTGGACGAATCTGACCACGACCGCGGCGGGAAACTCCTATGCGTGGACGGTGAGTTCTCCGACCTCGAGCACGACGCGGATTCGGGTATTTCTGACCTCCAATTCCAGCATCGGCGACACCTGCAACAGTGATCTGTCCATCACGTCACCGACGTTGACGCTGACCACGCCGAACGGCGGCGAGAACTGGAACGTCGGCTCGATGCAAGTGGTACGCTGGACGCGTTCGCAGGCCGCCGGCGCCGTGACGGTCCGTTTGAATCGGACCTACCCGGGCGGCAGTTGGACGACGCTCACGTCGACGGCGACGGCGGATACGTTTGCCTGGACCGTGACGAGTCCGACGTCCACCACGGCGCGGATTCGCATCTATCTCAATTCCAATACCGCTGCCGCGGACACGAGTGCGGCGAACTTTACGATCGGGAGTTCGAGTATTGCCGTGACCGCACCGAACGGCGGGGAATCCTGGGTGCTGGGCTTGCCGTACAGCATCGCCTTCACGCGCACGAACGCCACCGGCGCGGCGACCGTGGAATTGAATCGCAACTATCCGGCGGGCGCGTGGGAAATGATTGACAACGCGTACACCGGGAGCAGTTTGAGTTGGACCGCGAGCGGTGCCGCCTCGACCACGGCTCGCATGCGGGTGTCCCTGAATTCCGATCCCTCCGTGCGGGATTCGAGCAACGCGAACTTTTCGCTGGTGACGCCGGCGCTGACGGTCAGTTCACCGAACGGCGGCGACACGTTGCGCATCGGCGCCGTCGCCACGCTGTCCTGGACGCGCGCGAACGTCACCGGCGCGGTGACCGTGGCGCTCAATCGAAGCTATCCGGGCGGCAGTTGGGAGACGCTCTCGACCACGCAATCCGGCAGCAGCATGTCCTGGACCGTGACGGGTCCGGTAACCGACCAGGCCCGACTGCGCGTGAGTTGGAACAGCTTGCCATCCGTGAGTGACGAGTCAAATGCAGATTTCCACATCGTCGCGGGCTCGTTGGCCCTGGCGGCACCTGACGGCGGCGAGAGTTACACGCTCGGCGGACCGGTGACCGTGCGCTGGACACGGGTGGGCGCCACGGGAAACTGCACGGTGCAGTTGAACCGCAACTATCCGGCCGGCTCGTGGGAAACGCTGAGCACAACCGTGAGTGCGGACAGTTTGGTCTGGACATCAAGCGGTGCCGCCTCCGCGCTGTGCCGGGTCCGGGTGCGACTGACCGCGGATAGCACGATCTCGGACATGTCCGCGGGGAACTTCTCGCTCGTGCAGCGGTCGCTCGTGATTAACAGTCCGGTGGGCGGCGAGAACTGGTACGTCGGGAGTTTACAGACGATCAGTTTCACGCGCACGAACGCCACGGGCAACGTGACGGTGCAGTTGAATCGCGCGTACCCGGGGGCGAGTTGGGAGACACTGGCGACAAACGTGGCGGGCAACAGCGCCACTTGGACGGTCGCGGGAGCAGCCAGCGCGAGCGCGCGGATCCGCATCTATCTTGCGGCGGAGACGTACGTCGGTGATACGATCAACAGCAATCTTTCGATCAGCAGCCCGGGTCTGATCGTGACGGCGCCCAACGGTGGCGAGATCTGGCAGACCGGAACATCGTACAGTATCACCTGGCAGACCAACGGCTTTACCGACAACGCGCGGGTCGAGTTGAATCGCAGCTATCCGGGCGGAGCGTGGGAGACGCTGGCCTCGTCCGTGGCGGGAACTACGTTCCCGTGGACGGCGACGGCGCCTATATCGAGCACGGCGCGGGTGCGGGTCGTGGCGGTGAACAACTCTTCGTTGCGCGACTCCTCGAATGCCAACTTCCAGATCGTGACGCCGCAGCTCACGTTAAGCGCTCCGAACGGCGGCGAGTCGCTGAATCTCGGTTTCGCCACCACGATTCGCTGGACGCGAAGCTACGCGGCGGGAACGGTACAGGTTCAGTTGAAGCGCAACTATCCGTCGGGAAGCTGGGAGGATCTTGCCACTTCGACGGCTGACACGCTATTGTGGACGCCGACGGGCGGCGCCAGTTCGGCAGCGCGCGTGCGGGTCTATCTGGTCTCCAACGCGAGCATCGGGGACACGAGCGCGACGAACTTCACGCTGTTCCAACCGGTATTGGCACTGACGTCGCCGAATGGCGGCGAGTCCTGGCTGCGTAACAGCGTACACAACATCACCTGGACACGCAGCGGCTTGTCGGGCGGTGTGCGGGTTGATTTCAACGCCAGCTATCCGGCGGGATTCTGGACGACGCTGGCCTCAGGTCAGAGCGGCGACAGCTACGCGTGGACCCTTACACAGAATGCGACGGCAACGGCCCGCGTGCGGGTGGTATTCGAGGCCAACACGGCCTTTGCCGACACGTCGGCGTCGAACTTCTCGATCGTCGCGCCGTCGTTAACCGTAACCGCGCCGAACGGGAACGAACAGTACAATATCGGCACGAGTTACAGCGTGACGCTGAGCCGGAACGATCATCCCGGCGGGGTAACCGTCCAGTTGAATCGCCAGTATCCGTCGGCGGCGTGGGAGACGATTGCTACGGGAGTGACCGCAAATACTCTGATCTGGCCGGCCACGGGACCGGCTACGCTGGCCGCGCGCGTGCGGGTGATGAGTGAAGTCTATACGAGTCCGCTCGTCGGCGATACGAGCGACGCGAATTTCCGGATTCTGGCGCCGGGCGTGACGCTACTTTCACCGGATGGCGGCGAGGTGCTGTCCGTGGGCAATCCGTCGTGGCTGCGCTGGGTGCGCGTCGGCGTGGGCAATGTGGACGTATTACTGAATCGCAATTATCCGGGCGGCACTTGGGAAACGCTGCTGAATAACAGCAATTCCGACTCGCTACTGTGGACGGTGACGGGTCCGGGGACAGGCAACGCGCGTGTGAAGGTGTGGGCGACGACGGATCACAATGTCAGCGATCAGTCCGCGAGTGCATTCTCGATCATTGATCCGCAGATCTCGCTGATCGAGCCGTCGGTGGGGGATACGCTCGCCATCGGCGTGGCGAATTTGATTGCCTGGACGCGCAGCGCAGTGAGCGGCGACGTGCGCGTCGATCTCAACCGGACCTACCCATCCGCGTCGTGGACGCAGCTTGGCGTCAGTTCCGGTGACGAGATCTACTGGACGGGCACCGGACCGACGACCGGAAACGCGCGAATCCGCGTGGTCTCGCAGACGATGAGCTGGGTGGGCGACACGATCAACGCGAACATCGCGATTCTCACGCGGACTCTGAACATCACCGAGCCGGTGGGTTCCGTGGACGTGGCCGTGGGCGAACCGTTAGCTATTCATTGGTCGCGGAGCAATCTCGGGCCGGGTGCAAACGTTTACTTGAGCCGACAGAATCCGGCGAGTAGCTGGGAGTTGTTGGCGTCGAACGTGAGCGCCGATCAATACACCTGGACGGCGACCGGCCCGCGAGCCACCGCGGCCAGCGTTCGCGTACTCTCGACGCAATCCGCGGCCATCGGCGACACATCCACCGCGTTCGTGATCCTGGAACCGGAATTGGCGTTGAACAGCCTGAACGGTGGAACGGTGGGCGCCGGAAACATCGAGGTGATCAGTTGGACGCGCTCGGACGCGAGCGGCCCCGTGGACATTCACGTCAACTATCACTACCCGCTTGGCGCCTGGACTGTGATTGCGAGCGGGCAAGGCGGATCTAGTGTTGATTGGACAGTCCCCGACAGCTTGACGAGCACTGCACGAATTCGGATTGAGCTGACGGGAACGGAAGTCCTGGACGAGAGCAGCGCCGACTTTGCGATCGTCACGCCACAGCTTACGTTGCTCAACCCGAACGGTGGCGAACTCTACGATCCGGACGACATCGTGCAGATCAATTGGTCGCGCACGGCGACGACCGGCGCCGCGATGCTCGAATTGAATACGAATTATCCGGCCGGAGGCTGGGAAACGCTCGCGACCGGACTGAGCGGCAACAACTGGTCGTGGCAGGTTCCGAACGCGGACTTTTCGCACGGACGCATTCGCGTTTCGCTCGTGTCGCGTCCGGAAGTCTATGATATCTCCAATGCAGATTTCGGCACGCAACTACCGTCGCTCTATTTGATTTGGCCGAACGGCGGAGATTCACTCATTACCGGGACCTCGCGTGTGATTCACTGGGGTCGAACCAACGCGCCGGGCACCGCGCGGTTGGAGTTGAACCGGAATCATCCGGCGGGAGCGTGGGAGCAGATTGGTTCGCCGACGTCCGCCGATTCACTGGCCTGGACGGTGAATACGCCCGTGTCGAGCGCAGCACGGTTCAGAGTCTCGCTGGTCTTTGATCCATCGGTACAAGACGAAAGCGACGAGAACTTCTCGATTCTTCAGCCGCGCGTGACCTTGCAGGCGCCGCTGGCCGGCGACTCTATCGGATTGGGCGACACCTTGCGCTTCGCGTGGCAGCGAATCGGAGTCGCGGCGAACATCAATGTCTCGGTGAAACGCAACTGGCCGTCGGGGTCGTGGGAAACGATTGGGACGAATATCTCGCCGGACAGTTGGTCATGGGTGGCGGCGGGAACGGCGGCGGAGAACGCGCGGTTCCGCATCGCGCTGGCGACGAATTCAACGATCAGCGACACGACGGACGGCGCGGTGAGAATTGGCGCGCAGCAATTTGTGTTTGTGGAGCCGGTCGCGGCGGACACACTGCGACAAGGTGATACGCTGACGATTCGCTGGGAACGGCGCTTTGCGCGCGGGAATGTGCGAGTGGCGATCTCACGAAACGGCACCGGCGGGCCGTGGGAAGATCTGGGCGTCACGTCGGGCAATCAACTGGCGTGGCCGGTGGCAGGACCGACGTCGAACATCACGCGGTTCCGCTTGACGCGTGACGACATGACGTGGGTATCGGCGATGACGCCGTTCAGTCTGACCATCGTTGAGCCGTCGCTCGTTCTGACGCTGCCGAATCCGTGGCAACGGCTGGCGATTGGCCGGCCGGTGGTCATCGCCTGGACACGGCACTACGTTGACGAGCCGGTCGATGTGATGATTAACCGCGGCGATGCGGGCGCGACGGTGGAAGTGTTGCGCGAGAACGTCGCGGGCGACTCGATTCACTGGACGGTGACCGGACCGCTGACGAGATATGCATCTTTCATGCTTTCGACGAGTTCCGGCGTTTCGGTCTCGGAGATCTCGGAGGGTGGATTCGATATCGGCGAGGCGGAGCTTAGCTTCGTGACACCGATTGGCGGCGAGACCTACATCGCGGGCCAGCCGATGAACGTCTGCTGGAACCGCGAATATCAGGATGATCCGGTGCGCGTGGAGTTGAATCGTGATTATCCGCTCGGCGAGTGGGTCACGTTGTCCGACGGCGAGACGGATACGCTCTTCACGTGGAACGTGCAAGGGCCGCATACCGAGCACGCGCGCTTCCGCGTCGTTTCCACGGTGGACCCGGTGCTTGGCGATACGACGGGCGATGCGATTACGCTGGCGGTGCAGTCGTTGACGATCAGTGAGCCGGAGGCGGGCGAACGAGTCCCGGTTGGCTTCGCGCGCACGGTGCACTGGACGCGCACCGCGGTGAGCGATCCGGTATTCCTTTACCTGTCACGAAATGGCGGCGACAGTTTCGAGCTGCTGGCGACGAACGTGAGCGGCGACAGTTATGACTGGACACCGACGGAGCCGGCATCGCCGAATTGCCTGCTGCGCGTGGTCAGCTCGGCAAACCCGGCGATCAGTGGCAACTCGCCGCCGTTTGTCACCGCGACTCCGACCCTCTCCGTGTTATCGCCGAATGGCGGCGAAGAACTTGCGCTGGGAAGCAGTATTTGGATACGATTCAACGAGAGCGATCACCTGGCGGCGGTGGACGTGCAGCTCAATCGCAATTATCCGGGTGGCGGTTGGGAAACGCTGGCGGAGGACCTGACCGTTGATTCGCTGTTGTGGACGATTTCCGGCGCGGCATCGACGACGGCGCGGATTCGCGTGACGTCGGCGGTCAGTTCGACGTGGACGGATGTATCGGATGCGAACTTCACGATTGTCCAGCCGTCGCTGCAGATTACAAATCCGGTCAGCGGAACAGACCTGATTGCGGGCGATCCGCTGTCCGTCGCGTGGAGCCGCGCGGGAACGCCGGCGCCCGTGAGGGTATGGTTGCGCTATGCGGAGGGCGGTGCGGACACGCTCGGCGAGCACGTTACCGAATCCCAACTGAACGCGATCGTGCCGGACGTGGAGCACGCGAGTTGCTATCTGGTCATCCGGACGGAATCAGGGACGATCCTGTCGGACAGCGTGGCGTTGTTCGGGCCCTACGTTCCGGCTTGCGAGATCACGCAACCCATGGCTGGCGCGCGCTGGGTGAGCGACGTCGATCAGGTCGTGCGCTGGAACCGGTACCATGCCGACGGCGACATGTCGGTTCAGCTTCAGCGCAACTGGCCAAGCGGTGAATGGGAAACGCTGGCGACGACGGCGGCGGATTCAATCGTGGTCACGCCGGGCGCATGGGGATTGAGTCGGATTCGCGTCACGCTTACCAGCCGGCCGTTGGTCACGGACGAAGTCACTATCAACGTGGTCTCGCCGACGCTGGAACTACTGCCGTTGGCGTCAACGCACCTGCGGCTCGGAAGTGAGGTTCTGTTGGCTTGGCAGTCCACAGACCTCATCGTTCCCGTGAACCTCGAACTCAATCGTGACTATCCGGACGGGACTTGGGAATCGCTGTATAGTGGTCCGGGTTCGGAATATCATTGGACTGTCAACGGCGAGCCCGTTCAGCATGCGCGCTTGCGCGTCACGGCCTTTGATCAGCGCGAAGTTGCGGACACACTGGAGCAGGAGCTTGAGTTCTATCGACCGTCGGTGTCGCTGGAACTGGAACTGACCGGCGATAGCGTTCGGGTCGGGGACACACTTGATCTGGTACTGGCGTTCAGCGGTGAAGAACACCTGGCCGATATTTCCCTGCAACGCGAGCCTGACGGCCCGTGGGAAGGCGTGCTGAGTGGAGTCGCCGGTGGTGTGTATCGCTGGATTGTCACCGGTCCGGCTGCTCCGGCCGCGCGCTTCCTGGCCGTGGCGACGGACGAGCCGTCCCTGGCGGATACCACTCGCGGCTTCACGATTCTGCCGCCGCGTCCGATCGTGAGTTTCACGTGGCCTGTGGAATTCGGGGTGGACACGGTGGGAACCCAGCGAACGCTTACTTGGAGCTGGACGAATGGAGCCAGTGCCCTGCGAATCGAGCGGCAGTCAGGCGCAGCGGAATGGACGACGCTGGCGGACTCCATTTCTGATTCGGCGTGGACTTGGGACGTTTCGGCTTCCGCGGCGGACTCTGTGCGTTTCCGCCTGACGGCTGTTGACGATCCGGCGGTCAGCGTCGTCAGCATTGCGCGCTGGGTTGTGGTTCCGGAGGTTGACCTGCTGGTGGAAAGCGGATCGCCGTGGTATGTCGGTGAGCAGCACTGGATTCGCTGGACGCGTTCTGACTATGCAGGTCCGCTGACGCTGGAGCTTTCGCGGGTGGACCGCGCGGAGCCGTGGCTGGAATTGGCGACGCTTGATGTGGATTCGTTCCTCTGGACCGTCACGGGACCGGCATCGGAGTTGGCGGCACTACGACTTCGCGATCCGGAATTCCCGAGTCTCGAAGATACGACGGATGTGCCGATTCAGATTCGCGAGCCGCGTGTGCTCGTGGTGGCACCGAATGGCGGCGAGCCGCTCGATCAGAATCAGGAGATTCGATTGCGCTGGATCGGCGAGGGCTTCGGCGGCGGAGTTGCGATCGCATTGTGGCGCGGCGATCCGGTCTTCAGGCTGGACACGCTGTTTCTGGATACGGAGAATGATTCCAGCGAGATCTGGACCGTCTCCGGTCCGGCGGCCACCGGCTGCCGGCTGGTAGTGCTGGCCGCGAGCGATCTTGCCCTGCATGACACGAGCGACGCGGACTTTACGATCCTCGCCCTCGCGGCGGGATCGGGCGGAGTAGCGGTGCCGCAGGCTTACGCGCTGCACGCGGCTTATCCGAATCCGTTCAATCTTCAGACGACGCTGCGTTATGACTTGCCGCGGGCGGCGGAAGTAAGCATCGTGGTCTATGACATGTTGGGTCGGGAAGTGCAGCGGCTGGTGGAGGGCACGGAAGAGGCGGGCTCGCGGCGCGTGACATGGGACGCGTCGGGTCTGTCATCGGGCATTTACTTCGTGCGCATGAGTACGGAGGAGTTCGTGGAGGCGCGGAAGATTCATTTGATCAAGTAGCAGAGAGGAGCCGCCCTCGCCCGGGGCGGTCTCTTGCCCAGGTGCGCCGTATGCCCTCGCGGCGCACCACCTTTACGGCAAAGCCGCGACTTGATCGGTCGCGGCTTTGCATTTCGGATTTTGCGGAGCGGATTCGCGCGGGCTACGCGGGGCGGGCGGCGAGGGCTTTTTGCCGTGCGCGGCGATGTTCGATAGCGACGCCGACCCAGATCGAGACTTCGTAGAGGACAATCAAGGGGGCGGCCATCAGCGTCATGGTGAGCCAGTCCGTTGTTGGCGTGGCGAACGCGCTGATGATGAAGATTCCGACAATCGCGTAGCGGCGGTACTTCCTGAATACGCCGGACGGCACAAGTCCGGTGGCGATCAGGATGCCGATCACGAGCGGGAGTTGGAAGATGACGCCGAAGGCGAGCAGGAGGAATAGGACGAGGCTGATGTAGCTCTTCAGCGACCAGATGTTTTGCACACCGCCCATTTCGGCGAACGAGCCGAGGAACTCGAGGGCGGTCGGCAGAATCGCCCAGGCGAAGATGATGCCGCCGCTGAAGAGGATCGTAGCGATCAACACGACGGGGAACAGCCACAGCTTCTCGCGTTTGCGTAGGGCCGGACCGATGAAGCCGTACAGCTGCCAGGCCACGAGCGGCATGGCGAGCAGCACTCCGAGCAGGATCGCGACTTTGACCTGAATGACGAAACCGTCGGACGGCGCGAGCAGGGCCAGCGAGCCTCTGACCTGATCCCGAAACGGTGCGATCAGGAAATCCGTGGCGCGCGGCGCGAGGTAGAATCCGGCGACGGCGCCGAGCAGTACGATCCCGAACGAGCGTAAGAGGCGCCGCCGCAGCTCATCGAGATGATCCCAGAACGACATGACACGTTCAGTGGCCACGGCAGGTACTTGTAAAATCGCGCGCGGAAGGATATATTGTGATCAGGCGGTACGTGGCGCGGCGCGGAAGAACAGGAAGGGATTGAAGGAGGTGCCGATGTCAAAGACGTCCACCCGTTCGTATCGCTTGAGGAATCCGACGACCACATAGGTCACCGGCGTGAACAGGATTTCGGTTCCGCACTTGAACATGTAGTTGAAAGCGATCATCAGCCAGAGGTCGGCGGCGGGAATGGTGCCACCGAAGGCGATCACGACGAACAGCAGCGTATCGACGGCTTCACCCGCGAGGGTCGAAGAGATCGTCCGCGTCCAGAGCCATCGTCCGCGGGTGGCGATCTTAAGCCGCGCCAGGACGTACGAATTGATGAACTCGCCACAGAGGTAGGCGATGAAACTTGCGGCGACGATGCGCGGCACGACGCCCAGGATCGCTTCGAACGCGGCTTGGCCGTCCCAGATTCCCGCCGGCGGGAGCTTGGCCACGATCCCGAACGTGATCGCGGCGAGCGCATTGGCGAGGAATCCCAGCCAGATCACGCGGCGGGCGCGGCCATAGCCGTAAACTTCGGTCAGGATGTCGCCGAAGATGTAGCTGAGCGGGAACAGAATGGTGCCGGCATCGAACGGAAACCCCCACAGTTCGACGAGTTTGGTGGCGGAGATATTGGAAACAAGGAGGACGGCGACGAACAGTCCGGCGACGATATCGTAGTACCGGAGTCCTTGCGGAACTTGTGATGGAATGTGATAGGGTGGAAGCGGTGACATTTCGTGGGGTTAAATGATACAGCGTGGCTGGCAGAGATAGCACCGCGCCGTTCCGGGACGGTCGAGAAGTGCAGTGCGGCAATGATAGTACAAATTTCGGACATTTACAACTATGCCGATGATTCCCGCGCCTGAAGCGAAAGCCCGGATTGTCGAGGAGGCGACCCGGCTCGGGATCGGCCGGGTGGGGTTTGCGCCTGCCGCTCCGCCGTCCCGGCACGAGCAGTTCCGTCGCTGGCTGGCCGCGGGCATGGCAGGCACGATGACCTACTTGAATCGGCAGGAACGGCGGCGGAGCGACCCGCGGCGCCTTCTGCCGGGTGCGCGGACGATCATCAGCCTCGGTGAGAGCTACTACACGGGCCGTCTGCCGGCGGAAATCCGGAACGATCCGTCGCGCGGGCTGATTGCCGCTTACGCCTGGGGCGCCGACTATCACGAGGTCTTCTGGCAAAAGGTGCGATCGCTGGCCGGCTGGATCGAAGACCGCATGGACGGGGCGCGTTGTCTGAGCTACGTGGATCGCGGACCGCTGGCGGAGCGCGATCACGCCGAACGCGCGGGATTCGGCTTTGTCGGGAAGAACACCATGCTGATTTCGCCGCGGGCCGGCTCGCTGGGATTCATCGGCGAGATTCTGACGACGCTCGAGCTTCCTGCGGCCTCCGCCAACCGCATGCCGGGCTGCGGGAGCTGCACGCGCTGTATCGAAACCTGTCCGACGCACGCTTTTCCGGCGGAGTACGTACTGGATTCGCGGCTCTGCATATCGTACTTGACCATTGAGTATCGCGGTGTAATCCCGCGCGAGCTGCGTTCGCTGATGGGCAATCACGTGTTTGGTTGTGATGATTGTCAGGACTGCTGTCCGTGGAACGAGCGGTTCTCGCAGTTCACATCGGAGCCGGCGTACTACTCCGGGTTGGAGCGAAAAGCCCCGCAGCTGTCTGACTTGGCGGGGCTTGGCGAAGCGGATTATTTGGAGCGATTTCAGCACACGGCCGTGCTCCGTGCATCGCACCGGATGCTGTTGCGGAATGTCGCGATCGCACTGGGAAACTGGCGTACGGAATCCGCGTTGGAGGCGTTGGAACCACTGCTGCACCATCCGGACGGGTTGGTGCGCGCACCTGCCGTGTGGGCGGCGGGCCGGGTCAACACGAGCGGATCGTCGAGGTTGCTGAGCCGGTTGCGGGCGACTGAAACCGACCCGCGGGTCATCGCGGAGCTTACCGTTCCGCCATCGTGATCGGCGGCGCGTCCACGTTCATATCTTCCGGCATTCCGAACTCGCGTTTACATTCGCGACTCAGGCTGTCGAGCAGCTGACGATTCCGCAGGGCGTGACGGTTAGCGAGGTCGATGTTTTGCCGCATGCGCTCGAAGACAGGTGTGTTTCGCGCCGCCGCCGAATCGTAGGTCCCCATATCGCGATCCATTTCATCCATGACGTTGTGCAGCACTCGCAGTTGGCTTTCGTGAGCACGATCCTGCAGGCCGCTCGACGCCCAGAGGCCCATCATCATCAGCGTCGCGAGGGCGAGCAATACCCAGACGCGGTTGTCCATCTCAACTTCCTCCGATTGGGTCGCGGTCGGCGGTCAACAGTTCCGTCAACATCTTGACACTATCTTTGCAAGAAGGAGACCGGACGCGAGTCAGCCGCTTGACGGGTGATCGCCGTGCCGAGCGTGCCGGTTGCGAGATCGGTTCGGTCGAAATGAGCGGAACCTGGTTGAACTCGACCACGCGTAAACCTTGCCTTCATCGAAAAAGATCATTACCTTAGCCCCGATGCAACGACCCTCGCGCCGTGCGCGCTCCGAACGTATGTTCAGTAAGATTCGGCTGTCCAGCAGCCTGGCTTTTTTTGTTCTGGTATTGGTCGCCGCGGTTTGGGCTGACTATTCGAATTTGCCGGAAGCCGCCAAGACTCCGCTGACCCGTGTTTCGGCGTATCCACAGTCCTCGTCGGTGCTGCTTTACGAAGACCAGCGACATTGGATGGGCTCGACGGGCATTCAGGCGGAGCAGTTCTACCAATTGCGTTACATCGCCGACAGCAGCGTGGCCCGCAAATATGCGACGTTTCGCGTGCCCTATGTGGCGGGCCGGGACTCCCTCGAGTTTCGTACCGCGACGGTCTTCCGACCGACAGGTGAGACGGACGATGCGGACGTGTTTGAGGGAATTCGGGATCTTCCCGTTGACGCGCTCCAGGATGCCCCGGATTTCGCGGAGTTTCGCGAGTTGCGCGTGCAGTTGCCGGAACTCAGACCGGGATCGATCGTGGAGCTGGGCTATCGCATCATCACGAAGGAGCCCTTGATCCCGTGGGAGTCCGGCGAACTCGTATTGCGCGGGACGGAGCCGGTAATCTTGCGCTCGTATCTCGCGAAAGTTCCGATCGGAGACACGACGAACTATGTGTTATTGAGTGACGCTTCCGAGCCGCGGATCGACACGAACTATGCGACGTGGATCGTGGGCGAGATGCCGCCGATTCCCGTGGACAGTTTGACCCGCTTCCCGCACCGGACACCGCGGATGGAGTGGAGTTCGCTGGACGATTGGACAATTTTGCGTGACACGCTGATTTCGTGGATCGACGCGGTCAGCGCCGATTCACTGGAGCTTCCGCCGAGTTTGATCCGCGACAAGCGCGCGGCCCGTGCCGGGGTCGGGATGGTTGACCTTGTGCGGGGCTGGGTCTCGCATCATGTGCGGCCGGTGGTGTACACCGGGCACCGGGATTTCAATCTGACGTTACGGCGTCCGTCGCGGGTGATTGAGACGGGCTACGGCAACGCCCTGGAAGCCGCGGTGCTCGTGCGCGCACTGGCGGCGAAGCTGGGGTCGCCGTGCGACGTCGTGCTGCATTTTGAGCGGGAACCTCTGGTGCCGCGGTTGGAAACGCTGTCAACGCAGCTGGTGCACTCGTATTCGCTGATCGCGGATTCGCTGGATGGCCTGCCGCGCTATCAGAATCCGTGGCCGGTCGAAACCGTGCTGCCCGTGAAACTGAGCGACGCCTGGTTGTTTCCGCTGCGCGCGAATGTCAGCGCGCCCTTCGCCTATTCCGATCGTTAGGGCTGACCCTCTCCCGGCCCGGGGTTCAGTGTCGGCCCCGTTGCGTAATCTCTCCGCTCACATCCTCCCTCCTTTCATCCTTCCGGAGTTCTGCGTATGACAGAGTCCAAAAATCTGGATACCCCCAAGACAGCCGAACAAGAAGATCGCGAATGGGTCGAACAGGTCTATCGCGGCGACAAGGAACCGCAGAATACGGTTCGCGCGGTGATCTCCGGCATGCTGCTGGGCGGGGTCATGTCCGTCTCGAATGTGTATGTCGGGTTGAAGTCCGGTTGGGGACTGGGCGTTGACATCGCGGCGATCATCATCATTTTTGCGTTGTTCAAGTCGCTGGAGCTGATGAAGGCCGTTAAGCGACCGTTTGGGATGATGGAAAGTACGCAGATGATGACGGTGGCGGTGGCGGCGAGCTGGATCTCGTCCGCGGGATTGGTGAACGCGGTTCCCGCGCTCACGATCACGACAGGCAAGACCTTCATCGCCTGGCAGCTCTCGCTCTGGTTGCTGTCGATGTTGCTGTTGGGCTTGTTCATGGCGATCCCGTTCAAGCGGCAGTATATTCAGGAAGAGAAGTTGAAGTTCCCCGGCAATATCCCGACGGGCGAGACGATCAAAGCGATGTACTCGACGGGGGACGAAGCGGTGAAGAAGGCGAAGGCGCTGGGTTTGGCGGGCGGCACGGGCATCGTGCTGGCCTTCATGCGCGACGGCTTCGGCGTGATTCCGGGGCTGCTGAATCTGCCGGTCTCGGTAGCGCGCGTGAGTTTGAGCAAGCTGACCTTGAGCTTTGAGCCGAGCTTGATCTTTCTGGGGATTGGCGCGATCTTCGGGATGAAAGTCGGGCTCAGCATGTTGGGGGGGCTGCTGCTGAACTACGCCGTGCTGGGACCGACGCTGATCAATGACAAGATCATTCTCCACGCGCCGCCGGCCGTGCAAGCGGCGCAGGCGATGGAGTTTCCTTACATCGCTGTCGCGGGACAGTCGCTAACGGTGGTGGTGGAAGAGGCGAATGTCGCTCCCGAGTTGAAGTACGGGAGCAAGCTGGACACCCTGCGTTACGTCTGGCCGGCGAACGTTGCCTACAGCAAATTATCGGAGCTGGAGAGCGATCTGAATTCGCCGAAGTTGGTTGACGGCAGTCCCAATCCATTTCACGGGGTAATCAGTGCGCGGGACACGATCAACAAGAATCTCGGCAAGCAGGTGTTGTTCCTCGAAGCGTCGAAGGCGCGGACGTGGGAATCGCGGCTGGCGCTGGCGGAGCATCAGGACAGCACGACCGTGAAAGCGCTGGGGTTCGCGCCCGGGCAGTCGCGGACGCAAAATGTCGGCAGTTTCCGCAATATCGTGGCCTGGACGCTTTGGCCGGGCGCGACGATTCTCGTGGTGGGCGGCTTGTTGGCGCTGGCGTTTCAATGGCGCACGATGGCGCGTACCTTCGCCGGCCTGGGCGCGGCGTTGCGGAAAAAGGACGGCCATCACAAAGCCGGACCGATGGATCATCTTGAACTGCCGATGACGTGGTTTCTGCCGGGGTTCCTGGTAACGGGGACCTTTTGCGTGATCATGCAGATGGCGCTGTTCTCGATCCACTGGTACATGGCCATTATCGCGGTGGTGTTGACGTTCTTCCTGGCGGCGGTCGCGGCGCGCGCGGCGGCGGAGACCTCGATCAATCCGATCGGCGCGATGGGCAAGGTCACCCAGCTGCTCTATGGGGTGTTGTCGCCGGGGAACATGACGACGAACCTGATGACGGCCAATATCACGGCGGGCGCGGCGGCCAGTTGTGCGGACACGATCGGCAGTCTCAAAGTGGGTCACATGGTCGGGGCGAATCCGCGCAAGCAGTTTATCGCGCAGCTATTCGGCGTGTTTGCCGGTGCGGCGTTCTCGGTGCCGGCCTATTACCTGATGGTTCCGGACGCGACGAAACTGGGCGACGCGCAGTTCCCGGCTCCGGCGGCGCTCATCTGGGCCGGTGTGGCGCGGGTGCTTGCGCAGGGTCTGAGTACGTTGCCGCGCAGCGCGATCATCGCGATCTTCGTGGCGCTGACGGCGGGCATCGTGATCGTCGTGGCGGAGAAGTTGTTTCCGAAGATCAAGCCCTACACTCCGAGTCCGTCGGCCTTGGGCATCGCGATGACGATTCCGGCCTACACGAGCTTTTCGATGTTTCTCGGGGCGTTGATCGCGTGGGTTTTGGAGAAGGCGACCCCGGAGTGGCATGAGCGCTTCACGATCGCCATCGCATCGGGCTTCATTGCGGGCGAGAGCTTATCGGGGGTCGCGATCCTCGGTCTGCAACGGCTCGGGCTGCTGGCCGGATAGCCAGGCTCGCCAATAGTCTGAAAACAGAAGCGGCGCCCGCATGGGTGCCGCTTCGTTTTTGCGCGAAATCGGGGTGATCAGTTGGCGACCGCTCGTACCTGATAGAACAGCATGGTCCCGCTGCTGACGGCGTTGAGGTCGAGGAACGTTGTCGTCGCGCTCGAACCTTCGAACGTCGTGAAGGCGCCGTTCTCGGTGGTTGCGCTGTAGATATTGTAGCTATCGGCGCCGACATTGCTCCAATCGAGGCGAATGTCGTTTCCGCTGCGCGAGATCACGACGTTTGGCGCGATCAGACTGAAACCCTGCGCGCGGATCAGCCGATTTCCGGGACGCGCATTGTCATTGATCTCGTCCTCGCTGTACCAGGCCGTGTCGCAGTTGGAATAGAAGAAGCTGCGATGGTTGTTCGGCACCGACTGGTCGTGCGCGAAAGATTCGAATTTGTTCGCCGCGGTATTCCCGACCGCGACATAGAATTCGCTGGCGTTAATCTGCACGGGACTGAACAGGTCATCGCGAATCACGATTTGCGCCCATTGGATTCCGGCGCCGAAGCCGCCGACGTCATTGCCGATGGAGCCGGTGATTCCGTCCTGCACGAGCGTTCCGGGCAGTCCGCCCACGCCGTCAGCGAGATAGACCGCGAAATAGACCGGCGTGTGCGCGGTATCGGGCTTGGTCTTGGCCGCGGCGAAGCGCGCTCCGCAGAGTACGTAGGGCGGAGCGACCGGTCCGAATTTCACCGCCCAGAGCATGCCGGTGCCGGGGCTGGGAGCGTAATTGTACACCTCCGGTGATCCGTCGTCGTAACCAAGTTCCGCCGGACACAGATCGTACACGTCAAACGTGTACCACTCGGCCGGGGCGGCAGACGGGACCGTCGAGCCGAGACCGAGGTTGTCGAGGGCGCGCACGTAATACTCATAAGGTCCGAATCCGAACGCGGCGAGACTCGCGGAGTATTCTTGCGGGTTGCCGGTCGCGATCAGGGCCAGCGAATCAAACAGACCGGCGCCTGCCGCGCGATAGAACATTTTGACCGACGCCACGCTGCCGTCGTCGCTGGCGAGCGCGGTGACCGTGCCGGAACCCGGCGCGAAATCATCGAGCGCATGGTGCCAGAGCGCGGGCGGCGTATTCGGCGGCGCCACGGGCATGGCCGAGTCCGCGTTCGAATAGACGCTTTCAAAGTTGCCGGTGTAAACGGCCTTGGCCTTATACCAGTAGATGCTGCCGTTAGTGACCGCGGGATCCACCCAATTCAGCGCCGGCGCCGTGACTCCGGCCTGCAGCGAATAAGCTCCGGCCTGACCGGTGGTGGAACGGTAGATGTCGTAGCGGATCGGAGATCCGCTGACCGGTGTTTGCCAGCTTACCGGAACCTGCGCGTCGAATCCACCCTCCGCGAGCAGGTTCTGCGGCGGATTGTACGTGATCAGCGGAGTCGCGGTCACCGCGTTGGAGTAATCACTTTGTCCGTTCGTGTACACGGCTTTCAGTTTGTACCAGTACGGCGTGCCGCTGACGACCGCGGCATCGTTGTAGTTGGTCACGACCGCATTGCCGATCGAATCGTAGGCGCCGAACTGTCCGGTCGCTGAGCGATAAACGTTGTAACGAATCACGGCGCGCCACGGCGCATTCCACGTGAGCGGCACCGTCGGTTGTCCGGTGGTAGCGGCCAGATTCAGGGGTGCCTGATAGACGTAACGAACCGCATCATTGGCATTGACACGGCCCCAGCCCATGTACTGGTCCCACCCGGCCACGTCTTCGCCTGCCGCGCCGACGAGGTCATCGGCCGTAGTCTGCAGAATGGTCTGAACCTGCGCGGAAGTCAGGGAGGGATCGACGGAACGGATTAATGCGCAAACACCCGCCGCCACGGGGCAAGCGCCGGACGTGCCACCGAACGCGCTGTAGTAGTCTCCGGAAGCATAGCCGTTTGCGCCGGTCATATCGGTCGTGTACTGATCATTTCCCGGCGCGACTACGTCCAGCTGTGCGCCGAAGCAGGAACCCTGGCCAAAGCCCCAGTCTGTCGGCGTGCAGCGGTCATCGATCACGTTCGTAGCCCCGACGGCAATCACCGTCGATTGCGTCGCGGGATACTGGACCACGCCGTTGCTGTTTCCCGACGACACGAGAATGACGAGTCCGGCGGTCTGCGCGTTCGCGAGCGCGGTATTGATCGCGCTGGAGGACGAACCACCGCCCCATGAATTGGACATGACCTTGGACGAGTCGCGCGAGAAGTTAATGCAATTGACGATCTGTGCGTCGGTGGTGATGATGAAGCCGCCCGAAATGTGGCCCATCTTCGCGCCGCGAATCTTGCAGTTGTAGCCGACACCGGCCACGCCGAGGCTGTTATTGGTTTCGGCGGAAGCCAGACCGGCACAACAGGTCCCGTGGCCGTCGCTGCCGGTGGGGCTGGGATCGCTGTCGCCGGTCTCGGAGTCATATCCCGGCAAGATGTGATCGTTCAGATCGGGATGGGCAATCTGCACGCCGACGTCGCAGATGCTCACCGATACGGTGGTGGTTCCCGTGGTGTACGTCCAGGCCTCGGGCGCATCGATGTCCGCATCGCTGGCCTGATTCAAGAACCACTGATTGGCATAGAAGGTGTCATTGGTCGTCAACCGCGCTTGGCGGATGAAATCCGGCTCGGCCCACTCGACTTCGGATTCGGCGGCCAATTGCTCGCAGATGTCCAGGGCGGTCCAAGCCGTACCTTTAGCCCGCGCAACATAGTAGGCATTGTCGGCCCATTCATCGCAGGTCTTGACCACGGACAGCCCGAAGCGATCGAGCGTCGAGCGCGCCGCATCGTCGCTGACATGCAGTCCGAACTTCACAAACAGGCGTGGCCCGGGAATGTGTTCGAGACCGTCGTAAATGAGGATGGGCGCGGCCCACTCCACGGCATCGATGGCCTCGACCGCGGCGAGCAGGGCCAGCACGTCGGCCTCCGTGGCCCCGCTGGCAAGCCTGACGACGGTCATTTGTTGAACTTCTTCGACGCGATCAACGGCCGGAAAGCCGATTCCCGGCAACGCCGCGAGCAGTTGGTCGCGAACACTTGTAGAGGCGTTATTGGCAAACCCGACGGCGATTCGGTCGAGGCGTAGGTCAAAGTAGTTTGTTTCACCGTCCACAGTCATTTTGAAGTCCATCGCCGAGGCACCGGAGCCAATTAGCATGGACAAGAGGATCACCGACCGAGCCAAAACCTTCATTCCAAAGCGTTTCACTTTTCCTCCGCGGGAAGTAAATCAAACAAAGTCATGATATTAGAGATCTCAATCGACGCCGTCCTCGCCGCACCGGATTCATAAGAGACAATATAAGTGGGGAGTCAGGCCGAGGCAACAGTTGGAGGGCACGCGGGACGAAAATGGTGATATTTTGGACTGCCGGGTCAGGATTGACATTCGAGGCACAACGACGAACCATGGGAGTAGCTGAACATTTGGTCAGTACGATGGAGTCATCGTCGGCAGGACCTGTCATCTATGCTTGTTATTTGGTTAGAGTTACCTTGCATGAGCTCGCCAACGCGGCTCGCGTCGGCAGGTTCGGCGGGCATTTGATGTGGTGGGAGGATGGCTTCCGCAGGAACGCCCAATCGAATCCATTGCGGGAGGGCACGGAGCTTGCTATAGGATTAGGCGATGAACCGATTAGCTTAGTCACCTTCGGGAGAATGACCCCTTGGAACAACAGAGAATGGACGCGGAGCGCATCCGCACGCTTCGCCAGCGACTCCAGCTTACGCAGGAAGATTTTGCCCATCTGATTGGAGTAACGTTCTCCACGGTGAACCGATGGGAGAACGGCAAATCGACTCCGAATCGGATCGCGTTACGCCTTCTCGCAGGGCTTGAGAAGAAACTTAAGACGCAGTAACGACTTACGGCAATGAACACAACTTTTGCGGCAGCGGGATTTGGCGTGGGAACGGGCCGAGGTGATCTTCAGCTTGTGACGTTTTACTTTTGTGGCCATCAGTACGCACTGGACGTTGACGATGTCTATGGGATCTATCATGGGTTACCTCTGATCCCCTTGCCTGATCTTTCAGTGAACATCGACGGCGAGATCCAGGTGTCCGATCAGCGAATTCCGGTGGTGAACTTGCGGCGATTTGCCGACTTGCCCGAAGCGGCCACCACGAATTTCTCGAGCTGGGTGGTCGCCGTCAATCAGCCGGGTGGTCCGGTGGGGATCGCGGTCGATCGCGTTGCCGAGGTCGTGCGGCTCGAGCCGCGATCACTGGCGGGCGTGGATGGGAGCTTGAAGGCGCCGATTGGATCGTACATTCAGGCCACGGCGGGTTATCACGGTCGGACGCTGTTGCTTCCGGACGTGAGTCGATTGATACAAGATGCTATGAACTGAGCGACGGAATCGCTCGTACAGAATGGGAATTACGTGACAACGAATTCTACCAATTTGAGCGCGGCGCCCGAACTCGTGGACCTGCTAGCGTCCAGCGATCCGGCGCGACGAAGTGAGATTCAGCATCGAATCTTGTCCTCGGGCGATCTGCCGACCCTTCCGACGATCGCGATTGAGGTAAGCCGGCTGGCGACGAGTCCGTTGACGGGGATGTCGGACATTGTGCGGATCATTCGGAATGATCCGCCGCTGACCGCGAAGATTCTGCGCGTGGCGAACAGCGCGTTCTATGGCATGCCGCGCCGGATTGAGTCCCTGAATATGGCGTTGGTGGTGCTGGGCATGCGCGAGATCAACAATCTGGTGACCTGTATCTCGGTGTTGCGCGCCTTTCCGGGTCGCGGTGAAGCCGGTTTTGACCGCAACGCGTTCTGGGAGCATTCGGCGGGGACCGGTGAGATCGCGCGGGTCATCGCGTCGCGGTTGCACTTGCGCCTGCACGGGGTGGAGTTTACCGCGGGTTTGTTGCACGACGTGGGGAAGATCGTGTTGGACCAGCATTTTCACTCGGAGTTCATGGAATCGCTGCGGGTCGCTTCGGCGGAAGGCCTCAGTACGGCGGAGGCGGAGCGACGGGTGCTGGGGGTGGATCACGCGGAGATCGGAGCCTGGCTTGCGGAGGCCTGGGCGCTTCCGCCGGCGATTACCGAATGTATTCGTTATCATCACCAGCCCACGCTGTCGCCGGACTCGCGGACGTTGACGGCGGTGGTTCACATGGCGAACCTGTTCACGACCGCGATGCTCGGCAGTGAGAGTCAGCGGGCGCGGTTGACGGAGCGGATCGCGCTCAGTCCGGCCTGGAATATTCTTGCGGAACAGCATCCGGAGCTCATCGCGATCGACGTTTCCGGTTTCGCCGCCGACCTGCAGGAAAACATCGAGCGCGCACGGGACTTCATTCGCATGGCGACAGAGTAGCGGGCGAGCGCACGACGGATTCGACAGTATTTCCCGGACCGACCATCAACCCGATCAGACCCTTGCCGATTCGCGTACTTGTCGTTGACGACTCCCCGTTCATTTGCAAAATGATCTCGCTGATTCTCGAGGAACAAGGCGAGTACGAAGTGGTGGGCACGGCCCACGATGGTGCCGAAGGCCTGGGGCTGGCGGACCAGCTCCGCCCGGACCTGATTACGCTCGACCTGGATATGCCGGGCATGAGCGGTTCGGAGATGATTACCCGGTTGCGTCTTCGCAGCACGGTTCCGGTGGTGATTGTGTCGGGGCTGCCCGAGGCGATGGGTCCGGGTCCGGGTCATCCGGATTGGGAGCCGGTCGGATATGTCGCGAAGGTGCTTTCGGACCGGCCGTTGGATTTGAGCTTGTTTGCCGCGGAATTGGCCGAGGCGATTCGGGCCACGTGCGAGCAGGTCCGTCAGATTCCCGGTCGTATGACTATGAAATAGAAAGAGTTTACTGGCTGGAGGGAGCGTGAGCCGTTGACTGCGGGGTCAACGGCTCACATGTTTTCATAATTCATCATAGTTTAGTCGGGTTCCCCAGTAAAGCGTCAAGGGTATTCACAGGGTCCTGCAAACCGGCGGAGCTTCGCTTTGGCGCATGGATGGCCTCTCTTTTCCGGTGGGTCACTGGGGGTGGGCAGAAAATCCTGCCTTGCAAATCATGGAATTAGCTTCGCATGCGTCTATTCGGGCGGTGGATATTTTGGTTCGCAGGTGCATTAATAACAGAGGTTAAAATTGTGTTCGGACATTTTTGGTAAAAGTGAGCAAAGGGTTGCGTAAGTCGTTGACAAACTGTCAGTGTGGCGTTATATTTAGCCCGACTTGAACCATCCGGCGGATGCATGAAATGCGCACTGGATGTCGTCACGGGTCAGCTGTGCGATTTTCGTGGTTTTGCTTGCAAGATAAGGCAGTTTGGGCAATCTGCTAACTCACTTTAAGGAGAGGTGAAGAGATGACCAAGAAAATGCTATGGTATGTGTTCCTGGGTCTGCTTTGTTGTGGCTTAGGAGCGGCGGTGCTGAGTGCGAAGGTGAACAAGACCTCGCATACGGTGGTGGCTGGCAGTGTCGCTGAGAAGTATCAGCGGTTGACCGGCGACGCGGCCTTGGATGCCACGACCCCGGTTTCTGTTGGCAACAAGGTGGAGAATTTGGATGAGATGCGTGCGCGTCAGGCGCAGCGTGCTCAGGTGAATCCGGTCTCGGTCGAGACGCCCAAGTTGGACGTGTCGGCCCTTGAGCTTCAGATCGCCGAATTGGAAGCACAGCTGTATTCTCCGTCCGCCTCTGATCAGGATGCGGTCGTGCCGATGGATGTGAAGCTTCGCTTAGGCGAACTTTACGCGCTCCGTCCGGAGAATCAGCGGAACCGTCGCAGTCTCGACCAGGGTGTCGATGCCTGCCCGGGAACGGTAATTCCGTCGGTGCCCTACAGCGATTCCGGCACAACGGTTGGTTACGTGAACAACTACACGACCTGCGGCGCCAACACGTCGCCGGACGTCATCTACGAATTCACGCCGACGACGACGACGCAGTACATTCTTTCGATGTGCGGCAGCTCCTACGATTCGCGGCTTGAAGTTCGCAGCAGCGGCGCCTGCCCGGGTACGGTTCAGAATGGCTGCAACGACGACTTCTGCGGCCTCCAGTCGCAGTTGACGCTGGCGCTGACCGCCGGCACGACGTATTTCGTCATCGTCGATGGTTACGCCACCAGTTCGGGTGCTTACGTCCTGAACATCACGGAATTGACTCCGTGCGTGATCACGTGCCAGGGTGGCGATGTGATCGAGTGTGCGGCTCAGGGTCCGGATAGCACGACCCAGGCCACGGATTGCAACGGTGGTTGCAACAACTCGAGCGGCACGCCGTTGTTCCAGAACATCAACTGTGGCGAGACAGTGTGTGGCACGGGCTTCACCTATCTCACTCCGGGCGGCCTGCAGTATCGCGACACCGACTGGTACATGTTCACGATCGCGGCTCCCTGTACCGTTCGCGTCAGCGCCCGTGCGGAGTTCCCGGTTCTGGTGGGCATCGTGAACAACGTCAGCCCGTGCGCCGGTCCGGCCTTTGTGGCAAGCGCATCGAATGCGAACCTTTGCTCGACGACGGTGGCGACGTCGATCTGCCTCGCGGCGGGGACGTACGCGGCCTTTGTGTCGCCGAACGTCTTTACGGGTTATGCGACGCCGGCTGAATACCGTGTGACGTTGACCTGTTCGGCTCCGTGCGCACCGTGCGTTCCGGACCTTACGCTGGCTGCTCCGGGTTCGATCAGCGGATCGACCTGCGGCGCGGGTGACAATTGCAATCTGCGTGCTGGCGAAGATGTCACGGTTGCTGTGACGATCCCGACGGCCGGAAACTGGACGTTCAGTCTGTGTGACCCGGTGACGAACTGGGATTCGTACATGTATGTGACCACCGCTTGCTGCGGTGGAACGGTGCTGGCTCAGGATGACGACGCCTGCCCCGAGTTCGGCGTGGGTCTCTCCCTGATTCCGAGCCTGGCGCTCGCGGCCGGGACGTACTACGTTGACATCGAGCCGTTCTCGGCCGGTGTGTGCTCGACCTGGACCCTCGTGGTCTCGCAGCCTGCTCCGTGCGCGCCGCTCTACTTGGCGACGGCACCGTTCACGCAGGCGTCGCCGGGCACCTCGACGACGAACACGTGTAACCTGACCGCGGGTCCGGATGAGACGTGGGAAATCACGATTCCGAACGACGGCGAGTGGACCTTTACGCTCTGCCCGACGCTGCCGGCCACGTGGGATTCCTACATTCGTCTCAGCACGACCTGCTGCGGCACGTCGCTGATGGATGCGGACGGCAGTCCGTGCGACGGCGTGAACCTCTCGGAGATTACCTGCATCGCGTTGACGCAGGGCGTCTATTACTTGTCGGTTGAGGATTGGAATGCGGCGGCGTTGTCGGCGTACACGCTGCAGGTCTTTGAGTGCCTGCCGTGCTCGGTGGCTTGCGCCGGTGGAGCTCTGATCGAAGGCGAAGCTTGCGATCCGACGATTGACGTGGTGGACGGTGGCTGTAACTACACCCCGTTCCTCGCGTTGAACCTCGCTTGCGGCACGACCTACTGTGGCAATATCGTGGCGAACGACACGATCCGCGACACCGACTGGTACGCGGTGAACTTGGCCACGGCGGGCACGATTACCGTGACGGCTCAGGCGGAGCGTGCGTTCTCGATCACGATCATCGACACGACGTGCGGCGGCTGTCCGGCTTCGGCGTCGATTGGCAGCGGTTCGCAGGTGGCGTGCTCGACCTTGACGGTCGTCAGCCAGTGTGTCCCGGCGGGAACTTACTTCGTGGTGATTCTGCCGACGAACTTCCCGACGCTGTGTTCCGACTACAACATCACGGCGGTCTGCGATCCTTGCGTGCCGTGTGATGTGGTGAGTGCGGGCACTCCGGAAGCGTTTGAAGACTTCACGTCACCGACCTTCCCGGATGATGATCCGGACGGTGGCTGCAACAATCTGGTGCCGACCTACGGCGCGATCGCCTGTGGCGAGCACGTGGCGGGCCGCATCGCGGTTTACAATGCCGGCGCCAACCGTGATACCGACTGGTATCAGATCACGCTGGCCGACTCCGACAGTCTGAACATCACGGTGAATCCGGAATGGGGCCTGATGTTTACGTACCTGTTGGCGGGCGACTACTGTACGTCGTTTGGCATCGTGGCGGGTCCGGCCTTCTCGACCGCCCCGTGCGTGCCGTACACGCTGACCACCGGCTGTATCGCCGCCGGCACGTACATCGTGTTCGTCTCAACGCAGGATTGGACGGGACCGTTCTGTGCGAAGGAATACGACTTGTTCGTGGAATGCTCGCCGTGCGGTACGCCGTGCCCCGACATCTACGACCTGACGGCGTTGCCGTACAACCACCGCTTCAACGCGAACCCGAGCAATCCGCCGGACTCGCTGTTGTTGACGTGGTCGGTGCCGGATTCGTTGATGATCGACTCGGTCATCATCTATTCGGCCGACGGCGCGTATCCGACGGTAGATCCGCCGTCCGCTCCGTGGGTTGCGGTTGAGACCGTGCTGGGTGCTTCGGTAACGGGCAACTCGTTCCTCCGTAAGTACGTGGACGTGCGTCCGCTGTCGGTGCTTCCGAGCACGCCTGGTGTTCCGAAGACCCGTTTCTACAACGTGGTCCGCAAGTACTGTTTCGTTCCGCCGCCGCCTCCGCCTCCGCAGGCTGAAGAACGGTGCCCGGGAACGGCGCTCTCCGGCGCGTTACCGATCACGGTGACGAACAATACGCTGCTGATGGCGAACGACTACACGGCGGTGGGTCTGGGTGCTGCGGCTCCGGCATGCTGGCTGGGCTTCTATTCAGAAACCACGTCATGTGCGGGTCCGGATGGGGCGTATGACTGGACGGCTCCGGCGACGGCGACGTACACGATTTCGCTGGCAGGTTCGACGTTTGATACCTGCTTGCTGATCTACACGTACACCTGCCCGACCGAGCCGGTCAATCCGACCGACTACCTCTGTGGTAACGACGATTCCGTGGGTCTGCAGTCGCAGATCAACAACCTGTCGTTGACCGCGGGTCAGCGGGTGTTGATTGTCGTGGACGGTTACGGTACCAGTTCGGGTACGTACACGTTGACGATCTCGACTCCGTAGTTCGATCGAGACAATCCAGTTGGCCCGCGTGGGCCGGCTGGCGGCTGAAACTGAAAGGCCGGAGCGCAATGCTCCGGCCTTTCTCTCTCTATGGTCAGTCGCCAGTGATAAACAACAGCCCCCGCCGGGGCGGGGGCTGCAGGTCTAAGCTCGAGTGCGAAGTTTTCAGCGCGCGAGATGCCGGTGTCGTACCACGGATCCCTCGACCATGTATATCACATCCTGCGCGATGTTCGTGGCGAGGTCGGCGATTCGCTCCAGATAGCGAATGACGGAGAGCAGTTGGATCCACGGCTCAAGCTGGGAAACATCCTGCTTGATATACTGCTGAATCGACACGAACAGGCCCCGGTGCAGCGCATCGACCTCGTCATCAGACGCGCAAACGGCGCTGGCCAGACTCGAGTCGCCCTCGACGACGCAATCGAGCGACTTCCGGACCATGTTCACAACCTTCTCGGCCATCGTGGCGACTTCGTCGGGCAGCCGGATGTCCGGGTACATCGAGAGTGCGACGGAGCGCTCGGCGACGTTCGCCGCATAGTCGCCCATCCGTTCGAGGTCGTTGTTCATCTTGAGCACAGCCACGACGAACCGCAGGTCCTTGGCCACCGGTTGATGGAGGGCGAGGATTTTCAGGCACTCCTCTTCGAGCTGCACTTCGCGGCGATCGATCTCCAAGTCACCGGCAATGACCTGTTCGGCCAGCGCGCGGTTTCGGCTGGTCAGCGCGGTGACGGAGCGCGAAATCGACTCCTCGACGATGGTACCGACCTCGAGGGTGATCTTTTTTAGTTTCTCGAGGTCCTTTTGGAGATGGACAGCCATGGCAAGACGGGTTTGGACAGTGGAGAGAGAAATGAGGCGGCCGCTCCCGGGCAACGCCTCGCGCGTGAGGTGCAAATTTAATGACAGCCCCGCGGAACATCCTGACATTTTAACGCGCGAGCGCCCGCCGGGGTCCCGCCGGAATCAGCCGAATCGGCCCGTAATATAGTCCTCGGTCTGCTGCACGGCGGGCTTGGTGAAGATCATCTTGGTCAGGCCCAGCTCGATCAGTTTGCCTTCGTAGAAGAAGGCCGTATAGTCAGAGACGCGCGCAGCCTGCTGCATATTGTGGGTCACGATGACAATCGTATAGTCTCCGCGCAGTTCGGCGATCAGGTCCTCGATACGGGCCGTTGAGCGCGGATCGAGGGCTGACGCGGGCTCGTCCATTAACAGGACCTCCGGATCGACAGCCAGTGCCCGGGCGATGCAGAGTCGTTGCTGTTGTCCGCCGGAGAGAGAGACGGCATTGGTTTCGAGCCGATCCTTAACCTCGTCCCAGAGCGCGGCGCGGGTCAGGCTTCGCCGGACGATGTCCGAAAGCTGGGAACGGTCCTTGATCCCTTCCAGCCGGGGTCCATAGGCGACGTTCTCGAAGATGGACTTCGGGAAGGGGTTGGATTTCTGAAAGACCATTCCGACCTTGCGACGCAGCGCGAACACATCGGCATCCGGTCGGTAGATATCATCGCCGTCGATCAGAATCCGGCCTTCGAGACGGGTTCCGGGGATGATATCGTTCATGCGGTTGAGCGTGCGCAGAAAGGTGGACTTGCCACAGCCTGAGGGACCGATGAGCGCCGTGACGCGGGCGGCTTCGATGTCCATCGACACGCCGTACAGCGCCTGCACCGCGCCGTAGAAGAAGTTGAGGTCGTGCACGTGGACCATCACGGGATTCGCTGCGGAAGTGCTGCTCACCAACGGTATTTCTTTCGGAAGTGCATGCGGAGGAAGATGGCGACCAGATTAAGACCCAGCACCAGAATCAGCAGCACCAGCGCCGTCCCGTATTGCATCGGCCTGACCTTGTCCACGTCGGGGAGCTGCGTGGCGAGGATGTAGAGGTGGTACGGCAGGGCCATGACCTGATCGAAGATGGAATTCGGCAGTCTGGGCAGGAAGAAGGCGGCGACGGTGAGCAGAATCGGGGCGGTTTCCCCGGCGGCCCGGCCGACCCCGAGGATCGATCCGGTCAGCATTCCGGGCATGGCGTAGGGCAGCACATTGCGCCAAATGGTCTGCCACTGGGTGGCGCCCAGGGCGAGGCTGGCCTCTCGCAGGGAGCGCGGGACGGCTTTCAGCGATTCTTCGCTGGCGACAATAATGGTGGGCAAGATCATGCAGGCGAGCGTCAACGCGCCGGATAGAATGGAAGCGCCAAAGCCGAGGAAGATCACGAACAGACCCAGCCCGAACAGCCCGAAGACGATGGACGGAATCCCGGCCAGCGTCGAGATCGCCACTCGGATCAGGGTATTCAGCCGACCCTGTGTGGCATATTCGGTCAGGTAAACCGCTCCGGCCATCCCCAGCGGAAGCGCGATGGCCACGGTGCCAATGACGAGATAGAGCGTGCCGATAATGACCGGGAAGATCCCGCCTTCGGCACCGCTGCGCCGCGGGTATCCGAACAGGAACTCAGCGGACAGCACTCCCGCGCCGCGGATAACGATGTCGAGGATGATGTATGCGATGACGGCTACGACCGCGTAGGTGAAGAGGCGGAGCAGCCAGAAGCCGCGGAGTTCTTTGAAGTGCAGGTTTGGCATTAGCCGATCCGATATCGCTTCAGGACCCGTTGCGCGATGACGTTCAACACAAACGTCATGAGCAGTAATACCACACCGATACAAAACAGCGCGCGGTAGTGATGGCTGCCGAACGGCACTTCGCCCATTTCCGCGGCGACCGTTGCGGTCAGCGTCCGCACGGACGCGAGCGGATTGGCGGTGAGGATCGCGGCGTTACCGGTCACCATCATGACGGTCATCGTTTCGCCGATGACCCGGCCGATGCCGAGCATGATCGCGGCGATGATGCCGGACAAGGCGGCGGGGACCGTAACTTTGAAGATGGTCTGGATCCGGCTGGCTCCGAGCGCGAGCGACGCTTCTTTATAGGAATGCGGAACCGAGCGGATCGCGTCCTCGGAAATCGTAATGATCGTCGGTATCGCCATGAGCGCGAGCAAGAGCGCTCCGGTCAGCGCGGTGAGACCGGTTTGGAGTCCGAAGGCCGATTTGACGAGCGGGGCGACGACAATCAGGCCGAAGAATCCCAGCACGACGGAGGGGATTCCCGCCAGCATTTCCACGAACGGCTTGAAGAATTCGCGCTCGGTGGGCGTGGCAACTTCGGCGATGTAGATGGCGGCACAGACCCCGAAGGGCACAGCCATGATCGTCGCGAGCAGCGTGACCAGCAGCGATCCGGTGAACAACGGGATGATGCCGAACAGCTCTTTTTCGAAGGACACCGGATTCCAGCGCGATCCCAGCAGCTCCTGTGCGCCGGGCTCCGTGACAAATGGCGCGGATTCCCTTCCGAGAAACACAAAAATCAGCAGCACGATGAGCACGGACATCGCTGCTGCCGATTGTAAGATGATCTTGACTGCTTTATCCTGCCAGAGTGGACTCACGATTCACCCGCAGCGAATTTGCCGGAGGCGCCTGCCGGTCGATGATGGGCAGCGCTCGTTTCCAATTCAGAATCAGCTCTTCTTCACGGTCATATAGCCGGACTCGACGACGATCTTCTGGCCGGCCGGCGAGAGACACCAATCGACGAATTTCTTCAGTTCGCCGGTGGGCTGGCCATTGGTATAGTAGAACAGCGGCCGGGCGATCGGATAGCTGCCATCGTGCACGGCGGCTTCGCTGGGAAAGACGGCCGCGGCGTCCGGCGTGGACTTGACGTTTAAAATCTTGATCTGTGAGTTTTCGCCGTAAGCGACGCCGCCGTAGCCGATCGCCCACTTGTCGTCTCTGAGGGCCTGCACGATCGCGCCGGTGGACGGCATCAAACGCACGGTGGCGGCGAAATCGGCTTTGTTGAGGACATGTTCCTGAAAATAGACATAGGTGCCTGAGTTGCTTTCGCGCGACAGCACGACAATCGGCTGGTCGGGTCCGCCCACATCACTCCATCGCGTGTACCCGCCCGTGTAGATCTGCTTGATTTGTTCGAGCGCGAGTTCAGAAATCGGATTCGCCGGGTTGACCATGACCGCCAGACCATCCATGCCCACGCTGAGTTCGACGGGATTCACGCCGCGCTGCTTCGCCTGCTCGCGCTCATTATCCTTGAAGGAACGTGACGCAGCGCAGATATCGGTCGTGCCGTTGATCAGGGCGCTGATGCCGGTGCCGGAACCGCCGCCGGTCACGGAAATGTCGATTTGCTTGTTCGCCTTCATGTAGTCTTCGGCAAAGGCGGCCACCAAGTTGACCATGGTGTCGCTGCCTTTGATCTGAATGCTGGTGCTGGCTTGACCTGCCTCTTTGCGTGAACAGGATACGCAGAGGAGGAGCGTGGTGAGGAGCGCTACGGCGAGGAATGCCGTCCGTTTCATGAGCGGGGAGTCCTTTCTTACGGTAGAGTGAGAATTTACGAGTTCCATGTTAAGATCAGGTTAGGAACAGACGTTCAGAACTTGACTTCGATGTCAGCCATCAGACGCCCATAGGCACGATCAGCGCCGTTATCAAACGGATCGATGCGATTCAACAGGTAACGTACACGGCATAGGGTATTGGCCATCGGCCAGATGGTCCCCGTAACGGAATGCCCCGAGCCGTTTGTACCTCCTCCGATGAAATCGGAGTCGGCGAACTCACCAACCGCCGCGTCTTTCGCCAGTCGGCGGTAGTGGTAACCCACGTCCCAATCCCATCCCGACAGCTTTCGCTTATAGGTGACCCCCGCCAGGGCACCGACCCGCGCGGAGTTGCTTTCGGACGCGGCCATGTTCACGACGTACTCGCCGAGGAGCGACAGGGTCGATTTTGACCACGTCCGCGTTCCCGCGAAAGAGAGTTCGGCGAGATTGAAGTCCGACACGTAAACCGCACTGGATCCGCTGCCAGCCACACGGTTTCCGCGCGCACCGCCGATGATGGCATGGTGCTTCAGATTTTGGTAATCGGCGTAAGCGAGGGCAAGGACCGCCGTGCGCGGACCGCGCACGATTCGGTAGCCCGTCTGGGCCAGCAGCAGCCCCTGATCCGGCTGGGTAGCGGATTCCGTTAGCCAGAATCCGCCGGCGGTAGCCAGCAGGCCGGACTGCTTGGGATCGCCCTTCCAGCGCCCGGCGGCTCCTTCGAGATTCAAGTCAGTATCCCAGATCAGGTCTGTGGATTCCAAGGGCACCCCGAACTTTCCCGCGAACAGCGAGATTTTCGGCGCCGGATGCATTTCAAGGAAGGCGCGGTCAATCCAAATTCCCTTCTGTCCAGACCCTCCGCCCAAGTCCTGATTGGTTGAAACCGGCTCGCCTTTCCCGCTGGCGAGGCGCAGGCTTGCTTCAAGGCGCTCGTTGATCGTGGCCATGGTCGCGAACCGGACCCGCAACCGATGGCGATGGCGGTCAGGTTTCGCGTGTTCCGTGATGCTCTCATGACGATAGCGAAAGTCGCCTGAGAGGGTGATCCGGTCCGACCACGGTTTCGGCGCCTCGGCTCGGACAAGCGTTACGAGCCACAGTGAAGCGACCAAAGCGATACAACGGCGCAATCTGAGATGCATGACGACTCCTGAAGCGATCCGCGTTACTGAATGGTGACGATCAGGTTTCAAATAAACGACCGTATTGTGAACATCGTGTTAGAAGAGAGTAAGGAATTGCCCTCAAATGAGAAAAGAGGCCGCTATGCCTCTTTGGTGACGAACAAGTCGTGGGACGCCGCGGGCTCAGCTTGCCGGCAATTCGATTGAGAACTCGCTGCCGGCGCCGGCCTCGGACCGCACGCTGATCTTTCCGGCATGGACCTGGACGATATGCTTCACGATGGCCAGTCCGAGTCCGGTACCGCCGAGTTGCCGGCTGCGCGCTTTGTCCACGCGGTAGAAGCGTTCGAAGATTCGCGAAAGATGATCGGCCGGAATCCCGACACCGCGGTCGCGCACGCGAATCACCGCGCGGTCTTTAAGACTCGAAATCGCGACGGTCACCAATTGGTCGCGTCCACTGTATTTGATGGCGTTGTCGAGCAGGTTGGCGATGGCCTGCTCAATCAGCAGCGCATTTACGGGCGCCAGGACATCGGCCGGGCAGACCAGCTCAATCGTAACCCCATGTTCGGCGGCCTTGCGGGAGAGATGCGAGATGGCCGCCGCCGCGATCGCTCCGAGGCTGCCGGGTGCGCGCTGCAGGTCACCGCGATTCCCCTCTTGTTCGATGCGCGACAGGCTGAGCAGATCGTCGATGATCGCGTTC